>NZ_JBFRGM010000006.1:0-332102 GCF_052115345.1 Mesorhizobium sp. 2RAF21 | reverse complement strand
CTCACGGGAACCTGGTGCGCACCGGGTATCAGGGAGGGCGCCGGTGCCGGACTGGCAGCGCTAACGGTGGCGCTGTCTGGTGACGAGCCCTAAGTCCGGGCCCTGGAAAAACCCGGCCGCCGAAAATGGCGGCTTCGAGGCCCGAAGTCTGCCGTCGCGAAGGACGGCGAGGTCGGTCCGGGGCAAGAACACTGGCGGGGCGCCCGGAAGGCGCCACGTATTATTTGCTAAGAGGCACCGACCCGGCGCCCCGCTTCCCACCCTCCAATGAGGGAGTGTTCTTTGACAATGGCCAGACGCGAAAGCGGGCGTGGCGATGAAGAAGTGTATCAACGCTACTATGCGTCGACGCGACAACTCCACCGCCGTCATTCCGGCCGAGCGCAGCGAGAGCCGGAACCCATTGGCCGCACCATCGTCGAGCCCGGCCCGGTCCTCGTCCTGGACCGTTCACGCAACCGGACCGGCGTCGCATGCTTCATGTCGTCCGTGCGACCTTCGTTCCCGGCCGCGCTGCTCAATGGGTTCCGGGTCGGCGCTCGGCTTCGCCTCGCTTGCCCGGAATGACGAGTGCTTGGGGTGCCGCTCCGTCACATCCCCCTGACGGCCCGAAACAGGGTGAAGGCGGCGACGGCCCCGCCCGAAAGGCCTCCGCTACCGCGCCGCCACAACGATCAGCCCGGCGACGGGCTCGCGGCGGTCCTGGCGGATGACGCGCTCCTCGAGCGACAGGACCGAAAAACCATTCGCCGCCAGCACGGCGCGGACATAGGCTTCGGCATGCGCGTAGCGACGCGAGGGCTGAAGGGCAAAATCGCCCGCCGCGGAAAGCTTCTCGACCGAAAAGGCAAACAGGCCGTCGGGCGAAAGCAGGCCGGCAACGGTTCTCACAATGCCGTCCAGGGCGCCGACATACATGAAGACATCGGCGGCGGTGACCAGGTCCGGTGCTTCGCCGGCATAAGAAAACTGCTGCAGATCGGCCTTGCCGAGATGATCGTAGACGCCCTTGTCGCGGGCCTTGCGTAGCATGGAGGCGGAAATGTCGTAGCCTTCGAGCCTGTCGACGAAGGGGCGCAGCCGCTCGCCCATCAGGCCGGTGCCGCAGCCGAGGTCGAGCGCGAGGCGGAAGCGGCGCTCGCCCTGCGCGCGGATCGCCTCGGTCAGGAATTCGGGAACACGGTATTCGAGCTTTTCGACCAGCGAGGTGTCGAAGCTCGGCGCATAGTGGTCGAACAGCGCTTCGACAAAGGCGCTTGGCGGGGCGTCTGCCTGCGGGGCGCGGCCGATGAGCGTGAGCTTGAGTGCCGAGCCCGGCCGGTCGATCGGGTCGAGCTTGAGCGCCATTGCCCAGGCCTCGGCGGCGGCGTCGAGATTGCCGGCCGCTTCCTGCATTTCGCCCAGCCGAAACCAGCCGAGCGCCCAGTCGGGCGCCAGCTCCAGCGCACCCAGTATCAATTCGGCGGCGTCGGCATAGTCCTGCGAGGCGAACAGCGCCTCGGCGTAATCGGCGCGGCGGTCGGCAAGCAGGTCGCCCGACGAGGCGGGTAGCGGTTTCATGAGGAGATCTCCGGCGCGTCGCATAGCGGTAGCGGGGCGTTCCGCGCAAGCCCCCCTTTTCCCTTCTCCCCTTGCGGGAGAAGGGAACGGCAGCGGCCACCCCCCTCCTGACACCCTGGCTTCAGCATAGGCACCTGCCAAATCTGGCAGCAGCCTTTGGCCGGCCACCTTTCATCTCGCCGCCGATGACCTATCCTGACACCATGCGCCCAAGCGAATTGCTCTGCTCCCGTCCCGAAGGGCTCTACTGCCCGCCCGGCGATTTCTTCATCGACCCTGTCCGCCAGGTCGACCGCGCGCTGATCACGCATGGCCATTCCGACCATGCCCGCTCCGGCCATCGCGCCGTTTTGGCAACACGCGAGACGCTGGACATCATGGCCCTGCGTTACGGCGAGGATTTCGCCGGCACGACGCAGGCGGCAAGGCTCGGCGAAACGATCACGCTGAACGGCGTTTCCGTCAGCTTCCATCCGGCCGGCCATGTGCTGGGCTCGGCGCAGATCGCGGTTCGGCACAACGGCCTCACCATCGTCGCCTCCGGCGACTACAAGCGCCAGGCTGACCCGACCTGCGCCGGCTTCGAGGTGGTGCCCTGCGACGTCTTCATCACCGAGGCGACCTTCGCGCTGCCGGTGTTCCGCCACCCGCCGGCGGAAGACGAGATCGCCAAGCTGCTGCGCTCTGTGGCGCAGTTTCCGGAGCGTTCGCATCTGGTCGGCGCCTATGCGCTCGGCAAGGCGCAGCGCGTGATGCGGCTGTTGCGCGACGCCGGCTACGATCGGCCCATCTACATCCACGGCGCCATGGCCAAGATCTCCGATTACTACCAGAGCCAGGGCATCGATCTCGGCGTGCTGGAGCCGGCGACCGTGGAGACCGGGACGAAGCCCGACTTCGCCGGCGCCATCGTCATCGGCCCGCCCTCCACCTTCTCCGACCGCTGGGCAAGGCGCTTCCCCGACCCGGTCTCGTCCTTCGCCTCTGGCTGGATGCGCATTCGCCAGCGTGCCAAGCAGGGCGGCGTCGAACTGCCCTTGATCATTTCCGACCATGGCGACTGGGACGAGCTGGCCACCACGATCAGGGAAACCGGTGCGCGGGAAATCTGGGTCACGCATGGCCGCGAAGAGGCGCTGGTGCGCTGGTGCGAGCTGGAAGGTCTTACCGGGAAACCGTTGCATCTCATCGGCTATGAGGACGAGGGGCAATGAACCGCTTCGCCGAACTCCTCGACCGGCTGGTGCTGATGCCGTCGCGCAACGGCAAGCTGAGGCTGCTCACCGACTATTTCCGCAGTGTCGAGGACCCCGATCGCGGTTATGCACTGGCGGCGATCACCGGCGATCTTTCCATCGCAGCGGTGAAGCCCGCCATGCTGCGCGCATTGGTGACCGAGCGCATGGACCCCGTACTGTTTGGCTATTCATACGATTATGTCGGCGATCTCGCCGAGACCGTTTCGCTGGTCTGGCCCACCGATCCCGCCGCGCGGGTGAACCATGTGCCGACGCTGGGCGAGGTGGTGGGCAAGCTGCAGGCCGCCAGCCGCTCCGACGGGCCGAAAGTGCTCACCCGGCTGCTTGACAGCGCCGGCATTTCGGCACGCTTCGCCATCATCAAGCTGGTCACCGGCGGGTTGCGCATCGGCGTCTCGGCGCGGCTGGCCAAACAGGCGGTGGCGGACCTCGGCAGGGTCGACGTGGCCGAGATCGAGGAGCTTTGGCATGGGCTGACGCCGCCCTATGCCGAGCTGTTCGCCTGGCTGGAGGGCAAGGCAGAGAAGCCAGAGCGCGCCGCCAAGGCGTTGTTCCGCCCCGTCATGCTGGCGCATCCGGTCGAAGACAAGGATTTCGAAAAGCTCGATCCGGCCGATTATGCCGCCGAATGGAAATGGGATGGTATTCGCGTGCAGGCCACTGCGGAAGGCGGTGTGCGGCGGCTTTATTCGCGCACCGGAGAGGATGTGGCGCAGGCCTTTCCCGACCTTATGGAAGCGATCAGTTTTGACGCGGTGCTGGACGGCGAGCTATTGGTCGGCTCGCCCAACGCCACCGGCAGCTTCTCCGATTTGCAGCAGCGGCTGAACCGCAAAAGCGTGTCGCCCAAGATCCAGGCGCAATATCCCGCCTTCATGCGCTGCTACGATCTTTTGCAGCTGGGAGAGGAGGATTTGCGCACCCTGCCCTTCCGCGAACGGCGCGCCCGGCTCGAGGCGTTTATCAAAACGCTCGATCCCGCCCGTTTCGACCTGTCGCCCTTCGTCGCGTTCAACAGTTGGGGCGAACTCGAAACCAGCCGCAGCACCCCGCCACACCCGATCATCGAGGGGGTGATGCTGAAACGCTGGGATTCGCCCTATCTCGCCGGCCGTCCGAAGGGGCTCTGGTTCAAGTGGAAGCGTGATCCGCACACGGTGGACGCCGTTTTGATGTATGCCCAGCGCGGACACGGCAAGCGCTCCTCCTTCTACTCCGACTACACGTTCGGCGTCTGGGCCGGGCCGGAAGGCGCGGAGGAACTGGTGCCGGTCGGCAAGGCCTATTTCGGCTTCACCGACGAGGAACTGAAGCAGATCGACAAATATGTCCGCGACAACACGATCGAGCGTTTCGGACCGGTCCGTTCGGTGCGCGCCGACCGCACCGCCGGGCTGGTGCTGGAAGTCGCCTTCGAGGGGCTGAACCGCTCGACCCGCCACAAATCGGGCGTCGCCATGCGCTTCCCGCGCATTTCGCGGCTGCGCTGGGACAAGCCGACGGCCGAGGCCGACCGCATCGAGACGCTGCAGGCTCTGCTCGATTGAGGTGCCTTACTCGGTCACCGACACCCTGATCTCATAGATATCGACCGACTTGCCCTGCTTGTCGAAGTCGGAATTGATGGCGATGGATCCGGCAGCGCCCGGCCGCTTGGCCGGCATCTGCACGTCGAACAGATATTCGTTGCGCTGATTGCCGACGGCGTAGCGCTTGCGTCCGCAGTCGCCCAGCTCGCCGAAATTGCAGTCGACCGACATCTGCGTTTCCTTGCCGTCCTCAGCGCGGGCGATGATATCGAAGACGGCATGCTTGCCGGCGATCTGCTCCAATATGCCCTGGCCGACATCGAAGCTGATGGCGGACCCGGCAGGGCCGGAGGTGATGCGCAGGAAAGAGCCGGAATCGTCCTTCATCACCGCTGCCTTGGCATCCGAAGGGGTGGCGACCTGCGCCGGATTGGCAGGGGAGAAGACGTTGATCCAGTGGCGGTTCTGGGCGCCGTCGCTGGACAGTTTCGGCGTCTTGGCACCGGCGTCAGGCGTATAATCCTCGCCCGACACGGTCGGCGTGGGCGATGGCGGCTGGCCGAGTTCCTCCAGCGTCTTGAAAGCGCCGGTCTGGACCGCCCACCAAAGGCCGATACCGACGGCGGCGAGCAGCGTGATCCCGAAGAAGATCGCCGTCAGCGGCAGGCGACGCCCGACCCGGCGCGCATCGCGGTCTGGCCGCACTTCCGGGCCGCCGGCCAGCCTGATGTCCTCGGGCGACGGCCCGCCCGGCAAGGTGCGGTCCGGCATGATGTCGGGGACCGATGGCAACACGCGCGAACGCGGCGCGTCGATGCCCGGTTCCGGGCGGTGAGCGGCTCCGACGGAAGGTTCAATGCGCAGTTCCGGCGTCGCCGGCGCACCCAGTGGCGCCTCCGTGGCCGGCGCATGTTCGCCGATGTGAACCTCGGGTGCCGCGCCCGGCACGGCCGGCAGGAATTCCGATTCGATCTCGGCGATCTTGGCCTGCATGGCCTTGCGGCGCTTGATCGCCACCTCGACGGTGACGCCCGGATTGGCCAGCAGCGCGCGGTCGAGTGCGGCGAAAGCCGAGCGATAGACCCGCTCGCGGAACGCGCGGTCGTCGGGGTCGCCTTTTTCGAAGGCGTTGCGGATCGCCTTTTCGATCGCGTCCAAATCGCTTTCCTTCCGCCAGGCGGTCACAAGTTGCTGATGGTTAGCCGTCGGAGGGCGATCAATCAACGGGCGGATGCCGCCATTTCGCGCTAACCGGTGCCTACAACAGGCATTTTCGCCACCAACCGTGACTTTCCGGACCCGATTTTCGGCGATTGCCGACACTGCGAGGTTGCGCTATGAAATTGACGTTTACGGAAACGTCAATACGAACGGGAGGCCCGCGACCATGGCATTGCCGGAGATTCTCAGCAAAAACCTCAGGATCCCGGTGGTCGGTTCGCCGCTCTTCATCATCTCGCATCCGCCGCTGGTGCTGGCGCAATGCAAGGCCGGCATCGTCGGTTCGTTTCCCGCGCTCAATGCGCGGCCGGAAGCCCAGCTCGACGAATGGCTGGCCGAGATCACCGAGGAACTCGCCCGCCACGACGCCGCCCATCCGCACCAGCCTTCGGCCCCTTTCGCGGTCAACCAGATCGTGCACAAGACCAACGGCCGGCTGGAGCACGATCTGCGGCTTTGCGTGCAATACAAGGTTCCGGTCGTCATCACCTCACTCGGTGCCGTCGAGGAAGTGAACCAGGCGGTGCATTCCTATGGCGGCATCGTGCTGCACGACATCATCCACGACCGCCATGCCCGCAAGGCCATCGAAAAGGGCGCCGACGGGCTGATCGCGGTGGCGGCCGGCGCCGGCGGCCATGCCGGCACGCTGTCGCCCTTCGCGCTGGTGCAGGAAATCCGGCAATGGTTCGACGGGCCGCTGCTCCTGTCGGGCGCCATTGCCCATGGCGGCGCCGTGCTTGCCGCGGAGGCGATGGGCGCCGACATGGCCTATATCGGTTCGCCCTTCATCGCCACGGCCGAGGCGCGGGCGGTGGATGAGTACAAGCAGATGATCGTCGCATCGAAGGCCGCCGACATCGTCTATTCCAACCTCTTCACCGGCGTGCACGGCAATTACCTGAAAGGCTCGATCCGCGCCCAGGGGCTCGATCCCGACAATCTGCCGGTCTCCGACCCCTCGACGATGGATTTCAGCGCCGCCAAGGCCTGGAAGCAGATCTGGGGCTGCGGCCAGGGCATCGGCGCCGTCGACAAGGTGGTGCCGGCGGCCGAACTGGTCGAGCGGCTGGTGCGCGAATACCGGGCGGCGAAGGACAGGCTCGCTGCCTGACGCCGCTTTCGTCCAGCTTTTGGCGAGAATCGGCAACGACGCATCTTGAATTTGCGCGGGCTTGCGGCTATCACCCAGCCATCTTCGCGGGCGCCAAGCTCGCCGGGCCGCTTTAGCTCAGTCGGTAGAGCACATCATTCGTAATGATGGGGTCAGGTGTTCGAGTCACCTAAGCGGCACCACTTCTTAATCTCGACCACAATCAAGACTTGGACGTGTTGGCCTATCGCCGTGGACGCTCTCCCGGGGCGACCTTATCCCGACGCGCTGCTCGTTGCCGGAACGCCGGATCGACCTCCCCTCGCCGACACCCCAGCTAGCGCAAACCTCAAACACACCGTCGTTCCGCCACCCTTGGTCTCCTCGAGGGCAATGGAGCCGCCATGGGCGCTCATGATCTGTTCGACGATGGCGAGCCCCAGACCGGTGCCTTCGCTGTCGCAGCGCTTGCCGCGGACGAAAGGTTGGAGGACCGCGAGGCGTTCGTCGGCCGGGATGCCTGGCCCATGATCGATCACGCGGATTTCGGATGGCACGAGCACCTCGACAATCACCAGCCGGGTGCCGGCGGCGTGGCGCACGGCATTCAGGATCAGGTTTTCCAGAGCGACCCGGATCGCCGTTTC
This sequence comes from Mesorhizobium sp. 2RAF21, assembly GCF_052115345.1. Lineage (NCBI taxonomy): Bacteria > Pseudomonadati > Pseudomonadota > Alphaproteobacteria > Hyphomicrobiales > Phyllobacteriaceae > Mesorhizobium > Mesorhizobium sp. 2RAF21. The sequence continues at coordinate 324,793 of NZ_JBFRGM010000006.1, read as the reverse complement.
CGACCCGGAAACCGGCACCAGCCGGCCCGGCGCCCGCAATTCGATCTCGATGCCCTGCTTCAGCGCCGTCGGCACCTGGTCGGACACCACGGCCTTGGCGATGGTGGCCAGGTCCATTTCCGCGAAGGTCAGCGACTGGCCGGACAGGCGGGCAAGCTGCAGAAGCGTGGTCACGATCGAGGCCAGTCGCGTCGTGTCGCGGACCAGCACGCCACGCAGTTCGGCATCGTTCACCTGCTCCAACTTGAGGCGCATCTTGGTCAACGGCGTGCGCAGTTCGTGCGCCGCGTTCGCCAGGAAATTGCGCTGCGCCTCGAAGGCAGTATCGATGCGCGTCAGAGCGGTGTTGAAGGCCGCGACCATGGGCTTCAGCTCGATCGGCGTATGGCTGTCGGAAATCCTGCGGCCATTGGGCAGGCCGTCGATCTGCTCGGCCGATTCCACGACACGGCGCACTGGCCTCGCGATCGAGCGCTTGACCACGACGACGGCGATCGAGGTGGTGGCAACCAAGACGAGACAGAGGAGCTGGACCAGACCCTGCGAACGCACCGCTATAAGGGCTACGAGGATCGTCTCCCAGGTGGAGAGCCAGATGCCACCGACCGCAACGGTCTTGCGCCCGCCGCCTTGCGTGACGGTCCTGATGCCGAGCATGTCCCGACCGTCCTGCCGATAGCTGAACTCCGAATAGCCGATCTCCGGAGGGACCTGATCGAAGACGCGCCGGGCCGAGGACGGTTGGGTGCCGCGTGTTATGGTCTGGACCCCGTCTCCGATGACATACCAGAAGGTGGGTTGCGCCTCGGCGAAGTCGACGATGTTCGTGGCAAGCCGCTTGCCGTCGAGCACGAGATGTCCGCTCGCGTCATAGGTGATGGCCGCGGACAGAACCTTGGAAAGCTCAGTCGTGTTGATGCGCAGCCGCTCCTCGAGGCTGGTGCTGACGAGAACAGCGAGCGTCAGCACGGTGCTCAAAATCATGACGATCGGCATGCCGGCGACCAAAAGGGTGGCAACCGGAAAGGCGATGGATCGGCGCAACCGCGTCATTCCGACACCAGCATGTAGCCGATGCCGCGCACGCTTTTGATCACGGCGTCGCAATCGGCTTCACGCAGACGCCGCCGCAGGCGGCTCACATGCGAGTCCAGGGCGTTGGATTCGATGTCCTCATTGATGTTGTAGACGGACGCTTCCAGCGTCTCGCGCTGGACGACGCGCCCGGCGCGCCGCACCAGGGTTTCCAGTATGGCCAGTTCGCGGCGCGGAATCTCCAGCACCTTCTGCCCCACATTCGCCGACCTGTGGTTGAGATCGAACACCAGATTGCCGATCTGCGTGGTGCCCAGCGCGTCCAGGCTGTAGCGGCGCAGGACCGCGCGGGCGCGGGCGACGAGCTCGGTCGGCTCGAAGGGTTTGCCGACATATTCGTCCGCCCCTTTGTCCAGGGCCGATGCGATGTCGAAAGGGTCGTCCAGCGCGGTCAGGACCAAGGTGGCGGGCCGCGGCCGCAGCCGGCGCAGCACCGGAAGCAGCGAAAGGCCGTCGCCATCGGGAAGCCGGCGGTCGATGATCACCAGATCGAACGGATGGGCGATCAAGGCCGCCTCGGCTTCCGCGATTGTCGCAAAAGCGTCGGTCACCCCGATCGCGCTTTCCATGATGTGCTTCAACGAGGATGCGAGCTCGCGATCATCCTCAACGATCAATACGTGCATTGGTCACTGTTGCTTGAGAGGGGTGTGCTTTAGCCGGAGATCACGTCGCGGTCCATGCCGTCAGTATTCGTAGCGCTCGTCGTCGAACGGGCGGTCGCCCCGGCGATCCCTGTCCAGGTCAAATTGCTGCAGACATCTTGAGAAGCTTGGGGTTCCGTCGATAAACCCGTAGGACAGACAGCGTTCCCGATCGCGTGTGTTCTGACAGCCGGACAGAACAACAGCGATACACACCACAGATAACAAGCGCATTGCAGGCCTCATCTCGAAATCATTGCGGCACCAGATGCCGTCGCCCTGCTTCGCGTCGTCACATTGCAACAATGTTACGGGTCGATGTTGTCGCTACGCCACCCGCCGCCTGCCGCACAGACCGGTGCGAAAGTCCTGAAAACGACACGGTCCCGATTCATCAATTCGATACCCCGATCGGAGATTGCTGTTGGCCGCGACACCGCGGCAATTGTCTATTGTCGGTGTTCATGGTTACCTGCACGGGTTCTAATTGAGACGCGCCGCAGCCCGATGGCGCCGGGTGATGAGACGGTCATGTCCGAACAGGAAACGGAACATCGCGAGCGCGAGCACCGGCAACGCGTGCTCAAGGGCGCCACAATCATCACCAGTATCCACACATCGGAAATCCCCTGCGTCATCCGCAACCAGCATGCCAACGGTGCCGAACTGAAGGTGGCCGCCGACGTCGTCGTGCCCGAACGCTTCAGCCTCTACGTGCCTGTGGATGGCATCGCCTATGAAGCGGTGCTGCGCTGGCGCCGCAACGACCGCGTCGGCGTGCAATTCGTCGGCCAGGGTCCGAAACCGCGCCTCCACTACGGCTGAGGTCGCGGCATCGCTGCCATCGCGGCATTCGTTCGCCGGCCCGGTTGACGCGTCGGGCAGCCATGGCTAGCTTCCGAATCGGAATTGGTTCCGCCGCGAGGCGGATGAAAAGGGAACACGGTGAGGCCGAGCAATCGGACGAAGCCGCGACTGCCCCCGCAACTGTAACCGTTGAGCCTTCTTCCACGATGCCACTGGCGCTGACGCGACCGGGAAGGCGGAAGAGAGCGATGACACGGAAGTCAGGAGACCTGCCTGTTCCGGTCACCCATGCTTGATCACGGGGTGTGATCAGGCGCGGTCTTCCGTGGCGGTGACACGACAAAGTGTTGCCGCGTGCCGGAACGGCCGAGAGGTGAAATGCGACCCGTCGCAAATCCTCGCATCGCCACATCCGTCTGCGGTTCGCGATGAACCTTGCGGCGCCGTTGCGCCGTCGATCCTTTTGGGGGCGGAAGTGACAAAGACTGTTTTCCTGGTTGGTGCCGCGGCGCTGGCTTCGACGAACCATGCCGGCGCGCAGGACAATAATGACCGCGGCGACGTCACGATGCTCGACCGCATCGTGGTCACCACACCGCTGAGACGCGAAACCACGCTGGAGCGCTCGACCTCCTCGGTGACGGTGATCGACGCCAAGAGCATCGAACGCTCGGCCGCGCCCGATCTGCCCTCGCTGCTGAAAGCCTATACAGGCGTTTCCATCATCACCTATGGAGGTCAGGGTGCCGGCGCCAATCTTTATCTGCGTGGCATGTCGGCCAGCCAGACGCTGGTGCTGGTCAATGGCGTCCGCGCCAGTTCCGTCACCACCGGCACCGCCTCGCTCGGCAACATTCCGCTCGACTCGATCGAACGCATCGAAATCGCCAAGGGCGCGCATTCGGCGCAATACGGCTCCGACGCCATGGGCGGTGTCGTCAACATCATCACCAAGCAGGGCGGCCCCTGCGCCGACGGCCGCGACAGTTGCGCCTCCATCACCACCGGCGTCAGCCATCCCTGGGGCGGAACCCTGTCCGGCAACGTACGCGGTCACAACGCGAGCGGCGTCGACTATTCATTCGGTGGCAGCGTGATCGGCACGCGCGGCTATGATTTCACCATGCCGACTGCCTGGGGCCACGAGCCGGACGATGACGGCTTCCTGTTGGGGTCGGTAAACGCCTCGCTGTCGAAGCAGTTCGACTGGGGCCGAATCTATGGCGATGCGCTGGTTGCCCGCAGTCGCGGCCAGTACGACGCCTCCTATCCCGGCGCCAACGAGGTCGACACGACAAGCTTCGTCGGCAAACTTGGTACCGAGATCAAGCATGGCGCGGACTGGTCCTCGACCGTCGAACTGTCGAGCTCCGTCGACCGCTCCCGCAATTTCCGCGACGGCGTCGCCGGCGACAGCCGCTTCAACTCCAGCCGCTACGGCATCTTCGCCTCGACCCAGAAGGGTTTCGACACCGGCGCCATGTCGCATGTGCTGACCAGCGGCGTAGAGGCCTATCGCGAACAGGTGGATTCCACCGTCAAATTCGACGTGACCGCGCGTACGCTGGCGGCGGTGTTCAGCCAATACTCGCTATCATACGACGCGCTGACGATCGACAGCGGCATCCGCTATGACCACAACGGCCAATTTGGCGGCGCCACCACCTACAATGTCGGCGCGAGCTATGAAATCCTGCCCGACGTCACGTTGCGCTCATCCTATGCCACCGGCTTCAGGGCACCGAGCTTCAACGAGCTTTATTATCCGGGCTATTCCAACCCGGACCTCAAGCCGGAAAAATCCAAATCCTACGAAGTCGGGCTAAACTGGCGGGCGGGCGCCGACACCAGTCTCGACCTCGCCTTCTACCAGACCTGGCTGGCCGACGCGATCGCGTCCAATCCGCCGACTTATCGGCCCTTCAACGTGGCCAAGGCCCGCATCACCGGTTTCGAGGCGGCGCTCGACCACCGCTTCAACACTGAATGGGCCGGAAAGGTGACTGTCGATGTGCGCGAACCGCTCAACCAAGACAACGGCAAATACATCCCCTATCGCGACCGGTTCAAGGCGACGGCCGAGATCACCTATAGCCCGACCGAACAGCTCGATCTGACCGCCCGTCTGCTCTACGGCGCGGCGCGCTATGCCAACGCGGCCAACACGGTGAAACTGCCGGACTATGTGACGATGGACTTCACCGCGCTCTATGCGCTCGACGCCCGTTCGCAGGTGAAGTTCGCGGTCGAGAACCTGTTCGACGCCGAATATTCGACGGTGACGGATTATCGCGCGCCCGGCCGGACTTTCAATCTGAGCTTCACCCGGACATTCTGACGGTGAACGAGGACAAGGCGATGGCACCAGACAGCACAAGCCACACCGGCTGGATCGACCGTGCCGCCGCCTTTGCACTGACAGCGGGCCTTGCCCTCGTCGCGTTTGCCGGCGCGGCGCGCGCCGGCGAGGCGCCGCGACGCGTCGTCTCGACGAATGTCTGCACCGACCAGATGGCAATGCTGTTGGCCGCCGACGGCCAGCTTCATTCCGTTTCCTATCTTGCCGCCGATCCCAACACCTCGGTGCTGGTGGACGAAGCACAGCGCTTCGCGATCAATCACGGATTGGCCGAGGAAGTGTTCCTGATGCAGCCGGACCTCGTTCTTGCCGGCAGCTATACGACGCGAGCGACGGTCGGCCTGCTCAGGAGGCTCGGTATCCGCGTTGAGGAATTCGCGCCCGAAACCTCCTTCGACGACGTCAAGGCGGGCCTCAGGCGGATGGGCGACATGCTCGGCCGCCGCAACCGCGCCGAGGCGCTGGTGGCCGAGCTCGACCGCAAGCTGGCCGAGGCCAGGGCCAAGGCGCATCCCGACATCACCGTCGCTACCTATTACGCCAATGCCTACACCTCCGGCGCCGGCACCCTGGTCGACGCGGTGGTAACCGCGTCGGGCCTGACCAATCTCGCCACCAGGCTTGGCATGTCCGGAACCCAGCAATTGCCGCTGGAGTTGCTGGTCATGGCCAGGCCGGACATGCTGGTCGACAGCGAGGCGCGCTACGCCGCGCCGGCCCTTGCCCAGCAGACCTTTGTCCACCCCGCCTACAGAACGCTGGCGGCGGAAACCGGCAGCATTTCCGTGCCGGCCAGATACACGATCTGCGGCACCCCGTTCACGGCGGAGGCAGTGCAATTGCTTGTCGAGGCGGCCAGCGATCATTCGGGAGCCGAAAAGCCATGAGTGAAACGACCCGCTACCGCGCCCTGCTCGCGGCGCTGACAGTCCTGGTCGTGCTGCTGTTCATGCTGTCGCTGACGGTCGGTCCGGCAGCCATCGCCTTCGGCGACAGCATGCGCGCGCTGTTCTCCGACAAGGCGGACGAAATCGTACTCATCATGCGCGAGATCCGGCTGCCGCGCGCGCTCCTCGGCTTGATGGTCGGCGCCACGCTCGGCCTTTCGGGCGCGGCCCTGCAAGGCTATCTGCGCAACCCGTTGGCTGAACCCGGCCTGATCGGCGTCAGCGCCTCGGCCTCGCTCGGCGCCGTGCTCGCCATCTATTCCGGCCTGACGATGCTGTTTCCCTTCGCCTTGCCACTGGCAGCGCTCGCGGGGGCGATGGTCGCCGTCATCGTCGTGCAGGCGCTCGCCGGAGGGCGCGGCAGCACGCTTACCATCATCCTGGCCGGCGTCGCCGTCTCCAGCCTCGCCGGGGCCATGACCTCGCTGGCGCTCAACCTGTCGCCCAATCCCTTCGCGGCGTTGGAGATCATGTTCTGGATGCTCGGCTCGCTCACCGACCGTTCGATGACCCATGTCTGGCTGGCGGCGCCGTTCATGCTTGCCGGCTGGGCGGTGCTGCTGACACTCGGCCGCGCGCTCGACGCCTTGACGCTCGGCAGCGACACCGCGGCCTCGCTGGGCATCGACATACGCCGCGTGCAGCGCCTGGCGGTGCTCGGCACCGCCGCTTCCGTGGGCGCCGCCACCGCCGTGGCCGGCGCCATCGGCTTCGTCGGGCTGGTGGTGCCGCATCTGCTGCGACCGCTGGTGGGAGCACGGCCCTCGCGGCTGCTGCCGGCTTCCGCCCTTGGCGGCGCGGCGGTGGTTCTCGCCGCCGACATCCTCGTGCGCGTCATCGCACCGGGCAAGGACCTCAAACTCGGCGTGCTCACCGCGATCGTCGGCGCGCCGTTCTTCCTGTGGCTCGTCTATCGCGAACGGCGGAGGCTGGCATGAGCCTGCTGACCCTCACCAGCCTTTCCGCCTCGCTCGGCGCCCGGCGCGTGCTGGAAGACATTTCCTTCACCGTCCGGCCGGGCGAATTCGTCGGATTGATCGGCCCCAACGGCGCCGGCAAGTCGACATTGCTGCGCTCGGTGCTCGGCCTCGTCGCGGCACGAGGCAGCATCGTCATCAACGGACGCGATGCCGCCGGGATGAACGCCCGAGAACGGGCTGCAGCGGTGGCCTATCTGGCGCAGGAGCGCGAACTTGCCTGGGCAATCCCGGTCGAGATGGTGGTGGCGCTGGGGCGGACTCCGCACCGCGCGGGATTTGCCGCCCCGTCGCCTGACGACCGCGCCGCCGTGGAGCGGGCGATGCGGCGCATGGAAGTGGACGGCTTCCGCGACCGCGCAGCGACCGAACTGTCCGGCGGCGAAAAGGCGCGGGTGCTGATCGCACGCGCGCTGGCGCAGGAAACACCGCTGCTGCTCGCGGACGAACCGACCGCCGGCCTCGACCCGTCGCACCAGATCACGCTGATGCGGCTGTTTGCCGAACTGGCGGGGCAAGGCCGCAGCGTCGTCGCCTCGCTGCACGATCTCGGTCTCGCGGCGCGCTGGTGCAGCCGGCTGCTCATCCTCGACGGCGGCCGTCTGGTGGCCGACGGCGCGCCGGACCAGGTGCTGACACCGCAGGCGCTGCGCGATGTCTATGGCGTCGAGGCCTATTTCGGCACGGCGCACGGGCGAGCCGTCGTCCAACCGCTCGACCTCGCCGAACCAGCCCAACAACAGGAAGAAGACCATGACCGACCTTGAGCCGCTGCTGCAAACCCATCTCGGCGACTGGCGGTCCGGCTGGAGCATGGGTTCCTTCGGCGCCATTGCCGAATTCCACCAGGACAAGGGCGAACAGCCGGTGATCGACGACGGGCTGGAACTGGCGCGCGCGACGCGGCGCGGTGGCATCCGGCTGGAGCGGCGGCGCCTCGCCGACGTGACCGCGATCGCCTATGAGACGCTGAGCCCGAAACGACATCGCTGGAGCCATGCCGTGGCACTCTGCCTGCCGGAGGCCAATGCGCGGCGCGCGGAACGCAAGGTGCTGACCGAGATCGGACCGGACGACCACGCGATCCGCGGTATCGACCGCACCGGCATCCTGTTCGACATGGGGCTCGGCCTGGCGCAGTGCGATTTCTGCATCCGCACCAGCGACCCGAAGCTGCTTGGCGAGCTGCGCGCCAATCTCGGCCGCTCCTTGTTCGAGGCAGGCAACAATGCGACCGCCGCCATCCTGTCGACGCATCCGCATCGTGTGGCGCTGACCGCGCTCGGCCGCGTCGAGGTCTATCAGAAGATCGGCGGACCGGACACTGGCGGTGTTTCGCCGCCCGGCCCGCACACACATCTCCTGCCGAAGCTGCTGGCCAGCGGCCGCACCCATTCGGCCAACACCCCGATCCCGGCCGGCCTCTTGCCGCTGGCCTTCCTGCATCCCGGCAATCCGGTGATCGGCGCGCTCGGCGAGGAACAGGCCTTCGATCCGGACCTGCACGTGGCGTTTCAGGCGCTGCTCACCCGGTATGGCACCGGCGAAGCATTGGAGGCAAAGGCCGCGGTCGGCGAAGCGCTGGCGACAGGCGTCGAACCTCGAGGGTGGGTGCCGCCGTCAGGCCGCGTTGCGCGGGCTGCCGCACGCATCGCGCTGAGACAGGAGGCGCGGCTTGCGGCCCAGGGCGGTGACAAGGCGCGCGCCGATATCGTCGCCGACTGGCAAATCGCGTTCGATCAACTGGAACCTGAGGCTGAGGAAGACGAGGCGCCCGGACATTGACCTGGCCCACAACCTCGAAAATCGGGTTCGCTTTTCGGAACGAACCAGCCGCTGTGCCAAACTGCTGGAGTGTCCTTTTCGCGCCCGACAGGAAGCGCGGCGTTCAAGCCGCTACTTCGTTGCTACCATCTTGTCGACGGCGGCGGTGAAGCCCTTCAACGGGACGGGGATGGTGACAGGTTTGCGCGTCACCGCTTCCATGCCGATGCTCAGCGTCGTGCCGGATTTCAGCGTCTTCAGCAGGGCCGGCGCCAGCGGCACGGCCGCATAGGCGCCGTTCTGGTCGCTGGTCTGGATGGCGGCGGTCGCCTTTTCGCCTTCGTCGACCTGGTAGGAGACCCCTGACGGCAAGAACAGCCCATGCGGCAAGGCCAGCAGCAAGGTCAGTTCGCCCTTTTCCCCCTGCCGCCGCACCGTCAGCGTCAGCACGCGCTGGCCGGTCTTGGTTTCGGTCAAGTTCTGCGAAGCCTGGCACTCGAGATCAGTGCTCGAAACCCCGCTGGCGCAATTGATCAACCAGGGCGCACCGTCGGCCGGCTTTGCCGCATCGAGCTTGGCCTCCTGGCCCATTGCCGGCATCGCCATGCCGAGCAGGACGAGGGCCGCGGCAACGCTCCGGCGCCCGCCGGACAGAAAACCGCGAATATTTTTCGACATTGTCATCAACCCGTCCCTGGAAGTTTCGAGCGCGTTCTCTACACCAGCCGGGACCGCCAGCAAAGTGTAACCGGACGCAAACACGTATGCTCTACCCGGGCAAGCGCGGCAGTACTTCCAACTATTTTTGGGTGTATTTCAGCGGGAAGTTCGCTGGCGCGGTAAATTTGGCTAGACTTCCCGCGCCTGGGGTTCGGGTGGAATGGGTTCGGTCGCGCACGCCGTATCGTATCTCGACCGGCGTGCGCGGCCTGACCATTGTTGCAATCCGTCGACCTCGGCTCTTTGCCGGGCAGCGTCGCGGGGTGTTTGGCCGTCGCGACGTCGACCGTCCAGGCCAGCCTAGTTCTGCGCGTCTTTCCAAGGATCGCTGACGCGCGGCCAGATCGGCCGCACCAGTTTGGCGTAGTCGGTCGCCCTGGGGTCGCTCGGATAGGAGCTCGGCGCCGACACATAGATGATCTCGGCGGCGATCGGTTCGAAGCCGGCGTAGAAATGGTTGGTCGACTTGATCAGCAGCACGTCCTTCGTCAGCGGATCGAGGCCCAAGTTGGAAAAGATATCCGGCTCGAAAGTCTGCGTGCGGTTGGTGTTGAGGATGACGTCGATCTCGGTGCCTTCCAGCCGCACCAGCGCTGCGGCGCCCAGCGTCACACGGCTCGGGCCGAAGCTCTGCCACCCTTCGTCGACGGCCTTGACCACGCGCACCTTGGCGTCGATCGGCTCGCCGGCGAGCGGGCCGGCCTTGCCGCCGAAGCGCAGGTCGATGACGGCACCCTCGCCCGCAGCGTGGCAAAAGGTGACGGCGAGCGGGTCCCAGATGGTGGCGACGCCGACATTCTTGAGCCCGCGCGCCAGCATCGCGCGCAGCAGCGACGTGCCGTCGCCGGCGACGCCGCCGCCGGGATTGTCCCAGACATCGGCGATGACCATCGGCTTTGCTCTCTCGGAAGCGCGCACGACAAGCGCGCGGTCGATGCCCGGATCCGCCGTCAGCATCGGCATGGCGAGCTGCCCGCGCAACGCGTAAAGCTCGCGTCCCAGCCGCTCGGCCAGCGCGTCGCCCTTCTTCTTGTCATTGTCGGTGACGACCATGACGCGCGCGCCCATCTCCGGCACGTCGGCGGCCATGAAGCCGTGGATGACGGAGACCGACAGGATGCCGTCCTTGCCGTGCAGCGCCTTGATGCGATCGACGAAACCGCGCATCGGCTGGCGGCTGGTCGGCATCACCTCGATCATGCGGCAATCGAAGGTGGAGATGACGGGCTTGATCTCGCCACGCGCGGCGGCGAGGCCGAGTTCGACGACATGTTCGCCGCGTTCATAGAAATCGGTGTGCGGGAATTCGAGGAAGGCGGCCAGGATGTTGGCCGCCGCCACCCGCTTCGGCGTCAGATGGCTGTGCGGGTCGAGCTCGGAAGCGACCACGACATCCGGCCCGACGATCTCGCGCACGCGCGCCAAGAGGTCGCCCTCGCAATCGTCATAGCCTTGCGCCACCATCGCGCCATGCAGGCCGAGGATGACGGCGTCGACGGGAAGCGCTGCGCGCAGCTGGTCGAGAATTTCGTCGCGCAGCGCTTCGAACGTCTGGCGCTGCACCAGCCCGCCGGGCTCGGCCCAAGTCGCCGTACCTTCGATCACGGTCAACCCTTCGGCAGCGGCGCGACGGCGCAACGCGACGATCGGCGAAGAGCACAAAGTCGGCGTTTCCGGATGCTCGCCCGGCCCGGCATAAAAGGCCATCTCGAAGGATGCCCGGTCGGTCGGCACGGGGGAGAAGGTGTTGGTTTCGGTCGCCAGCGAGGCGGTGAAGATACGCATGGGGTACTCTATCAGCTTGGGAGTTGTGCCCCTCCGCCGCTTGGGCGGAGAAGCTAGCGCAAGTGCCGGTCTTTATTTCACCGGCGCGTAGGCAACGGCCTCGATCTCGACCTTGATGTCGATCATCAACCGCGATTCCACCGTGGTGCGGGCCGGTGGCTCCTTGGCGAAGACGGAGCCATAAACCTTGTTCATGCCGCCGAAGTCGCGGGCGTCCTCGATCCAAACGGTGGTTTTCACCACATCGTCCATGGTGGCGCCGGCCAGCGCCAGCGCCGCCTTGACGTTTTCCAGCACCTGCCGGGTCTGCGGCTCGATACCGCCATCGACCACCGTGCCATCGGCGCGCACCGGCACCTGACCCGAGACGAAAACGAAGTCGCCGGCCCTGACCGCCGGCGAAAGCGGCACATGCGAGGACCCGAAAACCTGCTTGCGTGACATGTCTCAAATTTCTCCTGTTATTTGACCGCGCCGATGGCGAGGCCGCGAACGAGATAGCGCTGCAGCCAGGCAAACATCACCGCCACCGGCAGCGTGGCAAGCAAGGCCGCGGCCATCACATGATGCCATTCGATGGTGTAGCGGCCGGCAACCAGCGCGAACACCTGAATGGGCAGCGTGTAGTTCTCCTGACTGCGCAGGATCGTCAATGCCACGATGAACTCATTCCAGGCGTTGATGAAGGTAAAGATGGCGGTGACGGCGATGGCCGGCAGGCAAAGCGGCAGGAACACCTTGCGCAGGGTGAGCCAGCGGCTGGCCCCTTCCATCCAGGCCGCTTCCTCTAGATCGCGCGGGATGGTGTCGAAATAGCTCTGCAACATCCACACGGTGAAGGCGACGTTGAAGGCCATGTAGACGACGCCAACGGCCGTCGTGCTCTCGATCAGCCCCCAGGCGGCGATCAGCCGGAACAGGCCGAGCACCAGCACGATGGACGAGATCATCTGCGAGACCAGCAGGAACTGCCGCATCAGCCCGTAGCCGGCGAAACGGAAGCGCGACATGGCATAGGCAGCGGGAATGGAAATCAGGATGGCGCCGACGGTGGCCAGGATCGAAACGTAGAGCGAATTGATGAGCGCCCGGCCGAAACCGGTCGCCACCCACATGTCGGCGAAGTTCGACCAGCGGAATTCGCTCGGCCACCAGGTCGGAGACAAAACCTCGGTGCGCGGCTTCACCGCCGTCAGGAACATCACCGCGAAGGGAAACAGCGTGACGACGATCAACGGCGCCAGCAAAAGCCAGGCGATTATGGAACGGACGAGTTTGCTCTTTTTCATGCCTGCCGCTCCCGCATGGCCAGCCGCACATAGATCATGGTGAAGATGAGCAATATGGCGAACATCACCAGCGAGACGGCGGAGGCCTCGCCGAGTTTGCCGACGCGGAAGGCCAGCTTGTAGAGATAGGTGACCAGGATGTCGGTGGAATTGGCGGGCCCGCCCTGCGTCATCACCCAGATGATCGGGAAGGAATTGAAGACGTAGATCATGTTCAGCACGATGGCGATGTTGATGAACGGCTTCAGCAGCGGCAGCGTGATGGTGCGGAATTGCTGCCAGGGGGACGCCCCTTCGAGCGCGGCCGCCTCATAGAGATCGTCGGGGATCGAGGACAGACCGCCGAGGAAGATGGTGACCGTGAACGGCACCGTCACCAGGATACCGATCAGCACCTGCATCGGGAAGGCGGTGCCGGCGCTGGCCAGCCACTGGATGTTCTGGTCGATGATGCCGAGCCCGATCAGGGCCGAATTCAACATGCCGCTTTCGCCGTTCAGCGCCCAGCGCCAGACCACGGCGGTCATGGTCAGCGAGACCGCCCAGGGCAGCATGATGATGATGCGGGCGAGACCGCGGCCGTAGAAGTCGGAATTCAGGATCATCGCTACGGGGACCGACAGGATCAGCGCGCCGGCGACGACCGAAAGCGTCCACAGGCCGGTGCGCCACAGTGCGGCCATGAAGTCGGGATCGCCCGCAAGGGCTGCGAAATTGGCAAAGCCGATGAAGTCACGCAGCTGGCCAAAACGACTGACATCGTGGGTCGATATCTGGATCAGGTCGTAGACCGGCCAGAAGATGACCACCGCAGCCAGAAACAGGCTGGGCAAGGTGAGCAGATAGGGCAGCGCGCGATTGTGCATGCGAAAATCTGTCTAATCCGGTTGGGGCCTCGCCCGATCCCGCTTCACGAAGCCGCTTCCGTCCTGCGGAAGCGACCGCCCAACGATCAGGTCCACCTGGGCGACGACCTCGAAGGGAGGCAACGAGACCGGCGCCGCGGTGGACCTGACCGGTTCCCTCTTCTGATGCGGAAGGATGCCGGACGAAGCGGAGATCGGGCGAGAGAAGGCGCGGCGGCCTGGTTGGTGCCGCATTCTTCGCCGTGCCGTGGCACGCCCGGCGAAACCGGGCGCGCCGTCGGCTGCTACTTCTTCAGCACGCCGTTTGCCTTGGCGGCGGCGTCCTTCAGCGTCGCCTCCGGCTCACCCTGGCCGAGATAGATCTTCTGCACAGCGTCGCTGGTGATCTGCGCGATCTCCTCCCAACCCGGGATGACCGGAGCGAAGCGGGCTTCGGGCAGCAGTGCTGTAAAGGCGGCAAGACCGGCATTGTCGACATAATACGGCATCTTGGCCTCTTCCTTGTTCACCGGCAGGAAGCCTTCGTTCTGAGTGAACTTGGCGCGCTGCTTTGTGGTGAACAGGAAGTCGAGCAGTTTCCAGGCCTCATCCTTGTTCTTGGAATTCTTGAACATGATGATGGAGTCGGTGACGCCGTAGGTGCCGCGCGCGCCTGTCGGACCGGCCGGGATGGCGGCAACGCCGTATTTCAGGTTCGGCGCCTCGTCCTTGAGCTGGTTCATCATGAAGGGCGCGGTGACCATCATGCCGACCTTGCCCTGCTTGAACAGGGCCATGACGTCCTCGCGGTTCATCGAGGTGACACCGGGCTGGGTCAGTCCTTCGTCGATCATCGACTTGTAGAGTTTGGCCGCCTCAAGCGCTCCGGGCGTGCTCAGGCCGGAAGTGCCATCCTTGTTGAGGATTTCGGTGCCGAACGACCACATCGCGTAATAATAATAGACGTCGGTCTCGATCTCTTTGCCCTGGATGCCGTAACCGAAGGCGCCGTTGGCCTTGATCTTGCGGGCGTCCTCCTGAAGCTCGGTCCAGGTCGCTGGCGGGTTCTTGATGCCGGCTTTGTCGAACAGGTCCTTGTTGTAATAGAGCGCGCGCGCCGAAGCGGCGATCGGCAGACCGTAGGTCTTGCCTTCCATGATCGAGGGCGACAGGAAGGTCTCGATGAAGCGGCCCTTGAAATCCGGCGTCACATAGCTGTCGAGCGGTTCGGCGACGCCCTGCTGGACGAAGTCGATCAGCCAGCGCGTGCCGATGATCGAGAGATCCGCATTGGTGCCGGCGGCAATGTCGGTGGTCAGCTTCTGCAGCAACACGTCCCACGGAACTATTTCGAACTTCAGTGTCGTGCCGGGATTGGCCGCCTCGAATTCCTTCTTGACCTCTTCGAAATAAGGGCCGGTCTTGGAGCTGTATTCGGCGACGGTCACCCGCACTTCGCCCGCTTCCGCCTGTGCGGCCACCGCCAGCATGCTCAACCCGGCCAGGAGGCCGGCAGTCCATCGTGCCAGTTTCATAAAATCTCTCCCATTGTCTTTGCGGGCCGGCGGCCCGAGTCGCAACATGCGGTTTTGCCTTCATGTTACTTTCCTACATTATCGTGCAAAATCCACCTTTCAAGCAGATTTTTCTGTTGCTTAATTACATTTTTGCGCCTAGCCGTGAAAAGGTCCAGCCAGGGGGAGAGAGCACGGGCGATGTCCGACAAAGAGTTCCAGGGCAAGACCGTGGTGATCACCGGCGCGGGCGGCGGCCTGGGCTCGGCGCTGGTCGCGTTGCTTGCTGAGCGCGGCGCACGTGTGGTCGGCTGCGACCAGTCCATGGAGGCGCTGAGCAATCCGGCGATCGCCTCGCGCCATGTCTTCGACCTGACGGATCGCGCCGCGCTGGAGACGGCCGCGGCTAACCTTGTCGAACGCGATGGCGTGCCCGACATCCTCGTCAACAACGCCGGCTGGACCCGCGCCGAGACGCTTGTCGCGCTCAACGCGGCAAGCATCGAGCGCGAACTCGACCTCAACCTGACCGGCGTGATGACCTTCGCCGACCCGCTGACCAAGGCAATGGCGAAACGCGGCGGCGGCAGCGTCGTCTTCGTGTCCTCGGTCAACGCCATCGCGCATTTCGGCAATCCGGCATATGCCGCCGCCAAGGCCGGCATCAACGCCTATGCCAAGGCACTTGCCGTCGAGCTTGGTCGCAGCGGCGTGCGCGCCAATGTCGTGTGCCCCGGCTCGATCCGCACCGCCGCCTGGGATCACCGGCTGGAGAAAAACCCCGACATTCTCGGCAAACTGAAGCGGCTCTATCCGCTCGGGCGCATCGTCAATGCGAAGGAAGTGGCGGAAGCCGTCGCCTTCCTCGCTTCAGAGCGCGCCTCGGGCATCACCGGCGTCGTCATGCCTGTCGATGCCGGTTTGACGGCGGGCTATCTGCCATTCATCGACGACATTCTGGGAGGTTAGCCAGACATGACCGACGTCTCGTTCCGCAACCTGTCAAAGTCCTTCGGGCATCACAAAATTCTGGAGGACATCAATCTCGAGATCGCCAGTGGCGAGTTCGTCGTGCTGGTCGGCCCATCGGGCTGCGGCAAGTCAACGCTTTTGCGCATGCTGGCCGGACTGGAGACGATCAATGCCGGCGACCTGCTGGTCGGCGGCGTGCGGTCCAACAACCTGCCGCCGCAGAAGCGCAACATCGCCATGGTGTTCCAGTCCTATGCGCTGTTCCCGCATCTGAAAGCGGCGGAGAACATCGGCTTCGGCCCCAAGATCCGCGGCGAGAGCGGGCCGGTGGTCGAGGAGAAGGTCAAGAAAGCGTCCGGCATCCTCAACCTGTTCTCCTATCTCGACCGCTATCCACGCCAGCTTTCAGGTGGCCAGCGCCAGCGTGTCGCCATGGGTCGCGCCATCGTGCGCGAACCTTCAGTCTTCCTGTTCGACGAGCCGCTCTCCAATCTCGACGCGCAACTGCGCGTGCAGATGCGCACCGAGATCAAGGCGCTGCACCAGCGGCTCAAATCCACCATCGTCTATGTCACGCACGACCAGATCGAGGCGATGACCATGGCCGACCGCATCGTGGTAATGGACAAGGGCCGTATCCAACAGGTAGGCAGGCCGCTCGACCTCTATGACAAGCCGGCAAACAAGTTCGTCGCCTCCTTCATCGGCTCGCCATCGATGAGCTTCGTTTCCGGGGCGCTGAAAGCGGCATCGGACGGCGGTTGGTTCGAGCCTGCGGGCGGCGGCCGGCTGAAGCTTGCCGGCAGCGCAGCCGCTGGCGGCACCATAGAGGCCGGCATTCGGCCCGAGCATTTTATCGCCGGCGGCGATGGCGCCATCACCATTCGTGTCGACGTCGTCGAACCGACCGGCTCCGAGACCCATGTCTATGGCGCCATCGGCAGCGACCCGGTGCGCGCGGTGTTCCGCGACCGCATCGCAGTGAAGCCCGGCGACCAGCTTCCGGTCAGCGTCGCCCCCCGAAACATCCATCTTTTCGACACGGCAACGGGCCTGCCGCTGTGAAAAGCCCGGCGGACATCATCACCCGCCTGCAAATGATGGCGCAGGACGGCACCAAGTCGGATCGCCGGCTGGCCAGCATGGTGCTGTCCGAACCCGATTTCGTCTCCAAGGCGGCAATCTCCGAGATCGCCGCGCGGGCCGCCATCAGCGAACCGACGGTGACGCGCTTCTGCCGCAGCCTCGGCTGCGAAGGCCTGCGCGATTTCAAGTTCTACCTTGCCCAGGCCATCGCCATCGGCGGCCAGTATCTGTCGGCCGAGCCGCCCGGCAGCGACGTGCGCGAGCAGCGCATCGCGGCCGCCATCACCGAATCCGCCATCGCCGCCATCCAGCGCGCCACCGGCAGCCTCGCCATGCCAAAGCTGATCGAGATCGCCGAGCGCATAGCCGTTTCCGGCAATATTCTGTGCGTCGGCTCCGGCGGTATCTCCTCGATGATGGCGACGGAAATGCAGAACAGGCTGTTCCGGCTCGGCCTGTCGGCGCTCGCCCAGGTCGACGGACAGTTGCAGCGCATGTATGCGTCTGTGGCGACGCCCGAAACCACGGTGGTCGCCTTCTCGGTGTCGGGCTATGCGCGCTCGACGGTCGAGGCCGTGCAGGTGGCCCGCCAGTACGGCGCCGTCACCGTGGCCGTCACGCCGCCGGAGTCCGCGCTCGCCAAGGCGGCCGAAACGGTGATCCCGTTCCAGGCGGTCGAGGACGGCAACATCTACAAGCCGACCTCGTCGCGCTACGCGCTGCTGGCCATCCTCGACATCATCGCCACGGCAACCGCCGAAGCGCGGGGATCGAAGGCATTGGAAAATCTGCGCCGGATCAAGCAAAGCGTGAACACGCTGAAGGTGGCCGATCCGCGCCTGCCGCTCGGAGATTGACCGTGGCACTTCCCTCCACCCTTTCCGGCCAGTCTCGCGTGATTGCTGAAACACCAGCAGCACTCGGTGCCACATTCCCGCGCGACTTTCTGTTTGGTGTCGCGACCGCCGCCTATCAGGTCGAAGGCGCGCTCGCCGAGGATGGGCGTGGTGAATCGGTCTGGGATCGATTCCTGCGAGAGCCCGGCCGCGTCGTCGACGGCAGCGACGGTTCCGTCTCGGCCAACCACTATCATCGCTGGCGCGAGGATCTCGGCATCATGACCGAACTGGGCCTCAGCGCCTATCGCTTCTCCGTCTGCTGGTCCCGGGTCCAGCCGACCGGCAGCGGCGCGGTCAATGAAGCGGGCCTCGGTTTTTACGATCGGCTCGTCGACGGTCTTCTGGAACGGGGCATCGAACCCATCGCCACGCTTTTCCATTCCGACATGCCCGCCGCGCTGATGGAGAACGGAGGCTGGTGTGCGCGTGAAACCAGCACACGCTTCGCCGACTTCGCAGAACATGTGGCACGGAGGCTCGGCGACCGGGTCCGCAGCTGGTTCACCATTGCCGAGCCTTATACGCTGATGCGCCACAGCTATGTGCTTGGCGAGCATGCGCCGGGCTTTCGACTGTCGACCGGCGCGGCGCTGCCGGTGATGCATCACCTGCTTCTCGGCCATGGCCTGGCGACAAGGGCGATCCGCGCGCATTCGAATGCCAGAATCGGCCTGACCAATCATTCCTCACCCTGCCGGCCCGCCTCGAATGCTCCCGAAGACAGAGCCGCGACCGTCCTGTTCGATGCGCTGCGCAACAACCTCGTCACCGATGCCGTTCTGCTCGGCCGCTATCCGAAGGAACTGGAGGCCCTGCCCGACGCCAACTGGTCCGCGGTGCGGGAAGGCGATTTGGACATCATCAAGGCGCCGATCGACTGGCTCGGTCTGACCTATTTCCACCCGCTCACGGTCACCGCGCTGAAACCCGCTGCCACGCCCGCCCTTGAGCCTTTCGAGGTTGAGGTGACGGGCGGCGCCGCGGAAACAACGATGGGATGGCCGATCGTGCCCAGTGGCCTCGGCGAGGTCCTGACCGCCCTCCGCGACCGTTACGGCGATAAGCTGCCGCCTGTCGTCATCACCGAAAATGGCTGTTCGATGCCAGACCAGCTCTCCGAAGACGGCCGTGTCGACGATCCGGGGCGAATTCGCTTCCTGTCGGGCCACCTGCAGGTGCTGACTGAAGCGATGCGGTCCGGCATTCGTGTCGATGGCTACTTCGTCTGGTCGTTCCTGGACCATTTCGAATGGGAACTTGGCTACACCAAGCGGTGGGGCATCGTGTATGTCGATTTCGCCACCCAGCAGCGAACGCTGAAATCGAGTGCCCGCTGGTACCGGGAGCTGATCGAGAGCTGGCGCTCCGCCACCGGCCAGGTTTGAAAGATCGACAACCGTTTCTGCCGACAAGAGACAAAAAGATGAGCCCACGCCCGAAAACCATCGCCGAAATCGACACGCCTGCCGTGCTGATCGATCTCGACCGCGCCGAGCGCAACATCGCCCGCGCCCAGGCTGCTGCCGATGCGGCGGGCGTGAAGCTCAGGCCGCATATCAAGACGCACAAATTGCCCTATTTCGCGAAAAAGCAGGTCGAAGCCGGCGCCGCCGGCATCACCTGCCAGAAGATCGGCGAGGCCGAGGTGATGGCGGATGCCGGGCTGACCGACATCTTCCTGCCCTACAACATCATCGGCAAGGCGAAGCTGGAGCGGCTGCTGGCCCTGCATCGGCGCGTGACGCTTTCGGTGACCGCCGACAGCGCGACCACCGTCGCCGGGCTCGCTGAAATGTTCACGGACGCTAGCCGCCCGCTGAAAGTGCTGATCGAATGCGACACGGGTGCCGCCCGCTGCGGCGTGCAGACGGCTGAGCAAGCGCTGACGCTGGCAAAGCAGATCGCTTCGGCGCCCGGCCTGACCTTCGGCGGCCTGATGACCTATCCCGCCGCCGGCGCGCCGGAAGCCGCGGAAACCTGGCTCGCCGACGCCCGCGACCTGCTGGCAAAGGAAGGCTTCGCCTGCGAGACCGTGACCAGCGGCGGCACGCCCGACATGTGGCGCAGGCAGGACGCAGCCATCGTTACCGAATACCGGCCCGGCACCTACATCTATATGGACCGCTACCAGGTCGAGAAGGGTGCGGCCAGCGCGGACGATTGCGCGCTGACCGTGCTCGCCACCGTCGTCTCCGCACCAACGCCGACCCGCGCCATCCTCGACAGCGGCTCGAAGGCACTGTCGAGCGACCTGCTCGGCCTGCCGGACCATGGCGAACTGGTCGGCATCCCCGGCGCGCGCGTCACGGCCTTGAGCGAAGAGCATGGCAAGGTCGAACTCAGCGGCGGCGCCAGGCTTGCCGTCGGCGACCGCGTGCGCGTGTTGCCCGACCATGCCTGCGTCGTCACCAATCTGTTCGACGAGGTCTATCTGATTTCCGGCGACCGCGTCGTCGACATCCTGCCCGTCGCCGCGCGCGGCAAACTCTCCTGAACCATTTCTGCAGACGAACCTTACCGGAGCCGACATGACCGAGACCAAGAACCCCTTTGCCGGCGACGCCGACCGCGCCTTCATCTGGGAGATGCTGATGCCGCGCGACTTCGAGGCCTTTGCCGCGCAGGATTGGTCGATGGTGGCCAATGATTTCGACGAGGTGCGCTTCCTCGGCATCCATGCCCACAATTCTCCCAACCAGGACGATTGGAACGCCGCCTTCCCGACGCTGCAGGCCTATCGCGACGAATGGCTGCGCCAGGCGGCCGAATCCGCCGCCGTCGCCTATGCCGAGCCGTTGCCATCGGCCCTGCTCAAGGCGGTGACGCTCAACCGCATCGAGATCAACGGCAATGTCGCGGTGGCGCACAAGAAGTTCGACGGCACCGTGCCGCTGGCCGATGGCGGCAGCGACCGGCTGAACTGGCAGACGCTCTATTTCTGCCGCAACGATGGCGACCGTTGGCGCATCGCCGGCTTTGTCGGCTACATGAAATACCGCTGAGGCGGTTGCGGGCATCGCCTTGCCCGGCAAGGCGATGACACCCAAAACGTAGCGCTGCACGGGCAGTTTATTAACTGGCGCTGGAATAGGCTTTCAGCGGCCGTGCCATCGGCCATCGACGCGTCCTGCATTCCGCGGGCGCGTAGCAGAGCCGAGGAATGTCCGTGCAACGCCATCCTGGATCGGAAGGCCGCCTTGCCAATGCCGCCAGCTTCGCGGACGGGGCGCCGGCATGTCGCTGAAAAATTCGGCCAAGCGGTTTCTGAAACATGGCGCCATCCGCGCTGGCCTCGAAGGGGTAGCCCTGACCAGGGCAGGTGCGCTGTGGCCGGCGGCGGCGGGTCGCGGCGTCATTCTCACCCTGCATCATGTGCGCCCAGCCCGGCGCGGCGGCTTCGACCCGAACGCGACGCTGTCGGTGACGCCTGAATTCCTGGACGAGGCGATCCGGGTCTGCGTCGGAACCGGCCTGACGCCGGTGGCGCTGGACGATCTGCCGGCACTGCTCGCCGACAGGCAGGACAAGCGCCGCTTCGTCGTGTTCACGCTGGACGACGGCTTCCGCGACAATGCCGAGCATGCCGCGCCGGTGTTCCGCCGGCACCACGTGCCCTACACCATCTTCATCGCCAAGGGCTTCGTCGAGCGCACCCGCTCCATATGGTGGGAGACCGCCAAGGTGCTGACCCGCTCGAAGGACAAGTTCGAATTCGACTTCGGCGGTGGCGGCGAGACGGTGCTGACCGACACGCCAAGCCGCAAGCAGGACGCCTATGAGCGCATCGTACACTACGTCCACTCAAACGACGAAGACGTTGCGGTGGCGCAGATCGACCGGGCCGCGCGCTCGCGCATGATCGAACCGCTCTCCATCGTCGACCAGTTGATCATGAACGCCGACGAACTGCGCGCGCTTGCCGCCGACCCGCTCGCCCGTTTCGGGGCCCATACGCAGACCCATATCAACATGGCGCGTGTCGGCGCCGACCGCCTCGCCGACGAGATTTCCGGGTCGATCGCGGCGGTGGAAACCTATATCGGGCGCCGGCCGACGACCTTCGCCTATCCCTATGGAACCAAGGTCGCGGTGACGCCACGCGAATTCGACGCGGTGGCCAAGGCGGGCATCCAGCTGGCGGTGACGACGCGGCCCGGCGTGCTCGACGCGACCAGCCTGGAGCGACCGACGGCGCTGTCGCGGGTCTCGCTCAACGGCCACTACCAGAAGCGGCGCTATGTGAAGGCGCTGCTGACCGGCATTCCGTTCCGCCTGCTCTAGATTCATCCCTCTGCCGGCAACTGCCCTTCATAGCGGGCGCGCGGGCGGATCGGCTTGCCCGAAGCGATCTGTTCGATGGCATGCGCAGTCCAGCCGACGCTGCGGCCAAGCGCGAACAGCCTGATCGGCGCGTCGGCGGGCAGGCGATAGGACCGGGTCAACGCCACCAGCGCGAAATCGATCGTCGGCTCGCTGCCGGTCGCGGCGTGCGCTGCATGACGCAATTCCTCGACATTGTCTTCCAGCACCATGTCGGCCAGCAGGCCGGCGGCGCGCGGGTCGCCATTCGGGTAGAGCATGTGGCCGAAGCCCGGCAATGGCCGGTCATGGTCGATCCAGCGCGCAATGGCGGCTTTCGCGCCAAGCCGCGCCGCATCGTCCACCAGCATGGCGACGGCTTCGGCGGCGGTGCCGTGGCGTGGGCCATAAAGCGTCGAAAGACCGGCCAGAAGACAGGCGGCCAGCGGCGCGCCGGTCGAGGCGGCCACCCGTGCCGCGAAAGCCGAGGCGTTGAGCTCATGGTCAGCCACAAGCACCAACACCCGGCGGATCACCTCGGTCGCCGGTTCGACACGCCAGCCCCTGGCAAGCCTGGCATGCACCGGCTCGGTTCCCGGCGTCGCGCCGAGCGCGCCGGCAAGGGCCGCGATCGCCGGCATCGCGTCGGCCTGCAATGCCGTTGCCGTGCGCCCAAGCGAAGGCTGTCCCTTCGCGGCCAAGGCCGCGAGCACGGCGAAAGCCTGGGCGAGGCCCGTCTCGGTCGGAGCGCCCGATGTCGCGAAACGCGCCGGACCATCGGCCGCCCACAAAAGGCGCGCCGCTTCCTCCAGTGTCGCTGTACGGGAAAACTCCACCGCATCCTTGCCGCGATAGATCAGCCGACCGCCGATCACCGTGGAAATGGCGGTGGCGAAAACCGGTTCGCCCCAGGCCACCGCGCTTTCGGCGATCGCCGAAACCCGCCGACCGCGGGCGCGGCGCGTGGTCAGAGCAGCGATGTCCTCGGAACGATAGAGGCTGCGGCGCGGATCTGCCGGATCGGGCCGCATGCCGATCTGGCCGCGACTGACATAGGCGTAAAGGGTCTGCGGCCGCACGCCCAGCCTGTCCAGCGCTTCGTCCCGGGTCAGCCAGGCATTCATATTGATTCTCTTGATCAAGATTGATGACAATCAATAGCAGCATTATCTCGTCTCGAACAACGATCAAGGAGACGGACGATGACAAGCGGGCTCGACGACGTGATTGCAGCCGAAACCGTGCTATCCGAGGTCGACGGCCTCGGCGGCCATCTCACCATAAGGGGCTATGCCCTACGCGACCTTGCCGGCCACCGCGACTTCGCCGGTGCGGTGCACCTTCTGTTCGACGGCTTCTTCGCTGACCTGCCGGATGCGAAGGAACTGGCGGCGCGGCTTGGCCAGGCACGCGTCGAGGTGTTCGAGCGGATCGCCCCGCTGCTGCCGACCCTTGCCAAATTGGATGTCTATGACGGCATGCGCGCCGGCACAGCGCTGATGCCGGACGGCGCCACATTGGACGATGCACTGAGGCTGGTCGCGGCGCCTGCGGTGTTGACCCCCGCATTGCTGCGGCTGCGCCAGGGCAAAACGACGGTCGCGCCCGATGCCAAGGCCTCCCATGCCGCCGACATGCTGCGCATGCTGGCCGGCAAACCGGCGAAACCGGAACTGGCGGCTGCGCTCGACGCCTATCTCGTCACGGTCTGCGATCATGGCCTCAACGCCTCGACCTTTGCCGCGCGCGTGGTGGCCTCGACCCAGGCCGGCCTGACCTCCGCGACACTCGCGGGGCTTGGCGCCTTGAAAGGCCCTCTGCATGGCGGCGCGCCCGGCCCGGTCATCGCCATGCTGGATGCCATCGCCGCCTCCGGCGACGCCGCCGGCTGGATCTCAAAGGAACTGGCCGCAGGCCGCCGCATCATGGGCTTTGGCCACCGCATCTACCGTGTACGCGACCCGCGCGCCGACGTGCTGAAGAGCGTGGTGCGCCGGCTCGGTCCCGATGGCGAGGCCGGACGCCGCCTGGCTTTCGCCGAAACGGTCGAGCAGGCAGCGCTTGCCGCGCTGAAGCGCGCCAAGCCCGATCGTGTCCTGCAGACCAATGTCGAGTTCTACACCGCGCTGCTGCTCGAGGCGGCGGGGTTCCCGGAAGAGGCTTTTACCTGCGTCTTCGCGGCCGGACGCACGGCCGGCTGGATCGCGCATGCGCGCGAACAGCTGGCGACGGGCCGTCTGATGCGCCCGCAATCGCGTTATATCGGGCCTGTGCCGGACCTTGTCGCCTGACCGGCGACGGCGTCAGACCCCTTCGACCAGAACGATCTCGCCGTCCGCCACCTTTTGGCGGATGGCCACGGCACGCTGATATTCGGGCGAATGGTAGCAGTCATGCGCTACCTGCAGCGATTCGAATTCGATGATGACATTGCGGCCGCGGCCCTGCCCTTCGGCCTTTTCGTGCTGGCCGCCGCGCGCCAGGAACTTCGCGCCAAACCGGTCGAAGGCAAGCTTCGAGGCCTCGACATAGGCCTTGTAACCCTCCGCATCGCGCACATCGACGCGGGCGATCCAATATCCCTTGGGCATCTGCTTCTCCTCGCTCTCCGCCGCGCCGTCCAGATGCGGTTTCATCCAAGTCAGAGCCGAGTTACCGCCGTTGCGCAAGCCCTTGCGTCAAAGCGGTGATCCACTTCGTCGCCAAGTTTGTGGGCCAAAGGCTCAGGCCGAGCGCATCTCCGCCAGGATCGCCTCGGCCGCGGCCTTGCGGTTCGATGCCGCGACGATCGGGCGTGCCACGACGAGATGGCTGGAGCCGTTGCGGATCGCATCCGCCGGCGTCACCACGCGCTTCTGGTCGCCACGGTCGGAGCCCACGGGGCGGATGCCCGGCGTCACCACCGCCATCGCCGGACCGACGATCTTGCGCACCGCCGATGCTTCCTCGGCCGAGCAGACAATGCCACCCATGCCGGCGGTCAGCGCCTGTTCGGCGCGGCGCAGCACAAGCGTATGCGGGTCATATTCATAACCGGCGTCGATGACGTCCTGCTCGTTCATCGAGGTCAGCACCGTCACCGCCAGCAGGCACAGATTGCTGCCCTTGGCCGCCTCCACCGCCGCGCGCATGGCCTTGGGGTAGGCGTGAAGCGTCAGCATGGTCATGCCCATCTTGACGATGTTCTCGACGCCCTTGGCCACGGTGTTGTCGATGTCGAGCAGCTTCATGTCGAGGAAGATCTTCTTGCCGTCCTCGGCAAGCTCGCGGGCGAAGTCGAGCCCGCCGGCAAAGGCGAGCTGGTAGCCGATCTTGTAGAAGGAGACGGTGTCGCCCAGTTCGCGCACCGCCTTCTCGGCCTCGGTCAGGGTCGGAAGGTCGAGGCCGACGATCAGCTTGTCGCGCATATCGCTCATATGTCTCCCCTGGCTGACAGCATTCGGGCGCGTTCGATCAGAACCTGCGCAACGATATCCATGGCATGGCGCAACCGCTCGTCGGCGAAACCGCCTTCTGCATCGAAAGCGCTGCCCCCGTTCGGCACCGAGCATTCCGGCGTCACGATCTCCATATGGCAGCGTACCAGCACCGCGCGCAGATGGTTGATGGCGCGCACGCCGGCATGTTGGCCCTTTGACGACGAGCACAGCGCCACCGCCTTGCCGGCCAGCGGCTTCAACTGCCGGCCGCCGTCATGCCTGACCACGCTTACCCAGTCGATGGCATTCTTGAGCAGCGGCGGCAGCGACCCGTTATATTCCGGCGTGGCGATGAGCAGCCCGTCATGCGCGCCAATCATGCGCGCCAGCTTCATGACGTTTTCGGGGATGCCCTCTTCCCGCTCCAGATCCTCGTCGAAGATCGGCATCGGATAATCAGCCAGCGAAATGCGGGTCACGTCGGCGCCCTGCAAGGCCAGCGCCTTCTGCGCTGCGTCGGCGGTCCTGCCGCTGAACGCGCCGCTACGGACCGAACCCGCGAAGACGAGAATTTTGGGGATCATCAGGCGACTGCCTCCTTCGCCTTCCTATGGCGAAGCGAGGCACAAATCAACGCCAAGACCGATCTCAGTTCCTGGCCGGACGGCGGTAGATCCAGAGCCGGGTCGGCGGAATGTTGCGCAGCACGAAATGGAAGTGCTCCACCGTGTAGTTGCCGCGACCGGGCGGGATCGGCGACAGCGGGCCATAGCACAGTTGCACGATCGGCCGGCCGGCCGGGATGCGGTCGAGCAGGCTCTCGATGTAGCGGATGCGCTGGTCGACCGGGAAATTGAGCAGCGGCACGCCCGTCACCACCGAATCGAAGACAACGTCCTTGTGCTCGCCCAGCGTCGCGTCGAGATTGAAGGCATCGCCCTCGATGACGTTCACGCCGGGATAGAGCGTGCGCAGATGGCGCACGAAATCGGTCGAATATTCAACGGCGTAGAGGTTCTGCGGCTTGATCCCGCGCGCCAGGATGGCGCGGGTGATGACACCGGTGCCAGGCCCGACCTCGAGCACCGGCAGCCCGGAGTCCGGATTGACGATCGAGGCCATCTTGCGCGCGGTGACCGAACTGGTCGGCACGATGGAACCGACGGTTTTCGGCTTGTCGATCCACCCTTTGAAGAATTTCAGCTCGTCGTCGAACTTTTCAGCGAGCGACTTCCTCAGTCCCGGACCTCTTCCCATCAAGCTCTCCCGACCGGCTCCCCCCGGAACCCACTGTTCAGACGCTACTTACCAGTTACGCCGGGGTAGACAAGGTATCCGCCCACCAATGTCGTGGACAAGACAGAATTTGTCGCCCTCAACGCTCGCTGAAGGATTCGAAGAAATCCTTCATCCGCGTGAAGAAGCCGCTCGACTGCGGGCTGTTCTCCTTGGACGAAAGCTGTTCGAACTCCTCGAGCAGTTCTCGCTGGCGCCGGGTCAGGCTCTGCGGCGTCTCGACCGCTGTCTGGATATAGAGGTCGCCGATCTGCGTCTGGCGCAGCACTGGCATGCCCTTGCCCTTGAGCCGGAACTGGCGGCCGTTCTGGGTGCCTTCCGGCACTTTCACGCGGGTCTGCGAACCGTCAAGCGTCGCCACCTCGAAGGAGCCGCCGAGGGCGGCCGTCGTCATCGAGATCGGCACCTTGCAATAGAGGTCGGCGCCGTCGCGCTGGAAGAATTCATGCGGCTTGATGGCGAGGAAAATGTAGAGATCGCCCGTCGGACCGCCGCGCAGCCCGGCCTCGCCTTCGCCGGCCAACCGGATGCGGGTGCCGTCCTCGATACCGGCCGGGATGTTGACCGACAGCGAGCGCTCCTCGGTGACACGGCCCTGGCCGGCGCATTTCGGGCACGGGTCCTTGATAGTCTGGCCGCGGCCCTGGCACTGCGGGCAGGTGCGTTCGATCGAGAAGAAGCCCTGGCTCGCCCGCACCTTGCCGTGGCCGTGGCACATCGAACAGGTGACCGGCTGCGTGCCGGGCTTGGCGCCCGTACCCGAACAATCGGTGCAGGACAGCGATGTCGGCACGCGGATCTGCGCGGTCTTGCCGGCAAAGGCCTCTTCCAGGCTGATTTCCATATTGTAGCGCAGGTCGGCGCCACGCTCGCGCCCGCCGGACGAGCGACGGCGGCCGCCGCCCATCATCTCGCCGAAGATATCCTCGAAGATGTCGGCGAAGCCGCCGGCTCCAAAGCCGGCACCGGCGCCATTCATGCCGCCATTTTCGAAGGCGGCGTGGCCGAAACGGTCATAGGCCGCGCGCTTCTGCGGGTCCTTCAGCGTCTCGTAGGCTTCGTTGATTTCCTTGAACTTGTGCTCGCAAGCCGCATCGCCCGGGTTGCGATCGGGATGGAACTGCATAGCGAGCTTGCGGAAGGCGCTCTTGAGTTCCTTCTCGTCGGCGCTTTTTTGCACGCCGAGCGTTTCGTAGAAATCAGCTTTCATCGAGAGCCTGTTCCAATCCCGCTGACTAATGGCTCAAGCAACAGCCAACGTCCTTGCGCATTGTTTTGACCAGTCAACTAAAGAAGACTGATCTCCGATTTAGTAACGATGCGGTGGCAATGCCAGTACCGGCAAGGAGACGCCGCAATTTTCCAGTGCATGGTTGCAAAAAAGCCCGGCTTGGCGCCGGGCTTTTCTGAATTTTGGGCCGTCAGGCCACTTAGGCCGACTTCTTCTTGTTCTTGTCGTCGTTCTCGTCGATTTCCTCGAAATCGGCGTCGACTACATCCGAGTCCTTGGCAGCGTCCGCCTTGGCGTCGGCCTCGGCGGCTTCCTTCTGCGAAGCCTCGTACATGGCCTGGCCGAGCTTCATCGAGGCTTCGGTGAGCGTCTGGCTCTTGGCTTCGATCTCGGCGGCGTCGTCGCCTTCGGCGGCGGTCTTCAGCGCGGCGATGGCGTCGGCGATCGCGGTGCGGTCTGCCTCCGAAACCTTATCGCCATAATCCTTCAGCGACTTCTCAGCCGAATGGACCAGGGCTTCGGCCTGGTTGCGGGCTTCCACCAGCGCCTTGCGCTTCTTGTCGCTCTCGGCATTGGCCTCGGCGTCCTTGACCATCTTCTCGATGTCGGCGTCGGAGAGACCGCCAGATGCCTGGATGCGGATCTGGTGCTCCTTGCCGGTGCCCTTGTCCTTGGCCGAGACGTTGACGATGCCGTTGGCGTCGATGTCGAAGGTCACCTCGATCTGCGGCACGCCACGCGGCGCCGGCGGAATGCCGACCAGGTCGAACTGGCCGAGCATCTTGTTGTCGGCCGCCATTTCACGCTCGCCCTGGAAGACGCGGATGGTCACCGCGCTCTGCGAATCCTCGGCGGTCGAGAACACCTGGCTCTTCTTGGTTGGGATCGTGGTGTTGCGCTCGATCAGGCGGGTGAACACGCCACCCAGCGTCTCGATGCCCAGCGACAGCGGGGTCACGTCGAGCAACAGCACGTCCTTGACGTCGCCCTGCAGAACGCCGGCCTGGATGGCGGCGCCGAGAGCGACGACTTCATCCGGGTTGACGCCCTTGTGCGGCTCCTTGCCGAAGAACTGCTTCACAACTTCCTGGACCTTCGGCATGCGGGTCATGCCGCCGACCAGAACGACCTCGTCAATCTCGCCGGCCTTGAGGCCCGCATCCTTCAGCGCCGCCTTGAGCGGCTCGACGGTGCGCTGGATGAGATCATCCACGAGCGATTCGAACTTGGCGCGGGTCAGCTTCAAGGTCAGGTGCTTCGGACC
This sequence comes from Mesorhizobium sp. 2RAF21, assembly GCF_052115345.1. Taxonomy (NCBI): domain Bacteria; kingdom Pseudomonadati; phylum Pseudomonadota; class Alphaproteobacteria; order Hyphomicrobiales; family Phyllobacteriaceae; genus Mesorhizobium; species Mesorhizobium sp. 2RAF21. Next base: position 295,581 of record NZ_JBFRGM010000006.1, on the reverse strand, counting down.
GGAAGCATCGGCGGTGATGAAGGGCAGGTTGATTTCGGTCTGGGCCGAGGACGACAGCTCGATCTTGGCCTTTTCAGCGGCTTCCTTGAGGCGCTGCAGGGCAAGCTTGTCGTTCTTCAGGTCGATGCCCTGTTCCTTCTTGAACTCGGCCGCCAGGTATTCGACCAGGCGCATGTCGAAGTCTTCGCCGCCGAGGAAGGTGTCACCATTGGTCGACTTCACCTCGAAGACGCCATCGCCGATTTCGAGCACGGAGATATCGAAGGTGCCGCCGCCAAGGTCGTAGACGGCGATGGTCTTGCCGTCCTTCTTGTCGAGGCCGTAGGCAAGGGCTGCCGCGGTCGGCTCGTTGATGATGCGCAGCACTTCCAGGCCGGCGATCTTGCCGGCATCCTTGGTGGCCTGGCGCTGGGCGTCGTTGAAATAGGCCGGAACGGTGATGACCGCCTTCTCGACCTTCTCGCCGAGATAGGCTTCCGCCGTTTCCTTCATCTTCTGCAGGATCATTGCCGAGATCTGGCTGGGCGACTGGTTCTTGCCGCCGGCATGGACCCAGGCGTCGCCGTTGTCGCCATTGACGATCTCGTAGGGGACGAGCTTCTTGTCCTTGGCGGTGACCGGATCGTCGTAGCGACGGCCGATCAGGCGCTTGACCGCGAAGACGGTGTTTTCAGGGTTGGTGACCGCCTGGCGCTTGGCCGGCTGGCCGACGAGGCGTTCGCCGTCGCCGCTGAAGGCGACGATCGAAGGCGTGGTGCGCGCGCCTTCCGCGTTTTCAATGACCTTGGCGTCCTTGCCGTCCATGACGGCGACGCAGGAATTGGTTGTTCCCAGGTCGATGCCGATTACTTTTGCCATCTTGTCTAGTCTCTCCACTAAGCAGGCTTTCAAGGACCCTGTCAGGCGTTCCGGCGAAAGCCCCTGTTCACAGAAATTCCGCGCCAGACCGCCTTCAGGGGCGGGCCGCACGGTTGCGGCGTATATAAGAACAGGTCGCCCGGCACGCAAGCATTCTGCGTTGTGGCTTTTCCACTGCCTGTCGCGGCCGGAAAGATACCGCCCTCACCATACAACGGCCGGTGATAACCCAGCAAACCAAATGGACGTGGACAACGGGCTAGGATAGGGTCCGGCGATCTCAGCAACGTCTTCCCGCCCTTGGAAATGCCCTCCCAGCCCGTTTCGCGCCTGTTCGCCCTCGCCCAGAAATGCATCTACGCGCTCGCCATCGTGACGTTCGTGGCCGGCTGTACGACGGCGACGCCGCCCGAACAGCTGCTGGCCGTGCCGGCTCCCGCGCAAAAATATGCCGCCATCGTGGTCGACGCCAAAACCGGCGGCACGCTGTTCGAGGCCAATTCGACGACGCCGCGTTTTCCGGCCTCGCTGACCAAGATGATGACGCTCTATTTGCTGTTCGAAGCCTTGGAGAGCGGCCGCGTCACCAAGCAGACGCAGATACCGGTCTCGGCCAATGCCGCCTCGCAGCCGCCGACCAAGCTGCGCTTCCGGCCGGGCGAGACGATCGACGTCGATTCCGCCATCCGGGCGCTGGTGGTGAAATCCGCCAATGACGTCGCCGTCTCGGTGGCGGAATATCTGGGCGGCAGCGAAGAAGCTTTCGCCGGCACCATGACCGCCAAGGCGCGCCAGATCGGCATGCGTGCGACCACATTCCGCAATGCATCGGGCCTGCCTGACGATGGCCAGCAGACCACGGCGCGCGACATGGCGGTGCTGGGACTGGCGCTCAGGGCGCGTTTCCCGCAGCACTATCACTACTTCTCCGCCTCCGACTTCATGTTCCGTGGCAAGCTGGTGCGCGGCCACAACGACATGCTGGGGCGTGTGCGCGGCGTCGACGGCATCAAGACCGGCTATATCCGCGCCTCCGGCTTCAACATCGTCACCTCCTACGACGCCGACGGCAAACGCTTCGTCATCGTGGTGATGGGGGCCGATACCGCACGCCAGCGCAACGCCCATGTCGAAACCCTGTTGCAACGGGCCCTTTCCCCTTCGTCCGACAAGGCGAAGCTGGTGTTCAACGGCGCGCAATAGCGCCTGACGCAACATCTGAGCCTCCGTATCTTCGCCTGTGACGGGCCAAACGGGCGCGTCCGGCACCTGTCGTTAGCTCCGATCGGCACCATCCTCATCGATGAGGATGCGTTCGGCGCTGCCCTCGATATCGTCGTACTGACCGCTGCGCAGCGCCCACAGGAAGGCGGCAAGGCCGAGCCCGCCGAGAAAGAGCGCAACCGGGATCAGCACGACAAGGTTGCTCATGAGGCGGACCTTTCGGCCAATCCGACCATCGCCGGAGCAGCGGTCCGCCCCTCGCCCGCGACAACCGAACGCCCGCCATGCAACCGCATGGCGTTGGCGACGACGATGATCGACGACAACGACATGGCGATCGCCGCGATCAGCGGCGTGACATAGCCGAGCACGGCGATGGGCACGGCAACGAAATTATAGGCGATGGCGAAAGCGAGATTCAGGCGGATCAACCGGCCGGCCTTACGAGAGATGTCCAGCGCGAAGGGGATCGCCGACAGGCTTTCGCGCAGGAAAACGAAATCAGCAGCGTTGCGACCGACATCGGCGGCGGTGGCCGGCGCCATCGAGACGCGGGCAGCAGCGAGCGCGGGGGCATCGTTCAAGCCGTCACCCACCATCAGCACCTCGTGGCCATCCTTCGCGAGTTCGGCGATCCGCGCCACTTTCTCGCCGGGCAGCATGCCGAAACGATAGTTGGCGATGCCGGCCTGTGCTGCAGTCGCTTCGGCGTTACGCCGATGGTCGCCGGTCAGCATCTCGACCGCGAGGCCTTGGCCCAACAGGTCACTCACCGTGCCTGTGGCGCCGGCGCGCAGCTGGTCCTCGCAGACAAAGCGCGCCCGCAGGACACCGTCGCGGGCAAGCACGGTGCCATCGTCCGCCGCGCCTGCCGCATCGCCAAGCGCCCATTGCGCGCGGCCCAACCGCCAGACCGAACCGTCGATTTGCGCCTCCAGCCCGTAGCCGGGAACTTCGGTGACCGTATCGAATGGACCGGACCGCGGGGAGCCGTCTTGATTGGCCTGCACGATGGCGCGCGCGACGGGATGGCGGGAATGCGCCACCAGCTGCGCCGCGACAGTCATGTCGACCGGCGCGATCTCGCCGCCATTGGTCAGCCGCAGCGCGCCTAGGGTCAGCGTCCCGGTCTTGTCGAAGACGACCGTGTCGATGACGGCGAGCCGTTCCATCGCCGAACCGTCCTTGACCATGATGCCGTTCTCGAACAGCCGGCGCGCCGCCACCACCTGCACGATCGGCACGGCGAGGCCAAGCGCGCAGGGGCAGGTGATGATGAGGACGGCAATGGCGATGGTGATCGAGCGGTGCCAGTCGCCGGAGGCCAGCATCCAGCCGGCGAAGGTCAACAGCGCCGTCAAATGGACCACGGGCGAATAGAGCGCCGACGCGCGGTCGGCGATGCGGCGGTAGCGCGCGCGGCCACCTTCGGCGACCTCCATCAGGCGCACCATCTCGGCCAGGAAGGAATCCTTTGCGGCGGCGATCGCTTCCACGGTCAAAGCGCCGGTAAGATTGAGCGCGCCCGCCTGCAGCAGCGAACCCTCGCGCACCGCTTCCGGCTCGCTTTCGCCACTGACCAGCGAGCGATCGACCTCGGAGGCACCTTTCACGACACGCGCGTCGACCGGCACGCGTTCGCCCGCTGCCAAAAGAAGCATGTCACCCTCGGCGATCTCCTCGACCGGCACATAAATGTGGCTGCCGTCCTTGGCGATCACCATGGCGCCGCGCGCGGCCAGCCGCCTCAGGCCGGAAACGGCGGTGCGTGCCTTTTCGCGCATGACATGGTCGAGCGTGCGGCCGATTAGCAGGAAGAACAGCAACGATACCGAGGCGTCGAAATAGGCGTGCGGGCCGTGATTGATCGTTTCGTAAAGGCTCATGCCATAGGCGAGGCCGACGCCGACGGCGATCGGCACATCCATGTTCATGCGGCCATGGCGAAGCGCGTTCCAGGCCGAGCGGAAATAGATGCGGCCGGCAAAGACCAGAACGGGAATGGCGATCAACGCCGAGATCCAGTGGAACAGGTCGCGCGTGGCGTCCGTCGCTCCGGACCACACCGAAACCGACAAAAGCATGATGTTGCCGGCGGCGAAACCGGCCACGGCGACGGCGCGGATGAGTTCGGCAAGGATAGGGTCCTTGCCGTCGCCGCCTTCGGCATCGAACAGATGCGCTTCGTAGCCCAGCCCGGCGAGCGACGCCACTAGAGGCGGCACCTCACCCTCGCGAAAGCGAACCGATACACGCCGGGTCGACAAATTGACGCGCGCGCCAACCACTCCCGGCAGTTTCCGCAGGCCGCCTTCGACCGAACGGATGCAGGCGGCGCAATGCACGCCGGGAACGGCGAGATCGACCTGCGACAGCCCGCCGCCAAGTGAGCGGCTGGCCAGCCTGATCTCATCGTCCGACGGGTCGGCACTGGCGTCGCGATCCAGATCGAGCGCGGATTCGGCGCCCGGCGCACAGCAGCTCATTCGATCGCTCCGTTGCGCACGATCACACGCCGCACCTGCCGATAGGGACGCTCGCGCCCGGTTTGGGCGTCGACCTCAACGATCCAGACGCCGTCGCTTATGGTCTGTTGCGAACTGAAGCCTCCATCCGCCTGGCGAACGAGGTCGATCACCCGGTCTTCCGCGTCATAGGCGGGATGGCGGAATGCCACTTTCACGCCCGTGGGCAAGATCGCCTTGCCCGCGGCGTCGGCAAGTTCGTAGCGAAGGGTGCCGTCCGCCAGCGTCAGCTTGCCCTGCCAATGCAGCGCCGCCTGCGCGCGTCCCTCCTCGGCCTTGCGGTTGAACTCCTGGCTGGCGACATAGGTGTTTTGCACGACCAGTCCCGTCCAGCTCGTCCGCGCCAGCGTCGCCATCGTCAGATTGACGGCGATGATGACGCCGAAGAAGGCGAGGATGAGTGCCAGCATGTGGTAGCCGGTGAACTCGCGAGGCGAATGGCGGCGCGTCGTCATCTTGATGCCTCCGGAGCGATGAAAGTGGCGGCGTAGCTGGCTGTTTCGGCGCCGGCGGCATCCTTGGCGACGAACCGGAAGACGGTGTTCGTGCCGGCGACGCGATCGCGCGGCAGCCGCACATAGACCTTGACCGATCTCAACCTGTCCGGTTCGACCTCGATCGCCAGCGGTTCCGCCTCGATCTGCTCGACACCGACCGCGGTGATGGCAGCATCCGGCAAGCCGTCGACCGAGAGCTGGATGGTGCGCGGCTCGGGGATCATGTTGAGCAGTTTCACCGTGTAGCCGTTGCGGATCGCCCCATCCGACAAAACGACGAATTGCGGGTTGCGGTCGTGCAGGACATTGAGCTGCAACCGCTCGCGGGTCATGAGCGCGTAGAGCATGGCAAGGCCGATCAGCGCCCAGACGGCGGTGTAGATGAAGGTGCGCGGCCTGAAGATCTTGCCGGGATGGAACTGCGCGACCTTTTCAGACAGGCGCCCGTCAGCCTGCCGTATCGAAGCCGGATCGGGCACATGCGCGCCGTTGCCGGTGGCGAGCGCCATATTGGCGTTGTAGTCGTTCAGCGTCGCATAGGAGATCAGGCCGCGTTCCTTGCCGATCTTGTCCATGACGCCGTCGCAAGCGTCGATGCACAACGCGCAGGTGATGCATTCGAGCTGCTGGCCGTCGCGAATATCGATGCCCATCGGGCAGACGGCGACGCAGGCGTTGCAGTCGACGCAGTCGCCGATGCTGTGGCCGGCGGCGGCCGCCTTCTTGGCATGGCGCGAACGCGGCTCGCCGCGCCAGTCATTATAGGTGACTGTCAGCGAATTCTCGTCGAGCATCGCCGCCTGGATGCGCGGCCACGGGCACATATAGGTGCAGACCTGCTCACGCATCAGCCCGCCGAAGACATAAGTCGTGGCGGTGAGAACGGCGACGGTGATGTAGGCAACGGCCGCGGCCTGACCGGTCACGACGTCGGCCAACAGCGTCGGCGCATCGGCGAAATAGAAGATCCAGGCGCCGCCGGTGGCGACCGCGATCAACAGCCAGATGGCGTGCTTGGTCAGCCGCAGCACCGATTTGCGGGCCGTCCACGGGCTCTCGTCGAGTTTGATGCGCGCATTGCGGTCGCCCTCGACGGCGCGCTCGACCACGAGGAAGAGGTCGACCCAGACGGTCTGCGGGCAGGCGTAGCCACACCAGGCGCGGCCGACGGTGGAGGTGATGAGAAACAGGCCGATGCCCGCCATCACCAAAAGGCCGGCTACGAAGAAGAATTCCTGCGGCCAGATTTCGATAAAGAAGAAATAGAAGCGACGGTTGGCGAGGTCGATCAGAACGGCCTGGTCGGGCGCGTAGGGACCACGGTCCCAGCGCAGCCACGGCGTCAGATAATAGATGCCCAGCGTGACCGCCATGACGATCCATTTGAAGGAGCGGAAACGCCCGGCAGCGCGCTTGGGAAATATCTTCCTGCGCGACGCATAGAGGGGCTGGCGGACCTTGGCGGAATTGACCGCCTCCGCCTCCAGCGTTTCAACCTGCCCGATATCAAGCATGACATGCGCTCGTTTGCTGTTCCAGCAATCGTACTTGCATCTTCGAGGCGCGACCCGCCTTGACCCAGGTCAAGACCGGGCCCGCTCGATGCATGTCGGGGCCCGCCGCCATGAGACGGGCCCCGTCGCCGGGCGGGGAGAATGTCCCCCTTTGCAAGTCTCTATTCTCCGCCGCCCAGCGAATGCACGTAGACCGACAATTCCTTGACCTTGACGTCGCCGAGGCGAGCGCCCCAGGCCGGCATGACGCCATTCTTCGGCGCCCGCACCTGCGCGGCGATCGCCCGCTCGCCGGAGCCGTAGAGCCAGATCGCGTCGGTCAGGTTCGGCGCGCCGAGATCGCGGTTGCCCCTGGCATCGCCGCCATGGCAGGCCGCGCAATTGTCGGTGTAGACCTTGGCACCGTCGGCCACCCGGGACGCATCGCTGACCGGCCCGGACAGGCTCGCGACATAGATGCTGACATCAGTGATCTGCCCGGCATTGAGCACGTCGCCGAATGGCGGCATCTCGGAGGTGTGGGTGTCGGAATCGTCGGCAAAGCGGATGCCGTGGGTGATCGTCTTGTAGATCTGTTCGGCGGAACCGCCCCATAGCCACTCGTCGTCATTGAGGTTGGGGAAGCCCGGTGAGCCTTGCGCGCCCGAGCCGTGGCACTGGACGCAGTTGACGCGAAATGTAGCGGCGCCCGCCGCCGAAGCGAATTCCCGCAGCTTCTCGTCGGCATCGATCTCGGCGACCGTCTTCGACTGGATCGCGGCCAGGTATTTTTCCTGGGCGGCGCCGGCCGCGGCCATTTCCTGTTTGATCTCGCCGCGGCTCGAATAGTTGAGCACGCCCTTGGTTGCGGAGGTCAGCAGCGGCCATGCCGGATAAGCGACCGTGTAGGCGATCGCCCAGACAATGGTGGCGTAGAAGGTCCACAGCCACCAGCGCGGCATCGGATTGTCGAGTTCGCGAATGCCGTCCCATTCGTGGCCGGTGGTGGCGACGCCGGAGACATCATCTATGTGCTTGTCGGTCATGGCGTGTCGTCCTCGAGTGGGATCCTGGCGGCGGCATCAGCCTGCTTTCGGCTGCCCGGACGAAGGGTGAAGAGCACGGCGCCGACGAAGAATACGGCCATGGCCAGCAGGCCCCAGCTGTCGGCGAAATGACGCATGGCGGTGTAGGTTTCCATGGTGCGACTCCGTCAGCGGTAACCGGCGGCATCGTCATAGGTCGAGAAATCGACCAGCGTGCCGAGCATCTGCAGATAGGCAACCAGCGCGTCCATCTCGGTCACCTGGCTTCGATTGCCGTCGAAATCGCCAACCTTCACCTTCGGATAGCGCTTGGTGAGGCCCGACGTATCGGCGTTCGGATCGGCCTGCGCGATCAGGTCGGCCTCGGCATTGGCAATCATGTCCTTGGTGTAGGGAACGCCGACATCGACATTGGCAACCAGTTGCGTGGAGAAGCCCTTCGGCGACAGCGGCACGTCCTTCAGGAAGGCGTAGCGGGGCATGATCGATTCCGGCACCACCGAGCGCGGGTCGCTCAGATGCTGGACATGCCATTCGTTGGAATAGCGGTCGCCGACGCGGGCGAGATCCGGACCGGTTCGCTTCGATCCCCATTGGAAGGGATGGTCGTACATGGACTCCGCGGCCAGGCTGTAATGCCCGTAGCGCTCGACCTCGTCGCGGAAGGGGCGGATCATCTGACTGTGGCACAGATAGCAGCCTTCGCGGACGTAGATGTTGCGCCCCGCCAGCTCCAGCGGCGAGTAGGGGCGCATGCCCTCGACCTTCTCGATGGTGTTCTGGAGATAGAACAGCGGGGCGATCTCGACGATGCCGCCGATGGTGACGACCAGGAAGGAGCCGACGAGCAGGAGCGTGGCGTTGCGCTCGATGAGGGCGTGTTTGTCCAGGAGAGACATTTTTGGGAACTCCTATTCGGCCGGCTGCAAAGCGGGAGCGACGCCCGTCGTCGGGGCTTCCTCGCGCAGATGGCCGCGTATGGTCATGAAGATGTTCCAGGCCATCACCAGCGCGCCGGCCAGATAGAGCCCGCCGCCGAGTGCGCGCATCACGTAATAGGGGTGCATGGCTGCGACGGACTCGGCGAAGGAATAGACCAGGAAGCCCTGCTCGTCGTATTCGCGCCACATCAGGCCCTGCATGATGCCCGACACCCACATGACGGCCGCGTAGACAACGATGCCCAGCGTCGCCAGCCAGAAGTGCCAGTTGACCATGCGCACCGAATAGAGCCGCTCGCGGTTCCACAGGCGCGGCACCATGAAATAGACCGCCCCGAAGGAGATCAGCCCGACCCAGCCAAGGGCGGCGGAATGCACGTGGCCGATGGTCCAGTCGGTGTAGTGGGACAGCGAGTTGACCGCCTTGATCGACATCATCGGCCCCTCGAAGGTCGACATGCCGTAGAAGGCGACCGCCGTCACCATCATGCGCACGATCGGGTCGGTGCGCAGCTTGTCCCAGGCGCCCGACAGCGTCATCAGGCCGTTGATCATGCCGCCCCAGGACGGCATCCACAGCATGATCGAAAAGACCATGCCCAGCGTCTGCGCCCAGTCAGGCAGCGCGGTGTAATGGAGATGGTGCGGACCCGCCCAGATATAGAGGAAGATCAGCGCCCAGAAGTGGATGATCGACAGCCGGTAGGAATAGACCGGCCGGTTCACCTGCTTGGGGATGAAATAATACATCATCCCTAGGAAGCCGGCGGTCAGGAAGAAGCCCACCGCGTTGTGGCCGTACCACCATTGGGTCAGCGCGTCCTGCACACCCGAAAACAGCGAATAGCTTTTCGATCCGACGAAGGAGACCGGCACCGCCAGATTGTTGACCACATGCAGCATCGCGATGGTGACGATGAAGGACAGATAGAACCAGTTGGCGACGTAGATATGCGGTTCCTTGCGCTTCAGGATCGTGCCCAGGAACACAACGAGATAGGCGACCCAGACGACGGTGAGGAACACGTCGACATACCATTCGGGCTCGGCATATTCGCGGCTCTGGGTGATGCCGAGCAGGTAACCAGTGGCCGCCATCACGATGAACAGCTGGTAGCCCCAGAACACATACCAGGCGAGATTGCCGCCGAAGAGGCGCGCGCGGCAGGTACGCTGCACGACATAGAAGGATGTCGCCATCAGCGCGTTGCCGCCGAAGGCGAAGACGACCGCCGAAGTGTGCAGCGGCCGCATGCGGCCGAAATTGAACCAGGGCTCGAGATTGAGGTCGGGATAGGCGAGCTGCATGGCAATGACCAGGCCGGCCAGAAGGCCGACGACCGCCCACAACACCGTCGCGACCGAGCCGTAGCGTATCGGCCCGTCCATGTAGGTGGACGGATCGACCGGCTGCTCCGGCTCGAAACTGACATTGCGCAACAGAACGATCGTGCCGATCGCCAATACGGCGAACAGCACCCACATATGCGCTCTGAACAGATCGTCGGCGGCAAAGCCGGCACCCAGCAACGCCAGGAACGTCGCCAGGCTCATCCAGACAATTTCAGCGCCGTATCTCATTGGGCGACCCCATGGATTGGTTGCTTCGGATCCCGCATCCCCATGCGTTCCTTGACGCCTTCATCTCCACCAGCGCGCGACGCTTTGCCTTGATCCAGGTCAAAGCCTTCCGAGGTTCGATTTGTCAGCCTTCGTGACTGGCGAGAGGCGGAGAGGCTGACCTGTGCGGTGCGAGCAATTCCTGAAATCCATCGCGGTCGGCCCGTCGCCTGGCCCGCTCGCGGCCATACCGGGGCAAGACCGGTCGAGACATCCCGCTTTGGAGATGCAGCGCATCCATGAAGACAAGCTCACGCTGTGCGCGGCGCTGGAAACGATCGCCGACACCTTGCCGGATGCTGTGTGCCGGCTCGAATGCCTGCGTATCGCCAGTATCCTGGTGCCGATGCTGCGCGACGCGCACAACTACGAGGGCGACGTCATCTTCCCCGCCTTTGCCAGTGCGACCGGGCGGAGCGACACCGACCCCACCCTTCACCGGCTACGCGTCGAACATGTCGAGGACGAAAGTTTTGCCGACGAAGTGACGGAGGTGCTGCTGGCGGTCGGCCACGGCAAGCCGATCGAGAACCCCGAAGCGTTCGGCTTCATGTTGCGCGGCCTGTTCGAAACGCTGCGGCGCCACATCGCCTTCGAACGCGAGCATGTACTGCCGGTGATTGTGGGGGACTAGTGCGTTCTTGGGCCGGTTCTGGCATCGTCGCTGTTCGCTGGAAAGCGATCTGGGTTGAGCGGAAAGGCTCCAAAACGCGGACGCCGCTTAGGGAAGGCTGCGGTTTATCGATCTACCCCGACCACTTTATCCCGCCCCTTAATGCCCGGCCCTTGCCTCCAGCCGATCGCGCCGCGCCACGCTGACATGGCGGTTGTTTTCGATCGAGATGACACCTTCGGCGCGCAGCTTGGACAATTGCCGCGAGACGGTCTCGATGGTCAGGCCGAGGAAGTCGGCGATAGCCGCGCGGGTCAGCGGCAGGTCGAACGTTGTCGCGCGCCCCTCGTCGCCCGAGCTCGGATCAATATGATTTGCGATGAGCAGGAGGAAACTGGCCACTTTCTCCGCCGCGGTCTTGCGGCCAAGCGTCACCATCCAGTCCCGGGCCTCGTCCAGTTCTTTCAGTGTCTGCCGCAGCAGCCGGTTCTCCAGTCCCGGGCTCTCCCGCATCATCCGCTCGATGGCGCCTTTGGGAAACGAGCACAGCGACACATTCGTCGCCGCTTCGGCATTGACCGCACTTTCCGACTTGAACGGGCGGCCGAGGAAGTCCGGCGCGAATTGCAGGCCGACAATCTGCTGGCGGCCGTCGGACAAGGTCTTGGTCAGCTTCACCACGCCGGCGAGCACATTGGAATAGTGATCGACCGTTTCCATATCGCCGACCAGTTCGGCTCCGGCTTCGATCGTCTGTTTCGAGGAGGCTTTCGCCAGCGTCACCAGTTGGTTCGGATCGAGCGCGCCGCAGACACCGCGATGCCGGGCCTCGCATGCCTGGCACAGGACCGGAATTCCCGCCGTATGAACATCTTCTCGCAGGTTCATGCCACTCGCACCCCGCCTTGCCTATGCCCTTGTTCTATCCCCTCCGGCTCGAGAAATCCCGCGTCAGTTTGTCTCCACCGCAAGTTGATCTGGGTCAAAGGCCAATGCCGGCCAATGCGCCATTGTTGCCAGCGTGTCGAACTCATGATTTCGGAGGCACCGTGCAAGAAGCGCTTCTGCGTCGATACCGCGCACCCGTGCCGCGCTATACGAGCTATCCCACCGCCCCGCATTTTCACCCAAGCGTGTCGGCGGCCACCTACAAGGCCTGGTTGCAGGCGCTTCCGGTCAAAAGCGCCGTGTCGCTTTACGTGCATGTTCCCTATTGCGACCGGCTTTGCTGGTTCTGCGCCTGTCATACCAAGCAGACCCTGTCCTATGCGCCCGTCAGCCGCTACGTCGGCGCGCTGCTCAGGGAAATCGAAACGGTTGCCGCCCTGCTCGACAGCGGCATCACGATCAGTGCCCTGCACTTTGGCGGCGGCTCGCCCACCTTGCTCAGCCCGCGCGACATGATCACGCTCAATGCGGCGCTGCGCGGCGCATTCCATTTCCGGGCCGACGCCGAGGTCAGCGTCGAGATCGACCCCAACGACATGGACGAAGCGCGCTTCGACGCGCTGGCACGCATGGCGATGACGCGCGCCAGCCTCGGCGTGCAGGATTTCAACCCGAAGGTACAAGAGGCGATCAATCGCGAGCAGAGTTTCGAGAAAACCCGCTGGGTGGTCGAGAACCTCAGGGCCCGCGGCATCGGCTCGATCAATCTCGACATGCTCTATGGCCTGCCGCATCAGACCCGGCATTCGCTCACTGAGACCGTGAAGAAGGCGCTTTCGTTGCAGCCGGACCGCATCGCGCTGTTCGGCTACGCACATGTGCCCTGGTTCAAGAAACATCAGCGGCTGATCGACGAGACGGCGCTCCCCGACGCCACCGAACGGTTGGCACAACTGCAATTGTCGGCGGAAATGATCGCGGGTGCCGGCTATGCGGCGATCGGGCTCGATCATTTCGCCCGGCCCGAAGATGGCATGGCGCTGGCGCTGGCCGACGGTTCGCTGAAGCGGAACTTCCAGGGTTACACGGTCGACGAGGCCGATGCCCTGATCGGGCTGGGCGCATCGTCGATCGGCCGACTGCCGCAAGGCTATGTGCAGAACATGCCGGCAACCGGCGAATATCAAAAAATGGCGGGGAAAGACGAGCTGGCCGTGGTGCGCGGCATCGCCTTCACCCCACAAGACCGGGTTCGCGCCTGGATCATCGAGCGGCTGATGTGCGATTGCGCGTTTTCGCGGACTGAACTGCGCGCCCGGTTCGGGCCGGACGCCAAAAGCGCTCTCGAAGATGCCCTGCTTCTCGCCGCCGACCCATCGAGCGGTTTTGTCCTCGACGGCGATCGTTTTCATATCGCGGAAGTGGCCAAACCGTTCGTACGCTCGATCGCCGCCCATTTCGATACCTATCTCTCAGCCGGCCCCGCCCGCCATTCCACGGCGGTGTGATGGAGCCGGCCGCCAACTCACACGGCGTAGCCGACCTTCTGCCGAAGCCGGCGGGCTTTGAGATAGCCGGCGATCGGCTTTTCCAGGAATTCATGGCAGGCAATGCCGATGGCGACGCCGGCGGCGATCGACAGGGCAATGGCGGTCGCGGCAGGCAGAGACAGAAGCCCGCTCGCCTTCATGACCACCGAGATCGCCAGCGTGTGCCACAGATAGATCGAATAAGAGGCGTCGCCGAGATAAGCGAGCGGGATGAAGCGGAAGAGCCACTTGCCCTGCTCCAGCGCCAGCACGCCGACAAGCAGCATCGCCGACAGCGGGCCCAGCACGAGCGGATTGAAACCGGCAAGACCGGCCGCGACCAGCACGAAGCCAGCGATCGCGGCGACGACAAGCAGTGCACCAAACGCTGGCCGAGGCATGGCGCCCGCCAGCCATAATTTGCCAATGCCGATGCCGATCAGGAATTCGGCGAGCAGCGGGCTGGTATAGGTGCGCAGCGCTGCGCCTTCCGGCTGCAGCAAAAGACCCAGGCACACGAGCGCGCCGAATATCGCCACCAGTGCCGGCAGACGTCGCGCCGGCGGCAGGAACAGGACCGCCGCGAACACCAGGTAGAAGAACATTTCGTAGTTCAGCGTCCAGCCCTGCACCAGCACCGGCCAGGTGCCGCCATCGCTCGGCGAGACATGCGGGACAAAGGCGAACGAGGCCGCGACATGGAAGGCGGTGAGGTGCATGTTGGGGAAAAGCCCAACCAGGCCGCCGGCGACCATCACCGCGGTCGCCGCCCAATAGAGCGGCACCACGCGTTCGGCGCGTTCGCGCAGGAATGTCAGCGGCGACGGCTGCCGCGTCTCGGCCAGCACCCACATGATGAAGCCGCTGACGACGAAGAAAACGTCGACGCCGGCCGCGCCGATGGTGAAATGGCTGCCGTTGCGCTCGGCGGCGTGGAAGACGACCACGCCGAGGGCGGCAATCGCCCGCAGATATTGTACGCCGTAGAGCCTGGTCATGTCGCGTTCCGCAACACGAGGCGCGGCGCCGGCTCGGACTGCCCAGCGCGCTGCGGCAAAGCGAGTTGGCCGGCGGCGTAATAAATGAGGAAGGAGCCGACCACATAAGGATTGATGACATCGACCTCGACGAAGGAGCGGATGAGGAACATCACCGCGATGCCGAAAAGCGTGAAAGTGGCGGGATCGCGCCGGGCATCGACGAGCCGCAAGAGCAGGCCGAACGGCACGCGCAGCATCAGCAGCGCCAGCGCGGCCAGGCCGAACGCCCCCATCTCCACCAGCACCTCGATATAGGTGTTGTGGAAATGGAAGCCGCTTCTGGTGCCGATGTAGAACTCGTCCCACAGCCGCTCGGCCTCGGAGAAGCCCTGAACCCAATAGGCCTGGTAGCCGACGCCGAAATAGGGAGTTTCAGCAGCGGCCGCCCAGCCCTGCGACCACAGATAGGTGCGGCCGGTCAGCGTCGAATCCTTGCCGAAAGCGCCCAGCACAAGATCGGCGGCGCCGAGATTGAGTGCGGCGAAAACCGCGACCAGCGCCAGCGTGACGCCGACGACCAGCGCCGCCTTGCGGGTCTTCGGCGAAAACAGCATGGCGAGCTTCAGGCAGACCATCAGCGCAAGGGTCGCCGCGATCGCCAGAACCGAGGTGGCCGATTGCGCGGCGTGCAGCGTGTAGACGCAGAGCACGCCGCAAGCCAGCGCCAGAAGCCGCCACGGGCCGCGCTCGTGCAGGACGAGGATGGCGGTAAAGGCGAAATAGATGCCAAGCGAGGAAAACAGGCCGAGCTGGTTCTTCGAGCCGAAGGCCCCGACAAAACTGTAAGTGCCGTCGAGCGGGTCGTAATTGTACTGGCCGAAGGCCACCGAAAACAGCACCACGGCCAGGATGCCGACCAGTGCGCCGAGGTTCAGCGTGCGCACCGAAACCGTGCGGGCCGCGATCAGCGCGCAGACGATATGCGACAATAATTGCAGGGCGGCACGCGCGGTGACGCCGGGCGCCGCCGACCAGAACACCGACAGGCAGGCAAGAACCGCGAAAGCGATGATCCACAAGAAGCGGCGGTAGTCGCCGAGCACGCGCCGATAGTCGACAAGGATGAGCGGCAGCCAGCAGGCGTAAAAGGCCATGATCGAGGCCTGGCCGAAGCGGCTCGAATAGGCAAAGACGAAGATCGACAGCGCAACCGCCAGCGCGCCGTACCAGAAATTGCGGTCGGGGCTGATGAGGGCGGCCTTGGCTATCTTCATGGCGTGGTTTCCATGGCGCGACCGGCGGTGTGCGGAAGCGCCGCCGTCGACAGCGCATCACGGCGCCGGCCCGCGCCTGTCATTGGCGACATGACGGCCCTCAGTTGGACGTCACGCTCGGGCCAGCGATCTCGATCTTGACCACGTCGCCCGGCAGCACCGGCGTGTTTTCGTCGGCGCTGACCTGGCCGGTCTTGCCGTCCGCGTCGGTGCGGACGATGGCGTAGCGAATGGTCGGCGCGGTGCCGTTGGCCGGATTGCGGGCGGCATCGGGTGCCCGCGCGACAGCCTCGGTCATCAGGCCGGAATACATGCCCATCTTCAGGTCCATTTCCCTGAGATCGGCCTCGGTCTGCTGACGATCCTGCGCGATCTCGGTATCTCGGTCGTTCTGCAGGCTGATGGCGTCCTGCGTTGCCTTGGCGATGTCCTGCTTGGCGCGCAGGCTGGCGGTCTCCATGTCGAGCGCCTTGCCTTCCTGCTCGGCATTCGTCTGTTCCAGCGTCAGGATGCGCTGGTTGACGACAAGACCCTTTTCGGCGAGCTCGCCGAGGCTCTTCAGTTCCGTGCGCGAAAGTTCGAGCTGCCGGTTCTGCGTGACCATCTTCTGGTCGAGCGTTTCGATCTCGGACTGGAGCAGCTTCTTGAGGTCGTCGAGCGCGCCCAGCTGCAGGCGCAGGCGCTTCTGGCGCGCCGCCATCAATGCGCTCTCGTCGCTGACCAGCTTGCGGCCCTGTTCGGTCTTGTTCAATTCCTCGGGGAAGTCGATCTGGTCCTTGCCTTCGGTTTCGGCAGCCAGCCTGGCGCGCCGCGCCAGCAACCCGTTTCGCTGCGCAACCAGCACGTCGTAATTGCCTTGCGCCATGATGAAGTCGCGCGGCCCGCCCTGGCCGCCATTGTCGGAGCGGCGCAGGCCGCCGCCGAGGCTCAAGGCCTTCAGGACGGTCAGGCCGGGCGCATAGGCATATTTGCCGGGCGTCTGCACGTCGCCGGCAAGGAACAGTGGGCGGAACTCCGAGATCTCTACCGAAGCTTCGGGCTTGTCGGGCAGGCCGAGCTTCTGCTGCAGGCCGGCGGCGATCGCGGCAGCCACCTCGACGGTCGTCTTGCCCTTCACCGCGAGCTCGCCAATGAACGGCAACGAGACGTCGCCCGACGGACTTACGCCATAGTCGCCGCTAATCGTCGCCCAGTCGCGGACAGCGCCTTCCGCGCTCTGCCACTCGGCGACACGGATGCGCAGCTTGTCCATCGCGTCCAGCCGGTAGGAATCCGAAGCGGCAGCAGCGGTGATGCCCGCCATCGTCAGGAGAGCCAGACATGCGATGGCGCGCAGAAGGCGCGCGCGACGCGACATAAAGCGGATATCTTTCACCAGGAGCCGTCCTTTGCTGTGGCGGTTTGCTTGAAGTGTCGGGCCGCCAATTGCCGGCGTCAGTAGCTGCCGCGCGAGGAGAACACCGCCGGAACCGTGCGCACGAGGATCTTCAGGTCGAAGATGAAGGACCAGTTCTCGACATAGTGCTGGTCGAAGGCGACGCGAGCACCGTAGGAAACGTCATTGCGGCCGCTGACTTGCCACAGGCCGGTCAGACCCGGGCGCGACTGCAGATAAAAGGCGGCGGCGTTGCCATAGAGTTCGAGTTCATCCCGCACCACCGGACGCGGGCCGACCAGGCTCATCTCGCCGCGCAAAATGTTGACGATCTGCGGCAGCTCGTCGAGGCTGAGCTTGCGCAGCACGACGCCGACGCGGGTGACGCGCGGATCGTTCTGCAATTTGCGGGTGGCATTCCATTCGTCGCGATCTTGCGGATTGCTGGCGAAATGGGCGGCGAGAACCTCCTCGCCATTCTCGACCATCGTCCGAAATTTCCAACATCGGAAGACGGCGCCGTTGCGGCCGATTCGCGGGTGGCCGTAAAGGATGCTGCCGCCGTCGGTGGCCTTCACCAAAGCCGCCAGCATGAGCAGCAGCGGGCTCAGCAGGGCAATTCCCGCCAATACGCCGACAATGTCGAAACCGCGCTTGATGACACCGCCGATCGCCGGCGGCGCTTCGCCGTCCGACCGTGACGACAACCTGTTGGCCAATCGGGCGGCATATCTCATTTTGTTGCTCCGCGAAAAATGGTCAGGTCAACGTTGCTGCACCGCAACATACGAACAATAGAGCGTTGGATATGTCACCTCTGTGATGAAAATCGGTCACGAAAACCGACCGACAGTCATATTTTGTAACGAATCGAAACATTGCGGGTCCAGCAATGTTCATGCCCTTCATGGAGGGCAACTTTTGCGTTTGATTTCCTTTGTGTTTTCAATAATGAACTATATTAATCACGGTACGTATCATCCCATAATCGAGTTGTATTGCGTTTCTCCATGAAAATGTCGCGATCATTACCAGTAAACCTTAAACAAAGGCACAGTGCTCATTTGGGCTAGCCCAATCGGAACCGTTCTCCCCGGCCCTCCGCTACAATATTTCGAGCGGACGTAAGGTAATTCCCGGACGTGCCGGGAGCCGCGTCTCGTATTGCGCAGTGTTGCCGAAATTCTTATATTTGTCGGTGCGCGGGTAAATGTCGGATCAGGGCTTCAGGCCTCGAAGAAGTCGAGTCTTGATCTCGTTGGTGGTGGTGTAAGACCAACGCTCGTCGCGGCGGGAGACAGGTCTTGCGTGGGTATTTTAGAACCAGATCAAGTATGACCGGCAAGAAGGGATAGAATGTCCTTTCTGCTTTTCCTTCGCGGTCTTATCGGGGTGCTGGTCGTATTCGCCATCGCCACCTACGCGATTACCCAGTCGGCCTGGACAACCTTCATCAACACGCTGATCTGCGCCGTCATCATCCAGGTCGGCTATTTCATCGCCATCCTGTTTATGATCGGGCACACAAAGCCGGCCGCCAAAAGCGCCGAAGCCGTTGCGCGCAACGAGATCGTGCCCGCCGCCGCCAAGGAGAATCAGCCGGAAAGCGAAGTCGCGCCGCTGCCGGGCGTGCGGCGTTCGCCCCTGCCCTGACTTTTCCACACATCGTCAGCTGTCATCAAATCGCCTTGCGCCTGTGGCAACTGGCGCCGCGACGCTGAGCCGTGGCGGTGCCGCGTCGCCGAACAGGGCATGGGGATAAACAGGCCGAAAGCGAGCGGCCCAGCTGGAGTGTGGCGATGGCTTCCACGACCACCGTCTGCGTTATCATCGCGGCCAAGAATGCCGAGAGAACCATCGGCCGCGCGATCGCCTCGGCGCTGCGCGAAACGGCGGTTTCCGAAGTCGTCGTGGTCGATGACGGTTCCGACGATTCTACACCGCAGGCGAGCATCGAGGCCGATGACGCCAGCGGCCGCCTCCAGATCCTGAAGCTCGATCGCAATCACGGGCCGGCCTTCGCCCGCAACCGGGCGATCGCGCAGTCCAGCGCGCCGCTGATCGCCATTCTGGATGCGGACGATTTCTTTCTCCCTGGCCGATTCGACAGCCTGCTTGCCGGCGCCGACGACTGGGATTTCATCGCCGACAACATCGTCTTCATCGACAGCCGCAACGTGCCAGGAACTGCACCGCAGGTGCCGCATTTCGAGCCGGCGCCACGCTTCCTCAACATCAAGGGTTTCATCGACGGCAACATCTCCCGGCGCGGCGCCTCGCGCGGCGAGATCGGCTTCCTGAAACCGGTGATGCGGCGCGCCTTTCTCGACGCGCACGGCCTGCGCTACGACGAGAAGCTGCGCCTCGGCGAAGACTACGAACTCTATGCGCGCGCTCTGCTCAAGGGTGCCCGCTACAAGGTCGTCCATGGCTGCGGCTACGGCGCGGTCGTGCGCCCCGATTCGCTCAGCGGCAAGCACCGCACCGAGGATCTGAAACGTCTCTACGAGGCCGACCGCGCCATGCTCTCGGGCGCATTGTTGCAGGATACCCGGACGGCGCTGCAGAACCACGAGCGGCACATTCGCGCCCGCTACGAGCTGCGGCATTTCCTCGACATCAAGGCCGCGCGCGGACTGGCGGCGGCCGGCGCCCATGCGCTCGGCCATCCGGGCGCGCTACCGGCAATCGTCAGGGGCGTGCTCGGCGACAAGCTCGAGGCGTTCGGCGCGCGCGGGAAAGCCGCCGGCAACGAACCGGCGGCACCGCGCTATCTGCTTCCCGCACGCGCCGACGTTCAGAGATAGTCGCGCCGCACCCCGGCCAGAACCTCGCGAAAACGGTCCTTTTTCTCCGCCAGCATTGCCGCATCGCTGAGCTGCGGTTTTGCCCGGCGCGCTTGCCATAATGCCAGTGTCGAGGGGGCGGCCAGCACCTGCTTGGCCATGGCGCGTAGCGATGACGGGGCGGGGTCGTCGCGCGTCAGCACCAGCGTTTCATGCGCGTCGTGGCGGCCTGTCTCGTCCGCCTTCGTCGCGGGCGCCTCGAAATTGACGCCCCAGAAGCGCGCGCCCTTGGTCACCGCCTCGGCGCGCGAGGAGATCGGCACATGCCGCGGCTTGTACTCGACCCCAAGCGAATTCGCCCAGTCGCGCCATTTGAAGGAGTTGATGGAGCGCGAAGTGGTGACGGCCACCCAGGGCACCCGGAAGGCATCGGCCAGGATCGCGGCATGCATGGATTCGGCCACCACCAGCTCGGCCTGGGCAATCGCCTTGATGACCGCCTTGGCCTCGCCGCAGGGATCTACATAGCCCAGCCCGGCGGCCTGGCAGACCATCGGCCAGATGCCGCCGATGGTCGATTCCCAATGCGGCACGAAGATCGCGCCGCCGGTTCTCGGCAGGTTCCGGAATTCCGGCATCTCGGCCACCATCACCGCGGGGTCGATGATGCCGAGCGCGGCGTCGAGCCCAAGCTTGTCGGCCGTCAGCGGCCCGCGCACCGCACGCACGTCCCACTCCTTGGCGTCGGAGAGATCGGGCTGCTTGCCATAGCCGAAGCCGCTGCCGACAACGAGTTTCTTGATCCCCGCCGGCAACAGCGCCTGGTTGAGCACGGTGCCGACACCGACCAGGAGTACCTCCGGGTGAACCTCGCGGAACCCCGGCAGCAGGAAATCCCAGAGCCACAGGTTGAGGTCGTCGCCGAAATTGCCGTGCGCGGATTCCCAATAGAAAGGCTGCATGTGGCGCGTCCTTATTTCGACATCTTGGAAACGGCGAGACCGACGGCGCTGCGCAGCAGCTTCGGATCGCGCCAGGCCCATTGCGCCAATTGCCGGAGCTGCGGCGCCTTGCGCGCCCGCACCAGCCTCGCCTGCCCCCACAGCGCCTGATTTCGCGCCGTCTGCTTGTAGGCCTCGATGGAGGCCTTTTCGTCGGGACGATGCGGGAACCGGCTCTGCAGCCGGTCCAGCGCCACCCAGGTGTTGAACTGCTGCTTCAGGAACAGCGGCGAATCGCTGCCCATGCCGTGGAAGATGTTGATGCCCTCGCCGCGCACCGCGCCGATGCCCTCGGAGAGGACGACGCGGCGGGCGTTGCGCACGCAATCGTAGAAGAACAGCACATCCTCCGCCGCCAGCCGCAGCGACGCGTCGAACCGCATTTGGCGAAACAGCGCCGGTCCGATCACCATGCAGGACAGATGCAGAAAGCTCCAGTTTTTCAACATGGTAGCGGCGAGTTCCGGGATCTCGACGATCGGCGGATTATCCCCCAGCCGCACCACTTCGGTGACGTCGGCGAGATCGGCCACGCCGAAATGATAGTAGAATTCCGCGCCGCCCTTGATCGAGGCCCAGTAACAATCTGCATCAAAAAGTGAGAGCGCGCCCACAGCATTCTTCAGATGGTTGGGTGCCCACTCATCGTCGGAATCGAGGAAGGCCGCATAGGCGCTGTCGGCCCCGATATGGTCGAGCCCCATGTTGCGCGCGCCGCCCGGCCCGGCATTCGGTTGTTTTATAACGGCAATCCGCGCCCGTTCGGCGAGCGAGAACATTTGCAGATCGTCTTCCGCCGGCGACGGAGACGCGTCGTCGACGACGATCACGTCGAAATCGGAATGCGTTTGCGCGAACACGGATGTGAGCGCGCGAGCGAGAATTCCGGGCTCTCGCTGGTAGTAGGGAATGATAACCGTGCACTTCGTCATTTTTTTGCGCCTTCGGGAGTTTAGGGGGACCACTTCGCAGGGTCCCGATGAATTCCGGTCGGTGCCCCCCGTCCAAGGGCTCGCTGACGACATGGCCCGCTCGTCCCAACAAACGGTGCCTGCCCATGCCAACTGCAGTTAACCTGAAAAGCGTGACAAACAATGTCGGCTGGAGCGTGCTTTCCAAAACCAGCACATTCGGGCTGAAATTTGTCACCGTCCCGATCCTGGCGCGCATCCTGTCGCCGCAGGAGTTCGGTGTGGTGGCGGTGGCGCAGACCGTGGTCATGTTCCTGACCATGATCGGCTCGGCCGGACTGTCGGCTTCGCTCATCCTGGAGGCGGAGGAAGACGACGAAACGGTGCATTCGGTGTTCTGGGTCAATCTGGCCGTCGCTATCGCCATGGCGGCCTGCATCTATCTATGGGCCGATTCCTTTGCCGGCTTCCTTGGTGCGGCGGATGCCGGTTACCTGCTCAAGATCATGGCCTTCCTCATTCCGCTGCAGCTCGCCGGCGATGTCGCCTATTCGCTCTTGGCGCGCCGGCTGGCCTTCCAGAAGGATGCCGCATGGAGCGTGGTTTCCGAATCAATCGGCGCGCTGACCGCCGTCGGCATGGCGCTGGCCGGCTTCGGCGTCTGGTCTCTGATCGGCCAATTGTTCGTCTCGGCCATCGTGCGGCTTGGCGGGCTCTTCTACGCTAGCGGCTACCGGCCGCGTTTTGTCTTGTCGATGGCGAAGGTGGGTGCGCTGACCAAATACAGCCTCGGCATCATGGGCTCGGAAATCTTCAACTTCATCACCTTCCAGTCGCCGCTGGTGGTGGTCTCGCGCCATCTCGGCCTCGCCGACGCCGGCGCCTATTCGGCCGCGAACCGCTTCTCCAGCATTCCCAACCAGGTGCTTTTGGCCGGCCTGATGGGCGTGCTGTTTCCCGTCTTCAGCCATATGAGCAACGACACGCGCCGCCGCTCCGACGCGCTGATGCTGAGCACGCAGGTCTCGACCGTGGTGCTGGCGCCGATGATGTTCGGCATATGGGCGATCGCGGAGCCCGGCATGCTGCTGATCTTCGGCCAGCAATGGGCCTATGCCTGGCCGGTCCTCGGCCTTCTCGCCGTCTCCAAGGGCATCATGTCGCCCTGCAGCACCTACATTCCCTTCCTCAAGGGAGCCGGCCGTTCCGGCGTGCTGTGGTGGGTGGCGGTGCTGCGCGCCGGCCTCGTCTACGGCCTGGTCAGCTATGGCGTCATGACCGGCGGTCTGGTCGCGGCCATGGTCTGGCTCTGCGTCGCCAACGCCATCACGCTGGTGTTCTATTCCTGGGCTGTGTTCCGCACCAACGGCACCGCCTTCCTGTCGGGGCTCTATGTCACGACACGGCCGATGATCGCCGCGATCATCATGGCGGTGGCCGTGCGCTTCCTCATCGACCACATCAAGACCGGCCTGCCAGGCGGTGCCTCGGCGAATGCCATCTGGCAAGTCCTGGTCGGAGCTGCGGCCGGTGCGGCCATCTATGGCGTGCTCCTGCTGCTCACCGAACGCGACCTGCTGAGGAAGCTGGTCGAGCTGATCCGCCAGCGCAAGGCGCAACCCGCGGGCGCCGGAAGCTAGCTCAAACCGATACCCACCCTTCGTCATCACCGAAAGGATTGATCCCAGTGACCAATGTTCTTGTCGTCGGCGGCGCCGGATATATCGGTTCCCACACCTGCCTCAATCTGGCCGAACGCGGGTTCACCCCGGTTGTCTACGACAATCTGAGCAACGGCCACGCCGAATTCGTCAAATGGGGACCGCTGGAGCACGGCGATATCCGCGACCGGCAACGCCTGGCCGCGGTCATCGAGACCTACCGGCCGCAAGCCATCGTGCATTTCGCGGCGCTGATCGAGGTCGGCGAATCGGTGAAGGCGCCGGCGGCGTTTTTCGACAACAACGTGGCCGGCACACTCTCGCTGCTGCTCGCCGCGCAGCAGGCCGGCATCGACAAGCTGGTCTTCTCCTCGACCTGCGCCACCTATGGCCTGCCGGTCGACGTGCCGATGCGCGAGACGCATCCGCAAAACCCGATCAACCCCTATGGCCGCTCCAAGCTGATCGTCGAGCAGATGCTGGCCGATCTCGACCGTCATCAGGGCTTCCGTTCCGTGGTGCTGCGCTATTTCAACGCCGCCGGGGCCGATCCCGAAGGGCGCATCGGCGAGCGCCACTCGCCCGAAACCCATGCCGTGCCGCTTGCCATCGAGGCCGCACTCGGCCGTCGCGCCGGCTTCAGCGTGTTCGGCACCGACTACGACACGCGCGACGGCACCTGCGTGCGCGATTTCATTCATGTCTGCGACCTTGCCGATGCCCATGGCCGCGCCGTCGAGCATTTGCTGAAGGGTGGCGACAGCGTCGCCCTCAATCTCGGCACCGGCACCGGAACCACCGTTCGTGAACTGCTCGCAGCGGTGGCGCATCAGTCAGGAAAGCCGTTCCCGGTTCGCTACGAAGGCCGCCGCGCCGGCGATGCGCCCGTTCTGGTTGCCGATAATGCGCAAGCCAGGGATGTGCTAGGATGGAGCCCCAGGCACGATCTCGAATCAATCGTGGCAAGTGCCTGGAACTGGCATGCCGGCGCCGACCGAGCGGCGGCCGAATAGATATCGCTATAAGGCAGGAGAAGGGATCCGCCATGGCTTTGTTCAGATTCCGTGCCCGTAACCCGTTCCGCGTAAGAAGCGTTCACCGCGACGGCGAGACCGACGCCGCGCGGCTGGCGCGCCTGCTTGCCCTGCTCGACGACCTGGGTCGCGAGATCGCGCGCGAACGCAACGGCTTGCGCGATCGCCACGAAAGCGTGGCGGCGCGGGCGGCCTTCTCGCAGCAGGCGCTGGAGGACGATCAGGCCGCTGGCATGTCGCCGGTGATCGATGATCTGACCACGGCGATGATGCGCTACACGGCGCGCATCGCCACACTCGAGCAGCAGATCGATTTCGTTACCGGACTGCGCGACCGGGCCACGGCGTTTCCCCATGAAAATGAACAGGTCGCGCCAAACGACGTCGTCCCAAGCCGACGGCTGGCTTAACCGGCGATCATAAAAAGTTACCGGACGCCCACCGGGAATGTGCCCACGCGTCACATTCTGATCCGCTAATCCATCATATGTGCATTGCAACATTCGCCCGAAATTGACGCGGGTCCGCCACCGGAAGGGGCGGTCCAAAACGAAAGTAGCAAGCGGTATGGCTGTGATTTTGAGGACACCGGCGCGAGCCGGTCTGGTGTGGTTTTTGACTGCGGGAACCGCGCTGACGGCAATGGCTGCGGGCATCGTTTCGGCGCAGGCCCAGGAACAGCAGAAGCCCGAACAGCAGAAGCCGGGCAAATCCTTCGTCGAGACCTTCGACACGCTCGACAAGAAACTCTGGTACGTTTCCGACGGCTGGTCGAATGGCGACCATCAGAACTGCACCTGGTCGGCCAAGCAGGTCAGCGTCTCCGGCGGCACGCTGAAGCTCGGCTTCGCGGCCGGCGAGAGCAAGGGCCGCAAATATGTCTGCGGCGAAGTGCAGACAAACCAGCGCTTCGGCTACGGCGCCTTCGAAGTGCGCATGAAGGCGGTGGCGGGCTCTGGCCTCAACACCGGGTTCTTCAGCTATATCGGCCCAGTCCACAAACAGCCGCATGACGAGATCGATTTCGAGGTGCTCGGCAAGGACCCCTCCAAGGTGCAGGTCAACCAGTATGTCAACGCCAAGAGCGTCGGCTCGGCCAAGCTGGTCGAGGTGCCCGGCGGCGCCGACAAGGGCTTCCACAACTATGCCTTCGTCTGGGAGAAGGACCGCATTCGCTGGTATGTAGACGGCAAACTTGTCGACGAAGCGACCGATCCCGCCAAGCTGCCCAGCCACCCGGCCAAGATCTATCTGAGTATCTGGGGTTCGGACACGCTGAAATCCTGGATGGGTCCGTTCGTCGATCCGGGCAAGCCGATCGCCGCCGAGGTCGACCGCGTCGCCTTCACCGCGCCGGGCGATGCCTGCCAGTTCCCCGATTCCATCGTCTGCAAGCTGAACAAGGGCACGCAATGAGCATTGCCGCTTACACGCGCCCCAAAGCGCACCGACAATCGCGCTGACGGCATGAGCATGCTGAACATCCTCTACCTGGTCCATGATCTTTGCGACCCGGCGGTGCGCCGCCGCGTGACGATGCTGCGGGCCGGCGGCGCCTCGGTGACGCTGGCCGGTTTCCGGCGCACCGAGACCGTGCCGGATTTCGACGGCCTGTCGCCGATCGACCTTGGCCCGACCAGTGACCGTGCCTTCGCGCAGCGCCTGGCGGCGATCGCCAGGGCAGCCCTTTCGCTCGGCGCCAAGCTTGCGACCATCGAAAAGCCGGACATCATCATCGGCCGCAATCTCGAGATGCTGGCGCTGGCCAACCGGGCCAAGGCGCTGTTCGGCGGCTCCGCCCCTGTCGTCTATGAGTGCCTGGACATCCACCGCCTGCTTTTGAGCGACGGCGCCGTCGGCCGCGCCATGCGCGGCGCCGAGCGCCTGTTCGGACGCGAGACCGCGCTGCTCCTGACCAGCTCGCCGGCCTTCGTTCGCGACTATTTCGAGGCGTATGGCCAGATCAGGGCTCCGGCCGTGCTCTTACAGAACAAGATCCTCGACCTCAGCGGCAAACCACCCGGCCAGGCGAAACTGCCGCGGCCCCCAACGGCCAACGAGCCCTGGAAAATCGGCTGGTTCGGGGCGCTGCGCTGCCGCAAATCGCTGGAGCTGCTCGCCGCCTTCACCCGCCAGATGCAGGGACGGTTCGAGGTCGTGTTGCGCGGTCGCCCGGCGCATGTCGAATTCGAGGATTTCGACGGTTTCGTCCGCGCCGAACCTTACCTCTCCTTCCACGGCGCCTATCGCAATCCGGACGAGCTCGCCGCCATCTATGGCGAGGTGCATTTTTCCTGGGCGATCGATTTCTTCGAGGAAGGCCTGAATTCGAGCTGGCTCCTGCCCAACCGGCTCTACGAAGGCTGCCGCTTCGGCGCCGTGCCGATTGCGATGAAAGGAACGGAGACCGCCCGCTTCCTCGCCGACCGCCATATCGGCCTGCTGCTCTCGGAAGCGTCGGTCGACAATCTTGTCGCGCTTGTGGGCGGCATCGACACCGACGGCTATATCGTGCGCCGCCGCAAGATCACCGTTCAGGATCTCGGCACCTGGATTTGCGACGCGGCCGACTGCCGCGCGCTGGTCGAGCGGCTTGGCCGCCTTGCCGGCATCGCGCGCCAGGACGTGCCGCTGGAGGTGGCGGCATGACGGCACTGGCAATCGAGATACCAACTGTTGACGCGGTGGAGCTTCCGCAGACGACATCGCGGCCGGTCGAACGCTGCATGGTGGTGATCCCCTGCCTCAACGAGGCCAAGCATATCGGCGCACTGCTCGGCGAACTCGCGGATCCGGCCGAGCGGCTTGGCCTTCGCATCGTCGTCGCCGACGGCGGCAGCACCGACGGCACGCGCGATATCGTGCGCGATATCGCCGCCCGAAATCCGTGCGTCGTTTTGCTCGACAATCCGCGCCGCCTGCAAAGCGCGGCCGTCAACCTGGCCGTGGCCGTTTTCGGCGACAACGTCGACGGCTTCATTCGCATCGACGCCCATGGCGGCTATCCGGCCGACTATTGCGAACGGCTGATCGAGGAGGCCTCGGTCACTGGCGCCGATTCCGTCGTCGTCTCGATGGCGACGAAAGGTTTCGGCCTGTTCCAGAAGGCGACAGCGGCGGCGCAGAATTCCAAGCTCGGCAATGGCGGTTCGCCGCATCGCGAAGGCGCGCCGGGCCATTGGACCGACCATGGCCATCACGCCTTCATGCGCATCGACGCCTTCCGCGCCGTCGGCGGCTATGACGAGAGCTTCAGCCACAATGAGGACGCCGAACTCGACTTCCGGCTTCGCGCTGCCGGCCATCGCATCTGGATGACCGACAAGACCTTCATGACCTATTATCCGCGCGCGACGGCGACCGCGCTGTTTCGCCAATATCTTGGCTACGGGCGCGGCCGGGCCCGCAACATCCTCAAGCACGGCACCTGGCCGCGGCTGAGACAAGCCATCCCGCTGCTGGTCTTCCCGGTGGTGGTGGGCACGTCGCTCGCCTTCCTCAGCCTGTCGGCGCTGGTTCCGGCCGGCCTGTGGATCGCTGCATGTCTCGGCTACGGCATCTGGATGGCGGTCGGCCAGCGCAATCCATACGGACCGCTCGCCGCCGTCTCAGCGATGATCATGCACCTCGGCTGGTCGATGGGATTCTGGCTGCAGCTCTTCGGATCGTGGAAACGGAGGGCGGCCGCGTCATGAGCCTGTCCGTCCCCACTGCCGCCTCCGCGAAAACCCTGGTCGATCTGTGCGTGTGCACCTATCGCCGGCCCTACCTCGAAGAGACGCTGCGCTCGCTGGCGATGCTCGACATGCCGGCCGGCGTTGCTGCCCGCATCGTCGTCGCCGACAACGACATCACCGACAGCGCGCGGCAGCTGGTGCAGTTGCTGGCGCCGTCGCTGCCGTTCGAAGTCCAGTACATCCACTGCCCCGCCGCCAACATCTCGCTGGCGCGCAATACCTGCCTCGATGCCGCGCGCGGCGATTTCCTCGCCTTCGTCGACGACGATTCGACCGTGACGCCGCCCTGGCTGACAGCGCTGGTCGCGACCGCCGAGGCCACCGGCGCCGATGCGGTGCTGGGGCCGGTCGAGGCCGTCTATGCCGATGCCGCCCCCGGCTGGATGCGGCGCGGCGATTTCCACTCCACCCGCCCCGTCTGGGTCGATGGGCAGATCCGCACCGGCTACAGCGGCAATGTGCTGCTGCGCCGCGCATCCGCCCATGTTGCCGGCCGGCGCTTCAATCTGGCGCTGGGCAAGACCGGCGGCGAGGACACCGAATATTTCTCGCAGCTGCACGAGGCCGGCGGCCGCATCGCCTACGCGGCCGAGGCGGTTGTGCTGGAGCCGGTGATGCCAGAACGGGCGCGGCTGCAATGGCTGGCCAAGCGGCGTTTCCGCTCGGGCCAGACCCACGGCCGGCTGCTGGCGGCGCAACATCGGGGCCGGGCGCTGAAGCAGGTCGGCATGGCGGCCGCCAAAGCCGCCTACTGTTTCGCCAGCGCCGCCGCTTTGCTTGCCGTGCCGCATCGCCGCAACCGCGAGGCCCTACGTGGCCTGATGCATGTCGGTGCCATCAGCGGCCTGCTCGGCGTCCGCGAAATCCGCCTTTATGGCGACAGCCAGGCGGGAGGGCGGCCCCATGCAGCCTGACGTCTCCTTCGTCATCGCCGCCTACAATGCGGAAGCTTCGATCGCGCGCGCCATCGACAGCGCACTGGCACAGCGCGGCGTCTCGACCGAAGTCGTCGTCGTGGACGACCGCTCCAGCGACGGCACAGTGGAACTGGCGCGCGCCTATCCGCCCGAACAGGTGCGGGTGATCGCGCTTGACTGCAATCGCGGCCCGGGCGGTGCCCGCAATGCCGGCCTCGATGCCGCCACCGGCCGCTGGGTCGCCGTGCTCGATTCCGACGACAGCGTGCATCCCGAGCGCCTGCGCCGCATGATCGGCCGCGCCGAGGCGCGGGGCGCCCGGATCGTCGTCGACAATCTCGAAGTGGTGCGCGACGGCAGCGCGGCCCGCGAGCCGATGTTCGCGCCGCAGATCCTCGAAGCCCGCCCCGAAATCACGCTGGCCGATTTCATCGCCGCCAACATCATGTTCGAAGGAACGTTCTCGTACGGCTATTTGAAACCCGTCTTCGAACGTGCCTTCCTGGAAAGACACCGCATCCGCTACGACGAGGCGCTGCGCATCGGCGAAGACTACATCCTGTTTGCCTCGGCGCTGGCCCGTGGCGGCCGCTGCGCGGTGGAACCCAGCGTCGGCTATGCCTATCACATTCGCGAAGGGTCGATCTCGCGCGTGCTCGAGCCCGCCCATGTCGAGGCGATGCTGAAGGCGGACGCGGCTTTCCTTGAGAACCATGCGCTCGATGCCGAGGCGCTCGACGCACAGGCGCGACGCACCCGCAGCCTGCGGCGGGCGGCTTCCTTTCTGCAACTGGTCGGCCATCTCAAGGATCGCGCGCCGATGCGTGCCGTCCGTACGGCGCTGCGCGATCCGGCGGCGCTGCGCCATCTGCGCATGCCGATCGAAGCCCGGCTGCGCCGGCTGGTGTCATCCTTGCCGCTCGGCAAGGCAGCAATCGGACCGGGCTGACAAGGAGTTTTTTGAAATCGGCGGGGGCTCGATCTCAAACAGGGATAACGCGATGAAAAAGGTGAGAAAAGCGGTGATACCGGTTGCCGGTCTCGGCACACGGTTTCTGCCAGCCACGAAGGCGATGCCGAAGGAAATGTTGACGGTGGTGGATCGCCCCGTCGTGCAATATGCCGTCGACGAGGCACTGGAGGCTGGCATCGAGCACATCGTCTTCGTCACCGGTCGCAACAAGCATGTGATCGAGGACTATTTCGACATCCAGCCGGAGCTGGTGGAGACGCTGGCCCGTTCGGGCAAGAACGAGCAGCTCGCCTCGCTGACCCGTATGCAGCCGCAGCCGGGAACCGTCTCGTTCACCCGCCAACAGGCGCCGCACGGCCTCGGCCACGCCGTCTGGTGCGCGCGCGACATCGTCGGCGACGAGCCTTTTGCCCTGTTGTTGCCCGACATGGTCTCCTTCGGCGAACGCGGCTGTCTTGCCGGCGTCATCGACCTCTACAACGAGACCGGCGGCAATGTCGTCGCCGTCGAGCAATGCGACCCGCTGGAGACCGGCAGCTACGGCATCGTCGGCAAGGGCGCCAACGTCGGCGACGGCTTCGTCATCACGGAGATGGTCGAGAAGCCGGCACCCGAGGTCGCCCCTTCCAACCATTACATCAACGGCCGCTACGTGCTGCAGCCGGAAGTGTTCGACATTCTGGCCACGCAGGAACGCGGCAAGGGCAACGAGATCCAGCTTACCGACGCCATGGTGCGGCTGTCGGCCAGCCAGAAATTCTACGCATCCCCATTCGAGGGCCGCATGTTCGATTGCGGCTCGAAGGACGGCTTCATCCAGGCCAACGTCGCCTTCGCGCTGGCCCGCGAGGACATGCGCGACCTGGTCTTCGAGCCGATCGAGGAGATGATCGCCTTGCAGGCACGCAGCCGCCGGGCGGCCTGACCCGAAACCGCCCGACACATAATCATCGCGCCACGGCCACGCGCCGTGGCCGGCTTTTTCTTCATCGAGACAGAACACCGGAACAGACATGAACCAGGGAAGTTTTCCGTTGAACAACAGGGTTCCCATGCCCCCGGAAGCTAGGTCCGATTTCATCGACCTCGACGCCTTGCTGGCGGCGGCGCGCCGTCAGGCACGGCTGGCCGGACTGTTCGCGCTGGCCGGCCTGATACTCGGCGTCGCCTATCTGGTGGTGACGCCGCCGCAATACACGGCCTCGACACGCATTTTGCTGGACGACAGCCTGACCCGTTTCGCGCAGGACAAGCAGCCGACGCAGGCCGGTACCCAGGCCGATTCCATGGTGCTGTCGGAGGTGGAAATCCTGAAATCCAGTCGCCTCGCCCGTGCTGTCGTGGTCGCGGAGAAGCTGCAAGCCAATGAAGCCTTCCTCAACCCACCGCGCTCGCCGCTCGGCTGGCTGAAGTCGACTGCAAAGAGCCTTGCCGGCTTCTTCTCCTCGGGCTCGGAGGACGAGCCCGGTTCCGTCGAGAACGCCAAGATCGGCCGTGCCATCGGCCTGTTGCAGGACGGGCTCAACGCCGAACGCGTCGGGCGCAGCCTCGTTATCGACCTGTCGTTTACCGCCAGCGACCCCAAGCTCGCCGGCTCGATCGCGCGCGCCTATGCCAACGCCTATCTGTCGGACCATCTCGACGCCAATTTCGATGCCACCCAGCGCGCCACGGTCTGGCTGCAGGGCCGCCTCGACGAGCTGCGCCAGAATTCCCAGAAGGCGGCGCTGGAGGTGGAACAGTTCCGCACCGCCCATGGGCTGACCGCCGCCAGCGGCCAGCTGATGTCGGACCAGCAGCTCTCCGACCTGAACAAGCAGCTCATCCTGGCGCAGGCCGACACCGCCAACGCCTTCGCCCGCTACAACCAGTTCAAGTCGATCGTCGACAGCGGGTCCGACAACGCCGTCAAGAACGCCACGATCCCGCAGGAGAAAGGCGCCGGCGGCAACAACAGCAGCGTCATCAACGACATGAAGTCGCGCTATCTCAACATCAGCAAGCGCGAGCAGGACATCTCCAGCCGCTTCGGCCAGGACCATCCGCAGGCGGTGGCGCTGCGCCGCGAACAGGCCGACCTGACCAACCAGATCTTCGCCGAGCTGCAGCGCCTGACCGAGAGCTACCGCAACGAATATCAGGTCGCCAAGTCGCGCGAGGATTCGCTGCGCAGCAATGTCGGCGACCTCGCCGGACAGAATTCGCAGACGAGCGAAGCGCAGGTCGAATTGCGCGACCTCGAACAGAAATCGCAGGCGCTGAACACCCTCTACCAATCCTTCCTGTCGCGTTACCAGGAAGCCTCGCAGCAGCGTTCCTTCCCGATCGCCGAGGCGCGCGTCATCTCGCAGGCCGGCAATCCTGTCTCGGCCTCCAGCCCGCGCAAGGCGATGGTGCTCGGCCTGTCGGTGGTGCTCGGCCTGTTCGCCGGCGCGCTGGCCGGTGCCGTGCAGGAATTCCGCGAACGCTTTTTCCGCACCGGCGAGGACGTGCGCGATGTGCTCGATCTCAATTTCCTCGGCTATTTGCCGGCGATCGGCGGGCAATATGCCGACGCGCGCCCGAGAGCCCAGCCGGCGGAGGATGACACGGCCCGGCCGGCCAGCGCCGAGACCGTCACCCCGCGCATCCTGCGGGTCGCCATCAACCAGCCGGCCTCGTCTTTCGCCGAGACGCTGCGCAGCGTCAAACTGGCGTCCGACGTGGTGCTGCACCGCACCGCCGGCAAGGTGATCGGCTTCGTCTCCGTGCTGCCGCGCGAGGGCAAGACCACGGTTGCCGCCAATTTCGCCGGCCTGCTCGCCGCCAATGGTTCGCGTACCTTGCTGATCGATGCCGATCTGCGCAATCCGGGGCTGAGCCGCGGCCTGTCGCTGACGCCCGACAAGGGCCTGGTCGAGGCGCTGGTCGGCGAACAGCGCTGGCAAAGCGCCTGCCTGGTCGACCGCAAGACCAAGCTGGTCATTCTCCCGGCGGTGGTGCGCCGGCGCATGTCGCACACCAGCGAGCTGATTTCCGGCCCGGCCATGGCCAGCCTCATCGAGGAAGCGCGCAAATCCTTCGATTATGTGGTGGTCGACCTGCCGCCGCTTGGACCTGTCGTCGACGCCAAGGCCTTCGCGCCGCTGGCCGACGGTTTCGTGCTGGTTGCCGAATGGGGGGCGACGCCGCGCGTTTTGGTGCGTTCCGCCCTGCAGGCCGACCGCCAGATCGCGGCCAAGACACTCGGCGTGGTGCTGAACCGGACCGATATGAAGAAGCTCGCCCACTACGGCCTGTTCGGCGGCGCCGAGCACTATCTCGACCGCTACGCCTCCTATTATGTCGAGCAGACGGTTGCCGAACCGGACCCGAAACGCATGGAGACGGCCTGAGCCGGGAAGACCGGGAGCCTCGCCGCTCTCAGGC
Organism: Mesorhizobium sp. 2RAF21; assembly: GCF_052115345.1. Taxonomy (NCBI): domain Bacteria; kingdom Pseudomonadati; phylum Pseudomonadota; class Alphaproteobacteria; order Hyphomicrobiales; family Phyllobacteriaceae; genus Mesorhizobium; species Mesorhizobium sp. 2RAF21. The sequence goes on along the minus strand of NZ_JBFRGM010000006.1, from coordinate 262,290 downwards.
GTCCTGCGGCAGATTGCTGAAATAGCGGCCCTTGTCCTGCCAGATGCGCAGCGCCGTCAGCCGGCCGCTGAAGAAGGCGCCGGTGTCGAGATTGACATGCATGCCGTCGCGCCGGGCTTCCTCGACCGGCGTATGGCCGTGCACGACATAGCGCGTCATCAGGTCGGCCCGCTCGTAAAAGGCCTTGCGGATGGAGACGAGATCCTCGTCGGTCTGTTTGTCCAGCGGCACGCCCGGCCGCAGGCCGGCATGCACGAACAGATAACGCGCCGTTTCCACCAGCACCGGCAGCGTGCGCAGGAACGCCAGGTGCGTCGCCGGGATCGACTTGCGGATGGTGTCGTCGACCTGGCGGTCGTCGCGGCAGATCTCGACCAGCCGCCGATGGTCGATGCCATAGGACAGAAGCGTGCTTTCGCCGCCGATACGCAGCCAGGGGAAGCGCCCGCGCCGCCCTTCGAGATAATCCAGCATGGCGAGTTCGTGGTTGCCGGCCAGGCAGATCCGCTCCAACCCCGCCGGCGGCGGCGCGACCAGGTGATCGATGACCTGTGCCGATGCCGGCCCGCGATCGACATAGTCGCCCAGCATGACGACGACCTTGCGGCCCGGCAGCGTCGCGGCGTCCGCCGCGATCACATCTTCCAGCGCCAGCAATTCGTCGAGGCAGCCATGGATATCGCCGACCGCGTAGACGGCGGTGTCGGCCATGTCGAGGCGCAGGCGCGGCAGCCTTGGCCGCGCAAAACCGGCCTTCAGGCCGAGAAACCGCGCGACGGCCTTCATCGCGCACCGTGTTTCAAACGAACCCGAACGCATGCGGCGACCGGATGCCCGGCGCCATCAGCCGTCGTCCTGTTATGCCGGGTAGCATTTTGTGAACCCGCCGGGTGCATCGAATCCCCTAGGTTTGTCGCCGGACCTCGTCCGTCGCCCTAGACACCACTTCGCGTCTCCGTGCTCCGCCTCCTGAGAGACCGCGTCACGAGCCGCTCCGCATGCCGGGGCGGCCAGATTCGAGGAGACGAATCCTGAAAACCGCTGTTTCCCACGCCCCGGCCGTTCCACCCATTCCGCCGTTAGTGTCCGACCGTGTCAGAATTGCGCGCGTGCTGTGCATCTTCTTCATGATGTTCGTTCACGTGCAGCCCGGCATCGCCGAGAATGTGCATGATCGCGACCCCGGCTTCTTCGACCTCGTCTATTTCACCCTGTCGCGCCTTGTCGGGCTGAGCTCGGTTTCGCTGCTCAGCATCGTCTCGGGCTATTTCATCGTCGCCAGCCTGATGAAGGCCGGCACGCTGTCGCTGGCGAAGTCCAAATTCAAGACGCTCATCGTCCCGCTCGTCGCCTGGAACATGGCGATGCTGGTGCTGCTGACCGCCTATGGGCTGATATCGGGCAAATGGCAGGACATGCCCGACAACACGTTGCTCGGCTGGTCAAACGCCTTTTTCGCCGTCACCGGATGGCCGCTGGACGTGCCGCTGTGGTTCCTGCGCGACCTCTTCATCTGCAGCCTGTTGTCGCCGCTTCTGCTGTTCGGGCTGCGGCGCTTCGCGCTGCCCACCATCGCGCTTTTGGTCGTCTACACGCTGTTCGGCGAGGATCTTTATCTGCTGCAGCGCCCGCAGCTGATGCTGTTTTTCGGCCTCGGCATGTGGCTGCGCATCGCCGGGACGAGCGCTCAGTTCCTCGACCGGCTGGCGCTGGCGCTGACCGCCGGGCTCGTGGTGATGGTCGCTGTCTTCATCACCATCCGGGTCGAACGCATCCTGCTTGCCGAAATGGACGCCGTGCTCAGGCTGACCCTCGACACCTCGCTGCGCATCACCATGGCCGGCGGCTTCTGGGCGCTCACCGGCCTGATCCGGCACGCGGGGCTGGCGCCAGCCTTCAGCCGGCTCGAACCCTGTGCCTTCCTCCTGTTCTGCAGCCACGCCATCCTCTTCAACTTCGCCGGTATCGTCTTCAGGCGCTTCTTCGGCAATTACGGCTCGGACCTCTTCCCGATCACCTTCTTCACGCTGCCCGCGCTGGCGATGGTCTCGGCCGTCATCGGCCTCCAGCTCATCCGCCGATCCTCACTGCTGCTCTTCCTGTTCAACGCCGGCCACGGCGTGCCACCGCTGCGCGAGGCGCCGCCGCTACGAAACGGCTGCGCTACCGAGGAAAGGAAAAAGCCCGGCCAACTAGGCGCGCGGCCGCTGCCGTCTGAAAGCGGGGGAGGTTAGAGCGCGACTGGTGGAGAATGAAGATCGGCTCTGGAAATATGCAGTTTAGTGCGACCCAACTCTTTCTAGAAAGGGCATGTGCCATCTAACTTATTGAAATCATTGGCGCACCCGACAGGATTCGAACCTGTGACCTCTGCCTTCGGAGGGCAGCGCTCTATCCAGCTGAGCTACGGGTGCTTTCGAAGCCGAAGGATGGCCTGGAAAACCGGCCGGCGAATGCCGCCAGCAACGGCTTCTTAGCGGAAGCCGCCCGAAGCTTCAACGCAGAAATGGAATGGTAGTGAAGCGCATGCTGAGAGATAGCAGTGTGCTGATGAAGAGCGGCGGCACCTGGCGAGCCAGACGACCAGCAGACTCTACGCCATACCTTCCGGAGGGCGCTGGGGGCACGCTCTGCGACTGGCGCCGGCGCTTTGGCTCAGTCATTTCCTGCCTGCGTTGAAGCAGGCTGCCGGCTAGGCGAACCGCAACCGCCGAGACAGGTAGCCTTCACGAAGCGTTCGACGCCACCAGCTTGAGGTGGCTTTGCATCGCCGCCTTGCGGTTCTTCAGCCCCGAAATTGCGTAGTCGTCGCGCCCAGCGGCCTTGGCGCGGTAGAGCGCCTCGTCCGCCTTGGCGGTGAGGTCGACGGCGGCGACATAGATGTCGGGCGACCATTCGGCGACACCGACGCTGATGGTGAAACGCTCGTCGTCCTCGGCCTTGCCGCTGCCTTCGCGCACGGTGGCGACGAGTGCCGCGGCCACCTTTTCCGCCTGGCGGGCGGTCGTCTCCGGCAACAGGATGGCGAACTCGTCGCCGCCAAGCCGGAAAACCGTGTCGCTCGAGCGCACGGTGGCGGTGGCGATGGCGCCGAACTGGCGCAGGATGCGGTCGCCGAAAGCATGGCCGTGGGTGTCGTTGAAACGCTTGAAATGATCGATGTCGATCAGCATCAGCGAGAAATGGCGGCCAGTGCGGCGCGAGCGCTGATCCTCGCCCTGCAAGGTGGCGAGGAATTGCCGGCGGTTGGGCACGCCGGTGAGGTCGTCGGTCATCGCCATCTCGGCCAGTTCCTCGCGCAGGCGGCCGATCGACATGACGGTGAAGCCGAAATTCCAGACCACGCCCGAGAAGATGACGCACAACAGCGCGTAGGATTCGATCGTGGAATAGAAATCCTGGTCGACGTTGCCCAGCATCAGGCCGATGTTCAGGCCACTCTCGATGACATGGCCGAGCACGCCGACGATCATGGCGGTGGCGGCGATCATGGCACCGAGATCGCGGCGCTGCTGGCTGATCAGATAATAGGCGGCGATGACCAGCGGAACCGACTGGCCGCCTGCATAGACGAGGTTGCGGCCCTGCAGGCTTCCAAACAAAAGCACGAGCAGGAACAGGCTGCCGGCGGTGATGGCGGCACTTGCCTTCCAACCACCCGAGAGGCCGTAGAACACACGCACGCCGACCCAGAACAGGCAGAAGCCGTAGATGACGAAGCCGTTGCCGACCACGGCCGGCACATAGCTGCCCTCATTGCCCTGGAGGGCGAGCACGGAGCCGCCGATTGTGGAAAGAACGCAGGCGCCCAGCCAGACGCGCGCTGCCGCGAAATTGCGATAGCGATAGGCAATCGCGCCCCAGATGATCGCAACCGTCAGCGAGTTGAGCAGGATGACGATGTAGAGTGTCAGAAAGTCGAGTTTCATAAGAGCGGCCCCTCGACCCTCCTCCTAAGGACCGCGGCTTGCCCGCCTGTTAAGATGATGTCTCCATCTTGTTTCAAATCCGCGACAATGCCGGCCGTTGCGGCTTCGAATGTCGCTTCGTTGCGCCCACGCGCCTGTGGACGAACCGGAATTCCACACAATCGGCGCGCCGCGGCGCCGCGAAGCGGAGTATCGATAGGCAAACGGCCGAACGCCGCAACCACCATGACGGTACGGCGGCCGTCGCAGAACCCGGCGAGGCGAAATGCCCATCCACGAACTCGCGGCGCTCGGCGCCGCCGTCTGCTGGGCGCTCACCGGCATCATCTCGGCGGGGCCGGCCGGTCATCTCGGCGCGCCCGCCTTCAACCGCGTCCGGCAGATCTTCGTCACCGCCATGCTGGCGCTTTACGTGCTTGCCACCGGCGCCTGGCGCGAACTCGACGCAGCCAATGTGTGGCCGCTTTTGGCGTCGGGCCTGATCGGCATCTTCATCGGCGACACGCTGCTGTTCGCCACGCTGAACCGGGTCGGCCCGCGGCGCTCGGGCATATTGTTCGCGCTCAACGCGCCCATCGCGGCGATGCTCGGCTGGCTGCTGCTTGGCGAAACGCTGAGCACGAAGGCGGTGTTCGGCATCGCCTTGATCGTTGGCGGCGTGCTGCTCGCCATCCTGTTCGGCAAGCGCCGCTCGCAATTGCATCAATGGGAAACGGTCAAGGGCCCGCTCTGGATCGGCGTCGCGCTCGGCCTCGGCGCCGCAACCGGCCAGGCCATCGGCTCCATCATCGCCCGGCCTGTCATGGCGACGGGCATCGATCCGTTCCTCGCCTCCATGCTCAGGGTCGGCATCGCGGCCGCGTTCCTCAGCATTCTCATTCAATTGCCCATCCCGGCGCTGAAGCCGAAAGGCCCGCTGACGTGGAAAGTGGCGGCCCTGACGGCGCTGACCGGCATTCTGGCGCTGGCCATCGGCATGACCTTGCTGTTGTTCGCGCTGTCCGGCGGCAAGGTCGGCATCGTCTCGACGCTGTCGGCGACCTCGCCCGTCATCATCCTGCCGCTGCTGTGGCTGCGCACCGGCGAACGGCCGGCAGCAGGCGCGTGGGCGGGTGCGGCACTGGTGGTGGCCGGCATGGCGCTGATCTTCATGAAGTGACGCGGCCGCGCTAGGCTGAGAGCCATGACCCTGCCCTTGCCAGCCAAGCCGGCCGAAACGCCCGAAGCCGATGCAACAGCCTTCATCCTGGCCAATCTGCCGCTGGCGCCGGTTCCCGGCATTGCCGAAATCCGGCTGCATGGCGCACAGCCGTCGAGCGGGTTGCGGCGTCTCGCGGAAATGGCCGGCGGGTCGACCGGTGCAGGGCGCTCGCCTTACTGGGCCTATCATTGGGCCGGCGGCACCGTGCTGGCGCGTTATCTGCTCGACCATCCTGAAACAGTTCGCGGGCGGGCTGTGCTGGACCTTGGCACCGGCTCCGGCCTTGTCGCCATCGCCGCCGCCAGGGCCGGCGCCAGCAGTGTGACGGGCGTGGACATCGACGCGCATGCGATCATTGCAGCACGCCTCAATGCAGCGTTGAACGATGTGACGTTTGAAACCCTGCAGGCCGACCTGACCGCCGGAGAACCGCCATCCGTCGACCTGATAACGGTCGGCGACCTGTTTTATGACCGAAGCCTTGCGCGGCGCGTCACCGCCTTCCTTGATCGTTGCCTCGCCATGGGCATCACCGTTCTGGTCGGCGATCCGGGCCGTGCCCATCTGCCCCGTCAGAGGCTGGCGGCGATCGCCGAATATCAGGTATCGGATTTCGGTGAAGCGGGTGCCGGGACGCCGGCGACCGTGTTTGCGTTTAGCGCTGAGCACAGCGCCTTCCCTTCTCCCCTTGCGGGAGAAGGTGCCCTAGCCGAAGGCGAGGGCGGATGAGGGGTGTTGGACGGAGTGCTACCGTGCAAGTTGTGCGGTGAGTTTACCGAACGCTCATTCTGAAGCGCCTCGTTTCTTCCAGCACCCCTCATCCGACCTCGCCTTCGGCTCGGCCACCTTCTCCCGCAAGGGGAGAAGGAGACTCCACCCCACAGCATCAACCCTCGCTACAGAACGCCTTTCCACGCAGCCTGTGATTGCCCGGTGGATAACCCCGGATTTTGCGCGAATGGCGGAAAAAACAGAATTCCATGCTTCGCCAATGGGCGTTTCCGGGCGCAAGCTGAAAAAAGCTTCCGGTGATTCCTCCCGTTCCACCGGTTGTGTTCTTCCCTCCCGAGAGGCGCTGGCGCCTCAGCTTCGGCCGGGACGCTCGAAGCGTCCCGGTCTTTTTCTATGCAGTCGCTAGAGCGCCGCGCGTCCGATTGGACGCGCAAAGGACGCTCTAACATTTTGAATCTGCTGCATCGTGCCTACCGAAAATCGATTCCGATTTTCTGGCCGATGCAGTAGGCGCTCACTTCGCCGGATCGACCCAGCCGTTCGGCGGCCCGAACTTCGCCATCGCCTCGGCCGGACCCCAGGTGCCCGGCTCGTAGATCGCCGGCTGGCTCTTGTCGTCCAGCACGGGCCCGACGATGCGCCAGGCAGCCTCGGAGGCGTCCTGGCGGGTGAACAGGCGTATGTCGCCGTTCATGGCGTCGCCGATCAGGCGCTCATACGGCTCCATGTCGCCGGCCGAATCGTCCACGGCCGAAAGCTCCACCTGCTCGCCCACCATCTCGTCGCCGGCCAGCTTGCGGCGGGCGCCGATGCTGATGGAGATTTCCGGGTTGATGCGGAAGCGCAGATAGTTGGCCTCGTCCGGCGCGATGGCGTCGAACACGTCGAGCGGCGGCCGCTTCAGCTTGACCACCACTTCGGTGGCGCGCACCGGCAGGTTCTTGCCGGCGCGAATGAAGAACGGAACGTCCTGCCAGCGCCAGGTGTCGACGAGGAAGCGCACCGCGGCGAAAGTCTCCACCGTGGAGCCCGGCGCCACGCCCGGCTCCTGCAGATAGCCGGCAAACTGTCCGCGCACCACATCGTCCTTGGCCAGCGTGCGAACGGCCTTCAGGACCTGCACCTTCTCGTCGATCAGGTCTTCGGCCGAGCGGCCCGATGGCGGCTCCATGGCCAGCAAGAGCAGGATGTTGAGCAGATGGTTCTCGATGACGTCGCGGATACAGCCGACCTCGTCGTAGAACTTGCCGCGCCCCTGCACGCCGAAATCCTCGGCCATGGTGATCTGCACGCTCTCGACATAGTTGCGGTTCCAGATCGGTTCGAGGAAGGAGTTGGCGAAGCGGAAATAGAGCAGGTTCTGGATCGCCTCCTTGCCGAGATAATGGTCGATGCGGAAGATCGAGTTCTCGTCGAAGACGATGTGCAGCACCCGGTTCAACCAGCGCGCCGACTGCAGGTCGCGGCCGAACGGCTTTTCCACCATCAGCCTGGCGCCGGCGGCGCCGCCCGACTGCTCCAGCCCCTGCACCACCGGCTCGAACATCGACGGCGGCACGGCCAGATAATAGAGCGGGTGGCGGAAGCCGGTCAGCGCGTCCTTCAATTTGTCGAAGGTTTCCTGGCTGCGATAATCGCCGCTGACATAACGCAGCAGGCCGGCGAGCTTGGCGAACACCGCCTCGTCCACCGTGCCGATCGCGGCCTGGATGCCGTCGCGGGCGCGCGCCGCCAGTTGCTCGACCGTCCAACTGTCGAAGGCGATGCCGATGATCGGCTCGGTCAGGTGGCCGCGCGCCACCATGGAATAGAGCGCGGGAAAGATCTTCTTGTGCGCCAGGTCGCCGGTGGCGCCGAACAGCACAAGCACGTCGGATCGGGGTTCAGCCGCAACAGCCATGGTCGTTATCCCCTCACGCGCCGTTTTTCGGCTTTTCGAGATGGCCGCCGAAGGCATAACGCATCGCAGACAGGAGCTTGTCGGCGAAGGCGGACTCGCCCTGCGAGGAGAAGCGGTCGAACAGAGCCGACGACAACACCGGCGCCGGCACGCCGGTGTCGATGGCGGCCTTGAGCGTCCAGCGGCCTTCGCCGGAATCGGAGACGCGGCCGCCGAACTGCGCCAGCGCAGGGTCGGCCTTGAGCGCGCTGGCGGTGAGATCGAGCAGCCATGAGCCGATCACCGAACCGTGGCGCCACACTTCGGTGACCGCGGGCAGGTCGATGTCGAACTGGTAATATTGCGGCTCGCTGAGCGGCGAGGTCTCGGCGTCGGCGCTGCGGTCGGCCTTGCCGGAATTGGCGGCCTTCAGGATATTCACGCCCTCGGCATAGGCGGCCATGACGCCATATTCGATGCCGTTATGCACCATCTTGACGAAGTGGCCGGCGCCGCTCGGGCCGCAGTGCAGGTAGCCGAAAGGCGCGGTGCCCGCCGCCTTGTCGGGATTGGCGCCATGGTCGGCGCCGGGCGCCAGCGAAGCGAGGATCGGGTCGAGATGTTTCACCGCATCGTCGGGACCGCCGATCATCAGGCAGTAGCCGCGTTCCAGCCCCCAGACGCCGCCGCTGGTGCCGACATCGACGAAAGCCAGGCCCTTGGTCGCGAACTTCGCCGCCTGGTCGACCGCGTCGCGATAGTTGGAATTGCCGCCATCGATGATGATGTCGCCCTTGTCCATGAACGCCGCCACCTGGTCGGCGACCTTGCCGGTGATGGCGGCCGGCAGCATCAGCCAGACCGCGCGCGGCTTGGCCAGCTTGCCGACGAACTCCTCCAGCGAGCCGGCGCCAGTGGCACCTTCCTTGACCAGGGCTTCGACGCTGGCCGGGTTGATATCGTAGACGACGCATTCATGGCCGTCGCGCTGCAGGCGCCTGACCATGTTGGCGCCCATCCTGCCCAGTCCCATCATTCCGATCTGCATGTTCGCTTCCTGCTCGCTGAAATTGGCCTGCCCGATCGCCCTGCCCGCCGGCTTCGGGCCGACGCAACCGAGACGCCGACAATCTCCGATCCGTCGCCATCAAGCCAGAAGAATGTGAAGGGGATTTCAAAGGAACGGCGCCGGGCCCGTTCTTCGCGATCGGGAATGGCACACACGGCGCCGCGCCATTTGCCTCAGGCGCACATCGGCGCCGGTTCCTCGAGCCGGTAGATCAGGCCCGGTTGCACGATCCATTCGCCGGGACGAAGCGCTTCGACGGCGAAGCGTCCGGTCGCGGTGCGCGGCATGACGCCGGCGAAACGGTAACGGCGGCCGCCCTCGTCGAGGACCGCGTCGCGGATCGGCTCGCCGGCGAGGTGCCCGACCACGGGGCCGACCGCCTTCAAATTGGCCAGGACAAAATACTCCGTCGGTATGGAGTTGGTCCTGGTCAGGAAGCGGAACTGGGAGACGGGTCTTTGCATGGAACGGGGATCGCGGCACTTCCAGCCGGCCACAGCCGCCAATGGCCGGACCGTCTGCATGGGAACCCCATTGGATTACCGCGTGCGCGGATAAGAATTCGAGACGGGATCGAGGCGCAAAAGATCAAGAAAAGATAAGGAGCTGTGGCGGGCGAGCCATTGGCGATCGGCCTGCCGTCATCAAGCCAGAAGAATGTGGAGGGGATTTCGAACCGGGTGGCCTCCCTTGCCGGCGCCCTGGTCGACCAGCACGGCAGGCTGAAGAAGCGGCGAACCACTCTGCGCCCGTCATTCCGGGCAAGCGAGGCGAAGCCGAGTGCCGACCCGGAACCCATTGAGAAGCGCGGCCGGGAACGAAGATCGTGCCGATGGGAATGAAGCACGCAGCGCCGGTTCGGCTGCATGAACGGTTCAGAACGAGGACCGGGCCGTGCCTTACGATGTTGCGACCAATGGGTTCCGGATAGCCTTCGCTGCGCTTCGGCTTCCGGAATGACGACAGCGCTACCCCTCAACGCTCATAGCGTCGGGTTTGTGGGCGTCACTCTCTACCCCGATGCCAGCCTTCGATGGTGCAGCCGCTCAGCTGTTCGGCGACGTTGACGGGAACGTGCCTCACCGTCTCGGCGAAGGTCCACAGATGGCCTTCCGGATCGCGGGCCCGATATCTCGCGTCCTCCACGATTTATTATGAGATTATGTTAGCAATGACTGTTAGTTATTAACTAAGCGCATTATCTCAGATAGATGGCCAACGATCACAAACTTGCACTTCTAGAGAACAGCATCTCTTATTTTAGAGAGGCCGTACGCTATGCTCACCGAGAAGAGCACAGCGCTGATAAATGGAAATTTGCGATTGTTAATGTTGTTCAGGCAATGGAGTTAGCCTTCAAGGAATATTTGAGGCTTATCCATCCAGCATTCGTTTTAGAATCCATAGACAAACCCGGCAAGACCGTTGGGATAAATTTAGCGCTTTCTCGAATAAAAGATCCAACAATAGGAAACATTTCGATCAGCGATGTCGATCATTTAAAGATTCGATCTGCGATAAATTTACGAAATGAACTGGTCCATTATGAATTCGATCATGGAATAGAGGCAACTGAGGCGAAGTTCTCGGAGATATTCGCTTTCGTGATTTTCTTTTATCGCGAGCATTTGGATCTCACCCCTCCAGATTTCATAGACGAGGATGACCTCCAGAAAATTCTACAACGTGTTAAGGCTCGCGCCGAAATGCTCCAAAAGGCGCGCATCTACGCAAAGAGCAATGAAGGGGAAGTCTGGCTTTGCCCAGAATGCAATGAAGACACGTTTATCGTTGCCGAGGAGCAATGTTGCTTCTGCCAGCGGAGAGAACTTGTATCAGACTGTGAATCGTGCGGGCAAATGGTGTTTGCTTGTGATGTGATAGAAACGGACAGCTTCCTTGAGTGGGATTATGATGAAGGTCGAATGACACTGATTGAGCGTTATGATTTGCCGGCAACTTGTTGTCCTGAGTGCAGCTCTGGCATCACGGCCAAAATCGAGGATTTCAGGCGCGCCCAATATTATGAAGATTTGGCGAAGGAAAGTCGTAGATAGTAGAAGGTTTTTTGGTAAATCGACGATTAACAGTCGATATCGCTGACGCGATCATCGCTCCAACATAGACCAACTCCCGAGGTAGCTTGGGTCGTCTAAATTCAGAGAGCTGAGTACCAGGTCCTTTGCCTTGTATCGCTATCGCCTCCTCACCCCCGCCCGGCCAGAAACGCCGGCAGGTCGGCGACCGAGGCCAGCACGACGTCGGCGAGCGGGGCCAGCGATTCGCGCGTGCCGGTGCCGGACAGGACACCGACCGCCAGGCCGCAGCCGCCGGCGCGGGCCATGTCGAGGTCGTGACGATTGTCGCCGACCATGGCAACCTCGGACGGCTTCAGACCGGTGAGGTCGCAGAAGGCCAGCACCGCGTCCGGCGCCGGCTTCGGGTTGGCGACCGCGTCATAGCCATAGGCGGCGTCGAACAGCTGCGCCATGCCGATCGCGGAAAGTGTGCGCTCGCAGCCGGCGGTCGAATCGTTGGTGGCGACCCCCAGCCGGTAGGATTTCGCATGCAACGCCGCCAGCGCTCCGGCGATGCCCGGCAGCGGCACGGCCATTGCCGAGCCCTGTTCGGTGCTGATTTCGTTGAAATGGTCCAGCGCCTCGCGCTGTTCGGCCGCCGACAATTCCGGGAACCACAGCGCGATGATGTCGGCATTGGTGCCGGCTGCGAAGATGGAATCGGCCTTGAAACCCTTGGTCTCGAAATCATAACCGGCCTTGGCCAGCAATTCGTCGGCCTTGGCGCGGTCGCCAGCCGCCGCCTCCAGCGCCATGCGGTCCGCCACCCCCGACCAGGTGGCGTGAAAATCGATCAGTGTCCCGTCCTTGTCGAAAAGGATGCCCTTGATGCCCGCCAAAATTTCTTACTCCCGTCCGCTTAGCCGGTGAATATGTCCCACCAGCCCGGCGGTCGAGGCATCCCTCCTGGCGGCATTCTCCTTGCCCTCAACGACAGGAAGCAGGCTTGTCGCCAGTTCCTTGCCGAGTTCGACGCCCCACTGGTCGAAGGAATTGATGTCATAGAGCGTGCCCTCGACGAAGACGCGGTGTTCGTAAAGCGCGATCAGCCGGCCGAAAGTGCGCGGGTCGAGCTTGCGGTAGAGAATGGTGAGCGACGGCCGATTGCCCGAGAAGACCCGGTGCGGGGCGATCTTGTCGACCTGCTCGGGCTTCATGCCCTTGGCCAGCATCTGGGCGCGCGCCTCTTCCAGCGTGCGGCCTTTCATCAACGCTTCCGACTGCGCCACGACATTGGCGAGCAGGAGATCGTGATGGTGCTTCAGGTCCGGCTCGTGGCCGACAGCGGCGGCGATGAACTCGACCGGGATGATGTCGGTGCCCTGGTGCAGCAACTGGAAGAAGGCGTGCTGGCCATTGGTGCCGGGCTCGCCCCACACCAGCGGGCCGGTCGGCGTCACCGCGCCGGCGCTGTCCAGCATGACGCTCTTGCCGTTCGATTCCATATCGAGCTGCTGGAGATAGGCCGGCAGGCGCGACAGGCGCTGGTCGTAGGGAATGACCGCGCGGGCCGGGTAGCCGCAGACGACGCGATGCCAGAACCCGACCAGGCCGAGCAGCACCGGCAGGTTCCTGGTCAGCGGCGCGGCGACGAAATGCTCGTCCATCTCATGCGCGCCGGAAAGCATGGCGCGGAAGTTTTCCGGCCCGACGGCGATCATCACCGGCAGGCCGATGGCGCCCCACACCGAATAACGCCCGCCAACCCAGTCCCAGAAGCCGAACACACGGTCCTTCTCGATGCCGAACTTGGCGACGAGGTCGAGCGCGGTGGAGACGGCGGCGAAATGCTTGCCGACCGCTTCCTTGCCGAGCTTGGCCTCCACCCATTTGCGCGCCGTTTCGGCGTTGGTCATGGTCTCGACGGTGGTGAAGGTCTTGGAGGCGACGATGAACAAGGTCGTCTCCGCCGACAGGCCCTTCAGCGTGTCATGCATATGGGCGCCGTCGATGTTGGAGACGTAGTGCGCGCGCGGCCCGTCGTGATAGGGAGCGAGCGCCAGCGTCGCCATGACAGGGCCAAGGTCGGAGCCGCCGATGCCGATGTTGACGATGTCGGTGATCTTCTTGCCGGTATGGCCGGCCGCCTTGCCCGAGCGGATCGCGTCGGCGAAGACGCTCATCGCGTCGAGCACCGAGCGGACGTCCTTCTGCACGTCCTGGCCGTCGACGGTAAGCCCCTTGCCGGAGAGATTGCGCAGCGCCGTGTGCAATACGGCGCGGTCCTCGGTAATGTTGATATGTTTGCCGGCAAACATCGCAGCGCGCCTGCCTTCGACATCGGCGGCCTTGGCTAGGCCCTCGAGCAACTCCATGGTCCGGGCGTCGACCGCGCATTTCGACCAGTCGAGCAGAAGGTCGCCGTCCAGCGCCGAGAAGCGCTTGAAGCGGTCCGGATCGGCGGCGAAGACCGCGCGCATGTTCATCGATGTGGCGGCGCGATGGGCGCGAAGGGCGGCGAGCTGTTTGTCGAAAGCGGTGCGGTCCACGGCGATCTCCGGAGGTAGCGGGGGTGGTTCGGCCGCAGTCTAGCAGAGCGAATGCGGCAAGCGAGAGGCTGGTGACGAACTTATCTCGCGGAGTTTCAATCGGTTCAAGCGCCTCGTCGGAGCACCACGGGGCTTTGCTCATCCTTGCACGACATATGACGATCGAAATTCGTCGCCACTGTCGGTCTGGTTCCACGCCCCTGTGCCAAATACCACCGTTCCGGCATGGATTCCCGACACTCTCCGGTCGCTTCGCTCCCTCACGAGGTCGGGAATAACGGAAGGCAAGGGACGTCTCGGCCGATCTCCAGCGCTGGGGATAGGCCAGCGTTCTCGATTTGCACGAGGCAAGGAAAGCTCGTCATTCCCGACCTCGTGAGCGACCGTAGGGAGCGGAGAGTGTCGGGAATCCATGCCGGAACGGGAAATTGTCGCGCGATGCCCGTGTCACGACACTAGCGGTGACCAACATCAACCAAAGCGAGAAATTTCTACCCTCCGTTGTTCACGGCGGGGAATGAAGGATCACTGGCATAAATCCCAGCGATCAGAAAAATTGATTGGCGCAACCCCTTGTACCAATCATACAGTTCACTGGTCCACAAAACAAAAAAGACTGTCCACCGAGGAGCGCTAGGATATGCCACAGAGAAACGACACCGCGATATGGTCGGGCCTGTTCAGGATTTCCGCCGAGTCCGGCCAAACCCTGCAGGCACAGATCCGCCAGGCGATCGTGGCAGCCATCCTCGACCGTCAGATCGCCGCTTCCATGCCGCTTCCTTCGTGCCGCATCCTGGCCGAAAAACTCGGCGTCGCGCGCGGCACGGTGGTGCTGGCCTTCCAGCAGCTCGTCGACCAGGGCTTCCTGGTGGCGCGCGAGCGGCGCGGCCACTTCGTCAATCCGGAAGTGCTGGCGACGCCGGCCAAGCCGCAGAAGACGCCGGAACAGTCCAACGAGATCGACTGGAAAGCACGCCGCCAGATCGCCGCCAGCGACATGCCGCCGCCGGCCAAGCACGACAACTGGATCAAGTCGTCATATCCGTTCGTATACGGCCAGTTCGACCCGGCGCTGTTCCCCACCGCCGAGTGGCGCGAGTGCAACCGCATGGCGCTGGCCGTGCTGGAGATCCGCAACTGGGCCTCCGACATGGTCGACCGCGACGACCCGCTGCTGATCGAACAGATCCAGGCGCGGCTGTTGCCGCGGCGCGGCATCTTCGCCAATCCGGACGAGATCATCGTCACGCTGGGCGCCCAGAACGCACTTTACATGCTGGCCACGCTGCTGATGACCAAGGGTTCGAAGGTGGCGATGGAAGACCCGGGCTATCCCGACGCCCGCTCGATCTTCCGGCTGGCCGGCGCCGATATCCAGCCAGTGCCTGTCGACCAGTCCGGCATCGTCACCTCGGCGATCCCGTCGGATTCCGGTTTTGTCTTTGTCACGCCGAGCCACCAGTGCCCGACCATGGTGCCGCTGTCGCAGGAGCGCCGGCAGGACCTTCTGGCGCGGGCCAACCGCCACAACCAGATCATCATCGAGGACGGCTATGACAGCCAGTTGCTGGACGAGGCGCCGCAGCAGGCGCTGAAGAGCATCGATCGCTCCGGCCGCGTCGTCTATGTCGGTTCGATGTCGAAGACGCTGGCTCCGGGCCTGCGGCTTGGCTACATCGTGGCCTCGGCCGGACTGATCGCGGAACTGCGCGCGCTGCGCCGCTTCATGCTGCGCCATCCGCCGGCCAACAACCAGCGCGCGGTGGCGCTGTTCCTCTCGCTCGGCCATCACGAGGCGCTCGTGCGGCGTCTGTCGTCGGCCTTCGACGAGCGGCGCAAGCGGCTGGTGCACGCGATCTCGGCCTTCCTGCCGGAATGGCGCGCCACCGATTCGGCCGGCGGCACGTCGCTCTGGCTGGAGGGCCCGCGCGGAACGGATTCGCGTGACCTCGCCGGCGCAGCGGCCAGCCGCAGCGTCATCATCGAGCCGGGCGACCGCTTCTTCGACCGTACCGACAAGCCGTCGCGTTTCATGCGCTTGGGCATCTCGTCCATTTCGCTGCAACATATCGAACCCGGCATCCGCGAGCTGGCCACTGCGGCCGGCCGCCGCCCGGCAGCCGCTTAGCCGCATCCTCCCAAACGGCTCATCTTCGCCCGGCCTCGCGCCGGGCGATTTTCTTTTCGGGGACAGGACGGTCGGAGCCGGCAAACATGTTAGCCGGCGCAACTTTTGTGCCGATCGTGCCCTGCAAGGGCGTTGTCGATGGTCAATCCAATCGTCCAGTCGACAGTGGTCGGGCAGCGCCGCCTCGCGTCACTGCAGCCGCAAGGCGAAAGAGACGGGCAGGCACATTGGCAGCAGCCACCAAACGCCTGCGGTCAGCAGACTGAGCGCGGCAAGCACGCCGGTCCATACCAGTAGGTTTGCCAAATGCCCCTCCTTGGACCGGCGGCCAAAATCCCGCGCTGGAACCCATTGGGCCAGAGACGCACCAAATCCGGTGACGATAGGCCAAGCCATCACCCAACGGCGCGAATGCGCGCACGCGCGTATAGTCCAGCCAAACACCTTCGGGCGGGCTCCCTAACGATGCATTCGACGGTGCTGGTTGTCGCTGTGACGCGACCGGGGACGAAATGCCCTTCCGCGGGTTCTAGGGCCTTGGGCGCAGGAACATGCCGCCGAATTTGCCCTCGGGCGTCAGGTCGAAACTCCATTCCACTTCGCCATGCTCGAACCGCACGTCGTAGACGTCCCAACCTTCCTGGCTGACACCCCGGAATGTCACATCGACCAGCGCACCCAGACGCGCCAGGTCGTTGGCGATAACGTCCTTCTGCGCGCGCGCCGCCGCCGCCAATGCCGGGCTCATCCGCTCGTAGTCGGGCTCGCCGCGCATATGGTCGCTGATGGTCGCGCGCAACAACGCTTCGCTGCCCGGTACCGGCGTCCTGTCGCGGATACGCTTGGCCAGGGCCGCATCCATCTCGCGGCTGGCGGTCTCGTCGATGCGCTGCGCGGTCATATCCAGACCGCCCTGGTGCAGCACCAGCCTGTCGACGGCGCCATCGGCCGAGCGTTGAAAAGTGATCTGCGCCGGCACCAGCTTGAGGAAGAAGGAGCGATCGCTTTCGGGAAAGGCTTCCACCTCCGGCTGGCCGGTCACCTGGATGAAGAGATGGTCGCCACGATGGATGACGGCGAGGCCCGGCCCGTCTTCCAGCCGATAATGGCCGGCATAATCGGCGTAGACGGCCCGGTCGATCTCGACCTCGGTGCGCGGTCTTGCCTGTTCGTAGCGACGCCAGGCGATGGCGTCCGATGAGGTGTCGGTCATCTTGGTCTCCTTGGTCAGGTTGACGAGATCGTCGATCGAGACATGGCCGCCGCCGGCGAGTTTTGCGCGCATCGCCTCGACGATGGACAGGCCGTGCTCGGCCCGTTCGCGCGTTTCGCGCAGCACGGAATGCTGCATGGCCAGCATGCGCTCGAGGTCGGTTTCACGGCCGGCCAGCAGGCCGGCGATGGTGGAAAGCGAGAGGCCGAGCCGCTTCAGCGCCAGCACCTCGGTCAGGCGGGCGATGTCGGCGGTGCCGTAGAGCCGCCAGTCCTTTTGGGTGCGGCGCGGCCTGATCAGCCCGTAGCGTTCGTAGAGTCGCAACGCCCGCACCGTCAGCCCGATGCGATCGGCGCATTCGGCGGCACTCAGCCATTCGGTCACGGCGATGTGATTGTCTGTTGTCCGGTCGTCCATGAACCCTCCTGAAGACCGCTGTAAGGTATGACCATAGGTTCGGCTCAAGCTGTTTTTTGGGCACTTTTTTTGGCAACGCCGCAGCAAGCGATTTTTCCGTCGGCCGAGCCCTCTCTGGTCCATCTGCCGGAATGGGCTGGCCCATAGGCTGCACCAATGGGCTTGGCATAGTTCGCAAAACAAGGGGAAAGAGCCGCGCGATGGTGGACCAACCGCCACGTGTCCGGCTTCAGCAAGAAGCAGTGGAGGTTTTCCATGTCGATGGCCGCGGAAAAGCAGGATTTGCAAGGCGACAGCCGGTCACGCCGGTCCGGCGGACGCGAGGCGCGACGCGCCATGCGCGCAGCACCTCTGGCCGATGATATTAGGCCAGTGCGCGCCGGGCTCGAAGGCGGACGCTACGGCCCGCTGAGCCAGAACGACCGAGAACGCATCCACGAAGCGGTGTTGACGCTGCTCGAGACCGTCGGTTTCGCCAACGCCATTCCCTCCTGCATCGAGGCCTTGATCGGCGTCGGCGCCAGCTACAGCGACGATGGCCGCATCCGTTTTCCGCGCGCGCTAGTGCTCGACACGATCAAGAAGGCGGCGCGCAATTTCACCCTGCACGGCCAGGATCCCAAGCATGACATGCTGATCCAGGGCAAACGCGTGCATTACGGCACGGCGGGCGCCGCCGTGCATCTGGTCGATGTCGAGAAGCGGGAATATCGCGAGAGCCTGCTGCAGGACATCTATGACGCCGCCCGCATCGTCGACGGGCTGGACAACATCCATTTCTTCCAGCGGCCGATGGTGCCGCGCGACATTCCCGACCCGCTCGAGATGGATTTCAACACGCTTTATGCCTGCGTGATGGGAACCTCCAAACATGTCGGCACCTCGTTCACGGTGCGCGAGAATGTGAAGCCGGCGCTGGAGATGCTTTACGCGATCGCCGGCGGCGAGGAGAATTTCCGTGCCCGGCCCTTCGTTTCCAACTCCAACTGCTTCGTCGTGCCGCCGATGAAGTTCGCCGAGGATGCCTGCGGCGTGCTGGAGGCCTGCGTGGAAGGCGGCATTCCGATCCTGCTGCTTTCGGCCGGCCAGGCCGGCGCCACCGCGCCGGCGGCGATTGCCGGGGCCGTGGTGCAGGCGGTGGCCGAAGTGCTGGCGGGTCTCGTCTATGTCAACGCGCTGAAGCCCGGCCATCCCGCCATCTTCGGCACCTGGCCCTTCGTTTCCGACCTGCGCACCGGCGCCATGTCGGGCGGTTCGGCCGAGCAGGCACTGTTGACGGCGGCCTGCGCGCAGATGGCGCAATTCTACGATTTGCCGGGTGGTTCGGCGGCGGGCATGGCCGATTCCAAGCTGCCGGACATCCAGTCCGGTTTCGAAAAGGGCATTACCGACGTGATGGCCGGCCTGTCGGGGCTGAACCTGATTTATGAATCGGCCGGCATGCACGCCTCGCTGCTCGGCTTCTGCCTGGAAAGCCTGATCATCGACAACGACATGATCGGCCAGTGCCTGCGCTGCGTGCGCGGCATCGAGGTGACCGACGAGGCGCTGTCCATCGATACGATCACCGAGGTCTGCCTCAATGGCCCGGGCCACTATCTCGGCAACGACCAGACGCTGAAGCTGATGCAGACGGAGTATTTCTATCCGGCCATCGGCGACCGTTTCTCGCCGAAGGAATGGAACGAGAGGGGCAAGCCCGACATCCTGCAGCGTGCGATTGCCGAAAAGAAGCGCATCCTGGCCGAACGTTTCCCGCACCACGTGCCGCGCGCCATCGACGACCGCCTGCGCCAGCGCTTCGACGGCCTCATCCACCTGACCCGTGCGAATATGGGTGGGTGAGAAGCGGTCCGCGCAGCGGACGAAAAGCCAACTGCTTGGCTTTTCGAGCTTCGAACGCCCCGAGCCTGCGAGGGGCCGGGAGGCGGTTCGCCTTCGGGCAGATCAAAACGCCCGGTGGACGTTTTGAAGGGTTTGAACGCCCGAAGGGCAGCGAGTTTGCGAGGGTCAGGTCGCAGTTTTGTCCCAGCCCTCGGCATAGCCTCGGGCGTTCGAACCCTTTGAAAGGTCCACTGGACCTTTCAATTCGCCTCCGGCGAACCGGGTTCTCACCCCCTCATCCGTCTCGGCGCTGCGCGCCGATCCACCTTCTCCCACAGGGGGAGAAGGAAGATATCCCACCATTGCCCCCGCCTTGTTCCTCGTGGAACAGTGCGGTCGCAACGCCGGAGCAGCACCATGGCAGCATCCCCCCAGGAAAACCTGACCACCTTCCTCGACAATCTCAAGGAGGCGGTCGGGCTGAAGGCGACGTGCGAGACGCCGCTTTCGCGCGCATGGCGCCGCGTGGTGGACGGTCTTTCCCACGGCCCTGGCGAAACCCGGGACGTGCGGCGGCCAACGCTCCCGCCGGCATGCGCCCATCTTGAGGCCTGCTACGATGGCTTGCGGGACGCCGAACTGCCCATGCGCGGGCTCGGCAAGGCGTTCCAGGCGATCGAACCCGTTCTGGCGTGGAGCAACCGGGCCGAACGGCGCGCAGCCGACGGGCTGGCCGACCGCTACGCCGACGCGATGATCGTCGGCCGCGACGGCCCGGTGCCAAGCACGCATGTCGAGATCGGCGTCTCGGTAATGGCGCCCGACACGATCTATCCCGATCACCGGCATCCGCCGGAAGAGGTCTATATCGCGCTGTCGGCCGGCGCATGGCGGCAGAATGACGGTCCCTGGAACGAACCCGGCATCGGCGGCCTCATCTACAATCCCGCCCATATCGTGCATGCGATGCGCTCGGGCGACAAAGCCTTCCTGGCCATCTGGTGCCTGCCGCTTCCTTAGCCGGCGAAGTACTGACTTCCCTTCTCCCCTTGCGGGAGAAGGTGGATCGGCGCGCAGCGACGAGACGGATGAGGGGTGTTGGAAGAAACGAGGCGTTTCAGAACCAATCCCCGCATCAACACCAACGCAGTTTGCGACGCAGCGCTCCGTCCAACACCCCTCATCCGCCCTCGCTTCCGGCGGCTTCGCCGCCGAGCTCAGGCACCTTCTCCCACAAGGGGAGAAGGGAAAAACAAATCAGCCTCACCCCACCGCGCCCGCTGCCCCCAGCAGCACCACCACCAGCCACGGCGGCGCCTTGGCGAAGACCAGCAGCAGGAAGCCGCCGACGGCGAAAACAATGTCGAGCGGCCCGGCGATGGCGCTGATCAGGACCGGGTCGTAGAAGGCGGCGGCGAGGATGCCGACCACCGCGGCATTGGCGCCGCGCATCGCCGCCTGCGCCCTCGGCAAGGCCCGCAAGCCGTCCCAGAACGGCAGGGCGCCATAGACGAGCAGCAGGCCGGGCAGGAAGATCGCCACCAGCGCCAGCATTGCACCCAGCGGCCCGTTGGGCACGACGCCGGAGACGGCGCCTAAATAGGCCGCGAAGGTGAAAAGCGGGCCGGGCACGGCCTGGGCGGCGCCATAGCCGGCGAGGAACTGCTGCACCGGCACCCAGCCGGGTTCGGCCACCGCGTTCTGCAGCAATGGCAGCACGACATGGCCGCCGCCGAACACCAGCGCGCCGGAGCGGTAGAAGGCGTCGAAGAAGGCGAGCAGATGGCTGCCGGTCCAGGCGCCGAGTAGCGGCGGCAGTACAAGCAGGACGACGGACAGGACAAGGGCGGCAATGGCCGCGCGGCGCCCGACCGGAAAAGCCGGATGCCGTGGCGTGGCACCGGCCTCGCCGCCGCAGAACAGCAGCCCGGCGACCGCGCCGACGGCGATGGCGGCGACCTGGCCCAGCCAGCCGGCGACGAGGCTTGCCAGAGCAAGTGCCATAAGCGCGATGGCGATGCGCTGGCGGTCCGGGGTCAACGCTCTCACCATGCCCCACAACGCCTGCGCCACCACGGCGGCGGCGACCAGCTTGAGGCCGTGCAGCACGCCCTCTCCCACCGGATTGTCGAGCACGCCGGCGCCCAGCGCGAAAGCCGTGAGCAGCAGCGCCGACGGGAGCGTAAAACCCGCCCAGGCGACGATGCCGCCGGCCAGCCCGCCGCGCAGCACGCCGAGCGAAAAGCCGACCTGGCTGGAGGCCGGCCCCGGCAGGAACTGGCAGAGCGCCACCAGATCGGCGTAGCTCGCCTCGTCGATCCACTTGCGCCGCACCACGAAGGCGTCGCGAAAATAACCGAGATGGGCGATCGGGCCGCCGAAGGAGGTGAGGCCGAGGCGCAGGAACGCGCCGAACACCTCGGCAAGGCGCGATCCGGCGGCGGTTTCCGTATCGATCTTTTCCGTCACCTTGCCCGTCGCCCCGTTTGCGCGGCGATCCTAGCTGCTCGTCTCAAACGGGCAAGCGTCTCGACATGGAATTCTCGCTCTCCGGTTCACCCTTCGGGCTCGCCACCTCTGCCCCCGCCTTCGGCAGGGGCGAGGAACCAATGCAGCGATGCGAGCGCCTTTCCAGCTTGGGTTCCTCGCCCCCATGAAATGGGGGAGAGGTGGCGCCGCGCAGTGGCGACGGAGAGGGGGTCGGAACCGATCTTTGAGACGAACCGCTTCCCGGCCCTCGGCTACGGCCTCGGGCGTTCGAGCCCTTTGAAAGGTCCACCGGACCTTTCAATTCGCCTGCGGCGAACCGGGCTCTCACCCCTCCGCCTGTTCCCCCAGCCGTGCGCGCCCACGCGGCACGCCGAGGCCGGTGTCCGGGGGTTCGCCGGCGGCGGGCCGTTCCTCCTCGATCATGTGCATGGTGCGCCATCCGCCGAAGCGGTAGTAGGCGGCGGCCAGCGCCAGCGAGGCGATCGAACCGGCGGGAAAACTCCACCACAGCGCCTCCTGGCCAAGCCAATCGCGCAGCGAATAGGCAAAGCCGGTGCGGATGAGGAGCACCGAGACGATCAGGATGATCAGCGGCGGCAGCACCGCGCCTGTGGCGCGCACCGTGGCAAACAGCACGATGGTGACGCCGAACAGGATGAACGACCACGAGGCGGCGTTGTTGATGTGCTCCGCGATGTCGACCGCGGTGCTGTCATTGGCCAGGAACAGGCCGAGGATCGGGCGGTCGAACAGATGGAGCAACACCACCAGCGAGCCGGTCAGCAACAGGTTGAAGCCGACGCCGGCGGCGGCGATGCGGCCGATGCGGTCCCAGCGGCGGGCGCCGACATTCTGCGCCGCCATGGACGAGACGGCGGCGCCGATCGCCAATGCCGGCATCTGGATGTAGGTCCACAATTGCGCGGTGATGCCGTAGGCGGCGGTGACCCGCGAACCGTAGCCGTTGACCAGCCCCATCACCACCAGGGCTGCCATCGAGATGACGATCATCTGCAGGCCCATCGGCACGCCCTTGGCGACGATGATGCGCAGCAGCCTCGGGTCGGGCTTGAGCAAAGCAAGGTCGGGGCCTGCCAGCCGCAGCGGGTGCTTGCGCCGGTAGAGCAGCACAAGGATGGCGATGACGCTCACCGTCTGGCCGATCAGCGTCGCCATTGCCGAACCGGCGATGCCCATTTTGGGAAACGGGCCGATGCCGGCGATGAGCAGCGGGTTCAACACGATGTCGAGCAGCACGGCGAAAGCCATGAAGAAGAACGGCGTGCGCGAATCGCCGGCGCCGCGCAGGATGGTCATGACGAAGCCGAGCAGATTGGCGGCCGGCACCGCCGCGAAGATGACGAGCAGATAGGCACGCGCCAGCGGCATGGCGTCGGGCGGCGTCGCCAACAGGGACAGGATCTTGTCCACCCACAGCCAGCCACCCAGCGCGAAAACAAGCGAGACGATGAAATAGAAGGTGGCGCTGGTGCCGACGATGCGCTTGGCTTCGTCCAGGTTGCGCGCACCGACCGACTGCGCCACCAGGATGGTGGCCGCCATGCCGATGCCGAACATGGTGCCGAGCAGCAGGAACAGCACCAGATTGGCATTGGATGTCGCCGCCAGCGCGGTCTCGCCGAGATAACGGCCGACCCAGACCGCGTTGATGGAACCGTTCAGCGATTGCAGCACGTTGGAGCCGAGCACCGGCAGCGCGAAGACCAGCAGCGTGCTGGCGATCGGCCCGCTGGTGAGGTCGCGCGACGGGCGGGCGGCTGGCTTGTCGGTCATTGCATGTCATCCATGGTCGCGGCGTATCGCTGTCTTATCGAAGGCTTTCGCCGATTCACACCGGCGAGGCCGCCGCCTATGCGCCTTTTCCGAATTCCCGTCAATATTACCCGGGTAAAAATATTCAACTTCGACCGCGGAACGCCTGGCCAGGTTGGTGGCAAGAAGTGGCGACTACCGACATGCGTTGCGCCGCAAGCAGTGTCGGGACAGCGCGCAATGTGCATGCTGTCCCGTGCGTCGGCAGCCATATAGGCCGCACCGGCAGGGCAAGGAGGAGGGAGCATGAAAAAAACCTATCACGGCAGTTGCCATTGCGGTCTCATCCGCTTCTTAGCCGAGCTCGATTTCGACGACGGCATCCGGCGCTGCAATTGCAGCTTTTGCCTCAAGGTCGGCTACAAAAAGTCCTTCGCCGCCTACGAGGCGGTCGAGATCACCGGCGGCAAGGAGCGCATGCTCGATTACAAGGCGCGGCCTTCCAACTGGCCGGAAGGCGACATCAACCACTACATGTGCCCGGCCTGCGGCGTGCACACCTTCTCGCGCGGCTATCTCGATTTCATGGGCGGCAATTTCTGGGCGGTGAACGTCGCCTGCCTGGACGATGCCACAGAGGAAGAACTGGCCGCCGCGCCGATCGTCTATGAAGACGGCAAGCGCGACCAGCAGATGCAGGCGCCGGCGATCACCAGATATCTGTAGAGGCTAAATCAGGGTGGGCGCACCGGTGTTTGGCGCGCCGGCAAGGCCGGTGGGAGTGACCGACCTTGCCGGGGCCCGTCCCCCGCAGGACCAGCGACCGACACCTGGAAAAGCTTTCAAGGTCCGATCGAATTCTCGTTTCCGTGGCCGATCTGGACATCGGCAAGGCGACTGAAACCAACGCCACGCGAACCCGGCAACCGTCCCGATGCCGATCTTTGGTCGATCCGGCATCGCCCCATGGACTGCTGCTTGTTGAATAGCACGGAACCGCGATTCGACCTGTGACTTCGCCGCAACAGGACGACACCAATTGAATCCATTCAAATCCTGTTCCAACCCCTTTTCGATCGGAACGCGGCCGAATATCGGCTACGCGACGAACCGTTACCCGTCGCGTTATGGTCACCGCCGGAATACGCTTCCTAAAGGAGGCAAAGCTAAATAAGATTTGGGCGGAAGACAGTGTCCGGGGTGCTCGGGCGATGTGGCGACACCAGATGGTTCCGTCCAGGCAGGCAGTGCGGACCGCCGCTCCGTTCCTGTTGTGGATGGCGCTGCTCACGCTCGCCAACTATCTGTCCAACTCGCTGCTGCGCGTCGAGGGGCTGATTTCCTTCCCGCTCGCTGGCGGCCTGCTGCTGGGGGTCCTGCTTTTGACGCCACGCCAGCGGTGGCCGCGCTACGCGGTGACCGCCTTTCCGCTGCTGGCGCTCACCCGGGGACTGGCGATCGGCCCGGTCGCCGAGATCGTCTCACCGACGACACTGATCTTCACAGGGTCGTCGATCCTGCTCACCTATGCCGCCGCGGTGGTTCTGGGTCGCGACCGCGACTGGATCGAAGGCCGCTCCGACACGCTGAGGGCCTGGGCGCGCTTCGGTGTGGTCGTCATCATTCTCATTCCGCTGGTCTCCGCTTTCGTCCATGCCGCAGTGCGCACGCCGCCGCATGGACACAGCGCCGTGCATTACGGGTTCTACGTGTTCACCAACACGGCCCTGACCTATGTGGTGCTCACCCCGCTGATCCTGCGCCTGCAGCCGCGCCAGCTCATCGAGCTTCATCGCAGCGGCCGCTCCCTGGAAGCGATCGTCTCGCTGGCCGGGTTCGGCCTGTTCGCGGCGCTGATCTTCGAACAGCCCACCGTGCTGCCGCTGTTTCTCCTGTTGCCGCCGCTCATCGGCATCCTGTTCCGCTACGGTTTTGTCGGCATCGTCGCCTCCATCGGGCTGCTGGTGCCCATCGCCATCCTGTTCACCGGCGCCGACTATGGGCCGTTCCACACCATGGCCTTGGAGGACGTGCACAATGCGCTTTTGTTGTGCAGGGTCTTCCTGATCCTGACCTTCGGCATCGTGGTGCTGGTGGCGGCGCTGCTGCACGAACGCGAGCGGCTCCTGCATCTCAGGCAGGCCGACCGCGACATCTACGAAATGGTGGCGCGCCAGTCCGGCGACATGGCCTTCGTCAGCGACCTCGATGGGCGCATCATCTTCATTTCGCCGGTGGCCACCCAGGTGCTCGGCCTCGCCGAAGGCGCGCTTGGCGACTTCGACTGGCGCGCCCATGTCCACCCGGACGACATGGGCATCATCACCGACGGCATGCAGAGGGTGCGCGCCGGCGACGCCGACGTCGCCTATGTTTTCCGCGCCTACGACGTGAACCGCAATCTGCTGTGGTTCGAAAACCGGGTGCGGTTGTCGACGTCCAACAAGGACGCGCCGCGTTTCATCGTCGGTTCGACGCGCGAGGTGACGGCGCGCATCCTACGCGAACAGCAATTGGAGACGATGGCGGCCATCGATGCGCTGACCGGCCTGCCCAACCGGCGCGAGTTCAACGAGCAGAGCCGGTTGAAATGGCGGCAGGCCTCGCGGCTGGGGTCCTATCTTTCACTGCACGTCATCGACGTCGACCGCTTCAAGGACTTCAACGATGTCTATGGCCATGCCAAGGGCGACGATTGCCTGCGCAAGGTGGCGACAGCCATCCGCAACGCGTTGAAGCGGCCGGAGGATTTCTGCGCCCGCTATGGCGGCGAGGAATTCACGGTGCTTCTGCCCGACACCGAACCGGAGGACGCGCTGATGCTGGGCGAGACGATCTGCGCGGCCGTGCGCGAACTTGGCCTGCGCCACGAGGCCAGCGACCATGGCGTGGTCACCGTCAGCATCGGCTGCGCGACGCTCAGGCCGATCTTCACCGATGACGACGGCTCGCTGTTCGAGGCAGCCGACGCCGCGCTTTACCAGGCCAAGCGGCAAGGCCGGAACATGGTCGCGGCGAGCAATCTGCACAAGGTGATCGACATCCCCCACGTCATCCAGCTGCCGACCAAGCGCAGGCGCTGAGCGACGGACGGGAAGCCGCAATCATAGCCAGCATCTCAAACAAAACGGGCGCGGCCGGCGCCACGCCCGTAAAACTTTATCGCGACTGCTTCAGTGATTGTCGCGCGGCAGGCCGGCGGTGTGGGCGACATCCTGGTATTTGACCGCGGGCTTCAGCACCATGCCTTCCGAGAACTGGTCGACCATGCCCCGCTGGATTTCCTGCCAGGGCGTCTGGTGTTTCGGATAGTGGTAGCCGCCATTGCCGGAAAGCGCGGCGCGGCGGCGGGCCAGCTCGTCCTCCGGCACCAGCATATCGGCGGTGCCTTTCCTGAGATCGATGCGCACGCGGTCACCCTTCCGCAGCAGCGCCAGGCCGCCGCCGGCGGCTGCCTCGGGCGAGGCGTTGAGGATGGACGGCGTGCCGGACGTGCCGGACTGGCGGCCGTCGCCGACGCAAGGCAGCGAATGGATGCCGCGTTTGATCAGATAGGCCGGCGGCTGCATGTTCACCACCTCCGCGCCACCCGGATAGCCGACCGGGCCGGCGCCGCGCATGAACAGGATGGTGTGCTCGTCTATCGCCTCGGCCGGATCGTCGATGCGGGCGTGATAATCCTCCGGCCCGTCGAACACCGCCGCCTTGCCCTCGAAAGCCTCGGGGTCGGCCGGGTTCGACAGATAGCGGTCGCGGAACTCCTTGGAGATCACGCTGGTCTTCATGATGGCGCTGTCGAAAAGATTGCCGCTCAGGTTGATGAAGCCGGCTTCCTTCTTCAGCGGGTCCGACACCGGCAAGATCACCTTCGTGTCGAGGTTTTCGGCCTTGCCGCAATTGTCGCCCATGGTCTTGCCGTTGACGGTCAAGGCGCCGGGATGCGGCAGCAGGCTGGCCTTCATCAGTTCGGCGACCACCGCCGGCACGCCGCCGGCATGGTGATAATCCTCGCCGAGATATTCGCCGGCCGGCTGCAGGTTCACCAGCAGCGGGATCTTGTGGCCGATCGTCTGCCAGTCATTGTTGTCGAGGCGCACGCCGAGATGGCGGGCAATCGCGTTCAGATGGATCGGCGCGTTGGTCGAGCCGCCGATGGCCGAGTTGATGACGATGGCGTTCTCGAAGGCTTCGCGCGTCATGATGTCGGACGGCTTCAAATCCTCATGCACCATGCCGACGATGCGTTTGCCGGTCTCGTAGGAAATCTGGCCGCGCTCGCGATAGGGCGCTGGAATCGCGGCGGAGCCCGGCAATTGCATGCCGAGTGCCTCGGCCAGCGAGTTCATGGTCGTCGCCGTGCCCATGGTGTTGCAATAGCCGACCGACGGCGCCGAGGATGCCACGATCTCCATGAACTCGTCATAGTCGATCTCGCCCGCCGAGAGGCGCTGGCGCGATTCCCACACGATGGTGCCGGAGCCGGTGCGCTTGCCCTTGTGCCAGCCATTCAGCATCGGCCCGACGGAGAGCGCGATCGCCGGGATGTTGACGGTGGCCGCCGCCATCAGCATGGCCGGCGTGGTCTTGTCGCAACCGATGGTCAGCACGACGCCGTCGAGCGGATAGCCGTAGAGCACCTCGACCAGCGACAGATAGGCAAGGTTGCGGTCGAGCGAAGCGGTCGGGCGCTTGCCGGTCTCCTGGATCGGGTGGCAGGGGAACTCGAAGGGAATGCCGCCGGCCGCCACGATGCCCTCGCGCACGCGCTTGGCCAGCTCGATATGGTGGCGGTTGCAGGGCGAAAGGTCCGACCCGGTCTGGGCGATGCCGATCAGCGGCTTGCCGGACTGCAGCTCTTCGCGGGTCAGGCCATAGTTCAGATAGCGCTCCAGATAGAGAGCGGTCATGCCCGGATTGCCGGGATTGTCGAACCACTCCTGCGACCGGAATCTTTTCTTATCGCTAGGCGCGCCTGCCATGGCTGTCTCCGCATTTGTCCGACAATTGGATATGTCATCGCGCGCGTCCGGGCAAGGCCACACCCCGGACTTTGGTGCGATGGACAGCATTGATGCACTCCGCTACGGCTTTGGCTAGGCCTGTTATGGACTTTGCACGCAACGGCGCGGGCCGGACCGTTTTCCCGGGAGGTTTTGATGGCTCTGGTGATCGAAGGCGAAGAACGCATCGCGGCCCCCGTCGACAAGGTCTGGGCGGCGCTGAATGATCCGGCGGTGCTCAAGGAAAGCATTCCCGGCTGCCAGAGCCTGGAGATGAAATCGCCCACCGACATGGCCGCCACCGTGGTGCTGAAGATCGGGCCGATCAAGGCGACCTTCAACGGCGAGGTGACGCTGAAGAACCTCAACCCGCCGCATTCCTATACCATCCAGGGCGAAGGCAAGGGCGGCATCGCCGGCTTCGCCAAGGGTGGCGCCGACGTGACGCTGACCGCCGACGGCGGCGACGCCACCGTGTTGAAATACGCCGCCAAGGCCGATGTCGGCGGCAAGATCGCCCAGCTCGGCAGCCGCCTGATCATGTCGACGTCCAAGAAGCTGGCCGGCGAGTTTTTCTCAACCTTCGGCAAGAAGGTGGGCGACGCCGGCTGATTTCACAGTGCCTTTGTCCAGCCATGGCCGGGGTGCAGCAGTTCGAGGCAATCCCTCAGCCAGGTACGCTCGGGCGCGGCTAGTTTCGGCAGTGCCGCCGCGAAATCCGCCTCGTCCTTGGGGCGTTGGTATTTTGCCTTGAACAACAGCACGGCGGACGGGTTGAGGTAAGGAATACCGCCAGCCGTCCGCATCACCATTTCGGAGCGCGGCCGCCGGATTTCCGTTGCCCGCTTGTAGACCCAGCCGTCATCCGTTCCAGGCTCGATCATCATGTCCACCCGCCAGCGCCCGGCGGCGCGGTCGAAGCCCCAGATTTGAAAGATCTCGGCCGCCGGTTCCCGGTCCACCGCGAGACGTTCGAGAACGCCGTCATGCACGGTGTAGAATTCCAGATCGCCCAATGCCCGCCGAAAGGCGCCGAGATCCTCGCGCAGGATCGTGAATTCCAGATCGCCGTGGTCGCGGGTCTCGGCTCCATGCCACAGATCGAGAGCCCAGCCACCGACGATGCACCACGGCCGTGCGACATCGCGCAGGCGCTGCGCCAACTCAGCGGGCTGCCACGCCACCCATCGTTCCTGATCGGGAATCTCGGCCTGTTCGTTCATCGCCAACCAACAACACCCGTCACGGACCCGCCTCTTCAAAACGTCCTGCCGGTCAATAAGCGACCGCCGCGCATGCCCGCTGGCTCACGGGGTCTTGGGCGTTTCCACCGCCGCCCTCTTACCGGCGCAGCAGCGGCTCGATGGCTTCGCGAACCAGCTTCTCGATATCGAGTTCCAGCTGCTGACGCCGGCGGACCTGCGCCCGCTTGTTCGGCTTGTATTCGCTGGGGTCGCGCTGCGCCTTGACCAGCGGCAGGGCGAACAAGGTCGGCCTGACATTCTCGCCGCTGCATTCGAGCCAGAAGCTGTCATAGTCGGCCTTGATGCGGCGACGCAGGCTGTAGTCGCCGGCAAAGACATGGCCCTTGTTGGATACGCCGAACAGGCCGCCGAGATTGAGGGCCTTGGCCAACGCCTGCGCCACCAGAAGCAGCAGCGATTTCGGCCTCAGCCCCTCCATCGCCTTGGTCAGGGCGCGCGCATCGTCCAGGCCATGCGTGCCGGCAAGAGCGGTCTTGAGCACGCCGATCCACAGAACGTCCGCGCTGCCGTCGAGCTTAAGGTTGCGCTCATTGACGATGGCAAGGCCCATCTCCATCACCGGGCGCGCGTCGACGCAAAGGACAAGGCGCCATTCCGCCTCGCGATACAATCCGCCCTGGCCGGCGAGGTCCACCGAGACTTCGCCAGCGTCGGTCGGCAGCGTCAGAAGCCGCACGCCATCGATGTGGCTTTCGACGAAGGCCTCGTTGGTCAAAAGGCGCGCCGCCGCCTGATAGTGATCGATCACCGCCGGCGCCCGGTTCTGCCACTTCAGGCCGTACAGCAGATAAGGCCGGACGGGCTTGTCCAGGATACCCGGATAGCGGTCGAGGATCGCGGCGAACGGTTCTGCACCGAAGACATCGCTCAGCTTGGCGATCTCGCGGCGGTATATCCACCTGAGCGCCGCCCATTTCGTCGTAGCCCACCAATGATCCAGCTTGCGCCGCAGCGCGGAGCGCGGCGGACGCGGTTTCGGGATCTTGATCGGTTCGGGCGGCAAACTGTCAACGTTGGCAGTCGGCGACTGCATCGCATTCCTCGCAGGAGACTGCCTTGGGTTGCGGCTTCCTACTGCCGACAAGGCAGCACGGCAAGCCATACGGGCCGGGCAAACCGCTTGCCGGACCGGCTTTTTAGCCGCCACGACCGCCATCGTGGCCATAGCCGTGACGGAACCGGGCCCGAGCGCCCGCCGCAGCGATGACGCCGCCGCCATCGCCGCCCGCCCGGCCACGATGCCGTTCAGCCTGTTGCCAAGGCGAGGTTCCTTACCGTCTTCGCGCAAACTTAGCATAGGCTAACTCACTGTAATAATTGATTTTTTCAAGATCACGCGATTGACATGTCGGGCAGGCCGCCTTATTTCAAAGTCATCGGGGAGTAGCCACCGGAAACGGGGGCGCATCAACATACTCGCGTCAATGCGTGGTGCGTCCGGCGGGCATGACCGTTTGGCAAGACCGTGGCGAAAACCGTCATCAGGACATGACGGCACCATTCGTCTGGCAACGTCCCTGTTCCGGAATTTTCCAATGTCGCCCATCGCCATTGGCGTGCTGGCCGTCAGCATGTCGCTCGATGCCTTGATTGCGGCCATCGGCCGCGGCGCCACCACCAGGCACCCTTCGCTGTCGGAAGCCGTCAAGACCGGCCTCGTCTTCGGCGTCATCGAAATGCTGACGCCTTTGATCGGCTGGGCACTCGGAATCGCCGCCAGCCAGTGGATCCAGAGCGTCGACCACTGGGTCGCCTTCGCGCTGCTGGCCGGCGTCGGCGGCAGGATGATCCTGCAGGCGTTGTGGCCTCAGGCAGAGCCTTCCGACGTGCCGACCGCACGTCCGACGCTCGGCCTTCTGGCCACGGCGGTCGGCACCAGCATCGACGCCATGGCCGTCGGCGTTTCGCTGGCCTTTCTCGATGTGAACATTTTTGTCGTGGCGGCGGCGATCGGCTTTGCCACCATGGTCATGACCATCACCGGCGTTCTGGCCGGCAAATATCTCGGCGCGCGTTTTGGCCGCTATGCCGAGATCGTCGGCGGCATCGCGCTGATCGGCCTTGGCGGCAAGATCCTCATCGATCATCTCGGCGCCGGCTGAGCAAGCAGCTTCCGCCCCATCGTCTCCCGAACTGAGGCCTGCCCCCTCAGTTAAAGCGGCATCTCGAAACACTTAGGATTTGACCTAAGTATCTTTTCGATCTATGACAGCGCCCGTGCACAGAATGGCTGTGCTCTATCGACAAGGAGCCATCGTGACACCACGGGCAGGCCTGCAGCACTCCCCTCCGCCGACGAACGCCGCGGTCGTCGACCGCGTCTTTCGCGCCCTGTCCGACCCGACACGGCGCAATGTGCTGGAACGGCTGTCGCTGCGCCCCGCCTCGGCCAGCGAGCTCGCCGCCCCCTACGACATGGCGCTGCCCTCCTTCGTCGAACACCTGAAGGTGCTGGAGGGAAGCGGCCTGGTGCGCTCGCACAAGGCCGGCCGCGTCAGGACCTACGAACTGGCCGCGGAACAACTCAAGCTTGCCGAGGACTGGCTCGGACGTCAGCGCAACATCTGGGAACGCCGCCTCGACCAGCTCGACAGCTATCTGCTCAAACTCAAGGAAGAGGAAGCCAAATGACCTTGCCCAAAATCACCACCAATCCCAAGCTCGACCTCGTGCTCGAACGCGAACTCGACGTGCCGGTCGAACTCGTCTGGCGCGCCTGGACCACCGCCGAGCACCTGCGCCACTGGTTCGTGCCGAAACCGTGGACGATCACCGCCTGCGACCTCGACGTGCGCCCGGGCGGCGCCATGAACTTCACCATGCGCTCGCCGGAAGGCCAGGAATATCCCAACACCGGCTGTTATCTCGAAGTGAAGCCGTTCGAGCGCCTGGTCACCACCGACACGCTGCTCGGCGGCTACCGGCCGTCGCCCAATCCCTTCTTCACCGCCGTCCTCGACTTCGCGCCGAAGGGAAGCGGCACGCAATACCGGGCCATCGCGATCCATGGCGAGGAGGCGAGCCGCCAGAAACACGAGGAGATGGGCTTCCACGACGGCTGGGGCACGGTGGTGGGCCAGATGGTGGAATACATCAAGGCCGGCCGCCTGCAGGGCTGACGCCCACGCCGCTTTTCAGCGCCGCCGCACCCCAAGCGGCGGCGTTTTTGCGCGCAGCTACAGGCCCGGTCACGACAAATCCCGGATGCTCATCGCTCCCCGACTGACCGGCGGCGATGATCGAATTTATTTGGAACGGCAGGGTCGAAATACGGCATTTGCCGTATTTTTCCGGAAGCGGCGCAGCGATAGGTTTCGCGCGCCCGCGCCGTGAATTTCCGCTTTCTTTCAATGTCCTGCGCCTCGGAAGCGCCGCCGCGTCGGGCACGGGGGAATTCTGGAAGATGCGCCGCACCGTCACCCGCCTTGCCGCCCTCTTGGTCTCGACGGCCCTGCCGACCATGGCCTTCGCGCAGAGCATCGGCGATCCGGCGAGCTGGCGCACGCCGGAATTCATGGCGCAGTGGGGGCTTTACTGGATCAACGCCGAATTCGCCTATGCCCGTGGCTTTGACGGCAGCGGCGTCAAGGTCGGCGTCGTCGATAGCGGCCTCGACATCCATCACCCGGAATTTGCCGGACGCTATGTTCCGGGCTTTACCTACAACCCGGACAGGCCCTGGAATGTCGACACGATTGGACATGGAACCATGGTGTCGTCGATCATCGCCGCCAATCGCGACGGCGTCGGCATGCACGGCGTGGCGCCCGGCGCGACGATCGTCATGGCCAATGCCTTCTCGGGCGGCTATGGTATCAGTAGCGTGGCTTCGCTCTACGGGATCCGTGCCTTCGTCAATCAAGGCGTGCGGATCATCAACAACAGCTACGGCTTGCCCTACCCGATCAATGACGGCCAGTGGGGCGATTCCTGGGAGTTCCCTGTATTGGGCGGGGCTTCGTCTCTCGATGTCTATCGCGAGGCGATCAAGGCCGGCGCCCTGATGGTCTGGGCAACGGGCAACGACTCCTCGCACCAGCCGGCAGGTCAATCCGGCCTTCCTTATCTCTATCCTGAGCTGGAGTCCGGCTGGCTCGCCGTCACCGCCATCGGCCCCGGCTACCGGGCCACCTGGGCGAACCAGTGCGGCGTGGCCATGAACTGGTGCCTGGCGGCGCCGGGCGGCAGCGACTGGCGCTGGAATCCACAGACCGGCGCATGGGAATGGCCCGACAGCCGGGATATCAACGTCGCAATCCCCGGCGGAGGCTATTCCTGGGTTTACGGCACTTCACTTGCCGCCCCGCATGTCGCGGGTGCCGCAGCCCTGGTGGCACAGGCGTTTCCCTATATGACCATGGATCAGGTGCGGCAGGTTCTGCTCGGCACCGCATGGGATATCGGCGCCCCCGGCGTCGACCCCGTCTTCGGCTATGGCCTGCTCGATGTCGGCATGGCGGTGCGCGGGCCCGGCAAGTTCGACTGGGGCGATTTCGTCGCCAATGTGCCCTTGGGCCGGAGCACCTGGGAAAACGACATCACCGGCAATGGCGGGCTTGTCAAAGCCGGTGACGGCGCGCTCATTTTGACCGGCAACAGCACCTATCTCGGCGACACCCGCATCGCCCAGGGCGTTCTCGCCGTCGACGGCAGCATCCGGTCGAACACCTTCGTCGAAGCCGGAGGCATGCTCTCCGGCGGCGGCACCGTCCATGGCGATGTGCGAAACGACGGCGCCGTCTATGGCGGTTTCGGCAGCCAGGGCGGCACGCTCACCATCGACGGCAACTACACCCAGTCCGCCGACGCGGGCCTGATGGTCATAGTCGGCGCGCCGAAGGGCACCAGCCGCGTCGACGTGACCGGCAGCGCGACCGTCAGCGGCTGGGTCGACGCGCTGGTGCCGGTCGGCGCCTGGCGCGGCGACGCACGCTACACCGTGCTGACGGCCGCCGGCGGCATCACCGGCCGT
Source organism: Mesorhizobium sp. 2RAF21 (assembly GCF_052115345.1). NCBI lineage: Bacteria > Pseudomonadati > Pseudomonadota > Alphaproteobacteria > Hyphomicrobiales > Phyllobacteriaceae > Mesorhizobium > Mesorhizobium sp. 2RAF21. The sequence goes on along the minus strand of NZ_JBFRGM010000006.1, from coordinate 227,828 downwards.
TTCGATAGCGATTGCGGCTGCTACGCCTTCCTCGACCTCGCTCTCTCCTACGACCCGAACACCGTCTATCTCGACGTGACCCGTAACACGGTCGCCTTCGCCGATATTGCCGCTACGCGTAACGGCGCGGCGGCAGCCGCGGCGATCGAAGGCCTCGGCATCGGCAAGCCGTTCTACGATCTCGCCGTCACGCTGAACGGCACCGACGCGGCCGACCTGTTCGCCCAACTGCCCGGCGAGGTTTATGGCTCGACCGTCAGCGGGCTGATCGAGAACAGCCAGCTGGTCGGCAGCCAGATGAACGACCGCCTGCGTTCGGCCTTCGAGACGGTGGGCGCCGCGCCGCTGCCCGTCATGGCCTATGGCGACGACGCGAGGGACATCACGACCGCCTCGATCCGCACCACTGAGCGTTACGGCGCCTGGGGTTCTGCTTTCGGCTCGTGGGGCTCGACCGACAGCGACGGCAATGCCGCAAAGCTGTCGCGCTCGACCGGCGGCTTCGTCACCGGCATCGACGGCCTTGTCACCGACGACTGGCGGCTGGGTTTCCTTGCCGGCTACAGCCATTCTTCGTTCAAGGTGGATGAGAGCAAGTCTTCCGCCGCCAGCGACAATTATCACCTCGGCCTCTATGGCGGCACTGAGTGGGGCGCCCTGGCGTTCCGCTCCGGCCTCGCCTACACTTGGAGCAAGATCGACAGCAACCGCCGGTTCGCTTTCCAGAACGTTGCCGACGGCCTTTCCTCCAGCTATCGCGCCGGCACCACGCAGGTGTTCGGCGAATTCGGCTACGGCATGAAGGCAGGCGCTGTTGCCTTCGAGCCTTTCGCCAATCTGGCTTATGTGAACACCCGCACCAACGGTTTCACCGAGAAAGGCGGCGTCACGGCGCTGACCGTTTACGGCGGCTCCAACGACATCACCTTCACGACGCTTGGCCTGCGCGCCTCGACCGATTTCGATCTCGGTACGATCAAGGCCACCGCGCGCGGCATGATCGGCTGGCGCCATGCCTTCGGCGATGTCGCGCCGACCGTCACCCAGGCCTTTACTGGCAGCAATGCCTTCACCGTCGCCGGTGCGCCGATCGCACGCGACAGCGCCGCACTCGAAGCCGGGCTCGATTTCGCCGTTGCGCCCACCGCCACGCTCGGCATCTCCTACCAGGGCCAGCTCGCCTCCAACGCCCGCGACCATGGCGTCAGGGCCGATTTGAACGTGAAGTTCTAACGGCGAACAGACGAGAAGCCCGCTCCGGTAGGCCGGCGCGGGCATCCTCCACCATCCTGAAACGCGCCGGCGAAACCGCGCCGATGTGCATCTGTCCCGCCTGTACGGCCAACCTTGTTCGTTTCCAGCATGGATCGTTCGCTGTCGCCCAAGACGATGCCCGCCCGCCCGGCGTAGAGCATCGGCCGGCGGTGCAGAGGCTTGGCCTCGAGGGTGCGCCGCCACAAATGGCGCGTGTTGTCTTTTGGGGGACGGACTTTGAAACACAAAACTGTCCAGGGCGCACGCGTCCCGGTGCGGGTGGCCACCCGGCCAGCAGGTTATGGACGAAGGTGGCCGGCCGCCGCTTTCGTCCCGGTCCTGCTGGCAGGCGGCGTGGTGGCTGCCTGCACCTCCACCCCCTCGACCTTCGAGGGGCCGCAATATTCCGACGAGACACGGCAGATGGAGAAGGAGCTTGCCGCCGAGGCCACCGCACTCGGCGTGGCGCAGGGCGCGGCCGGCATCGCCGCCTCCTTCGACCGCACCGGCATCGGCAGCCTCGTCGCCAGCGGCGTGGGAATGGCGGCGCGCAATGCCATGATGGTGCGGGCCGAAAAGCGGATGCAGGCTCAGGTGGAAAAGGACAATCAGGAGTTCTACCGGCGCCACGGCATCGCCGAGGTGGCGGAAGCGGAAGAATTGCCGCCGAAAGGCCGCAAACCAAAGAGCGGCAAGGCGCCATGAGCCGGATCATGCGCCAGCTGCTCCTCGCGCTGGCCGCGGTCCGCCCCGGCGCGGCCAGCGCGAAACCCGTCGCGCCGTCGGACAAGAGGGCAAGGCCCCCGATTTGCCAGTCGTTTTCACTTCCGCCGTGGCCATAGCCCGCCGGTTCGCCGTGGCCGGCAAAGATTCGCGGACGACGACCCGAGCCCGCACACCGGACCGGATCGCCGCCATCAAGCCGGTCAGTTCTTCAGCGTTCGCTGCAATGCCGCCGAGATGAGCCGCGTCAGCTCGGCATGAATGTCTGCGCGCGGCCGTATGCCGGCATCCGCGCAGATGGGATCGATCTCGCCGAGCGATTTCAGCAGCTGCGCCCCGCCTTCCTTGCATTCGGGCAAGAAGGCGAAATGGTTGGCGTCGGCAACCGTCGCATAGGTGCCTTGCGGAGTGAGCGAAGCCAGTTTTTCGGCCGCGACCGCGAGCGGAATGGTGGCCGGGTCACCGAGATTGATGAAGTTCATCGGGATCGTAATGTCCTTCAGGCTCTGCGCGTCATAGGCCTGCGCCAGCCCCGGATCGACCAGAACCGCCGACTTGACGCGGCGATCGAGATTCGACTGTTCGAACAGCGCCTTGTCGACCGAGCGCAGGTTGACCTTGTCGACCTTGACCTGTTCGTCGTTCACATAGCCGACGCCGCCGGCATACCAGGCGCAGTCCCATTTCCTGTAGCTGTCGCAATAGCTGGCATAGGCCTCCAGTCTGGCCCGGGCTCCGGCAATCTCCATGGCGGCGGCGCCGCCCAGCGAAAAGCCGACGACACCGACCTTGTCGGCGTCGACGAGGTCGCGCCACTGCGAGTCCGCTGTCAGCTTGTCGATCACGGCAGAGAGATCGCGGGTGCGCTGCCACAGTTTCGGCGTGTCGGCCGGGGTGGAAAAACCGCTGGTGGTGCCCGGATGGTTCGGCCCGGCGACGACGAAACCCGCCTTGGCCAGTTCCGTCGCCAGCCAGGCCATGCCGTCGGCGCGGCTGCCGGAGCCGTGCGACAACAGCACCAGCGGAAAGCGCCCCTTCGCCGGCGGTGCGTCGAGCGAGGCCGGCTCGCCCTTGAACACCTTGCTGTCGCCGACCATCACCGGCTCGCCGCCGGGGCCGGCGGGGTACCACACCGTCACCTGGAGGTCGCGGCCGTGTTCGGTGGCGGGAATGGTGAGCCTGCGCACGCCGACATCGGCCGCCAGGCAAGGCGTGGCCAAGGCAAGGCCGAAAACGACGGCGCAAAGAGTTCTGAAACCGGGCATGATGATCTCCTGAGATTGGACGAGGATGGAAAGGACGGGGTAGTCATCGCCGATCCCTTGCCTTTCACGCTTCCTCGATCGCGATTCAGGTCGTCCTTGATCGCAATCTGGGCCATCATCGGCTTAACCCACCAACGCTCCGCAGACCCCGTGATCTTCGTTCCGCTCCCCTTCGTCGTCGCCCTGCTGCTGCTGATCCTGCTTGTCGTGTTGCTGCGCAATGCGGAGCAGACAAAAGGCAATCGGCCCTTCCTGGCGCTGATCGCGCTCTGCGTCATGCAGTCGATCATCCTCGGGCTGCGCTGGGGTTATGGGATGGCGGAACTGCGCTTCGTGCTGCCCATTATCGCGGCCTGCGTGCCGCCGCTGGTGCTGGCGAGCTTCCGCAGCCTGATCGACCGCGACGAAGCCAGGGACGATGCCGTCTGGTTGCAGGCACTGCCGCCCGTCATCATGACCGTGCTGCTGTTCGTGGCGCCCGGGCTGATCGACGTCGCGCTGATGAGCCTGTTCGTCGGCTATGCCGTGGCCCTGTTGCGGCTCGGCCGGACCGGACCCGACGCGCTGGACGGGGCGCGTTTCGACGGCGCCGTCGCCGCGCACCGGGCGATGATCATCGCAGCGTTCTCGCTGTGCCTGTCGGCCTCGTTCGACCTGCTGGTGGTGCTGGATGTCGAATGGCGCAACGGCGCGGGCATCGCCTTCCTCGTCGGCAACGCCAACCTGCTCGGCCTGCTTTTGATCGGCCTGACGGCGCTTGTCGCCGCCCGCGCGCGGGCGCTGCCCGAACCGCTCGCGCAGGCCGAACAAGCGACATCGACGGCGGCGCAGGACCGCGACGTCATCGACCGGGTCGACCGCCTGCTCAACGAGCACAGGCTGTTCCTCGACGAGAACCTGACGCTGTCGCGGCTGGCCCGGCGCGCGGGCGTGCCGGCCAGGCAGATATCGGGCGCCATCAACCGGCTGGCCGGCAAGAACGTCTCGCAATACATCAACGAATTCCGGATCGCCGAGGCCTGCCGGCTGCTGCGGCAGACCGACGGGTCGGTCACCGCCGCCATGCTGGAATCCGGCTTCCAGACCAAGTCGAACTTCAACCGCGAGTTCCGGCGGGTGACGACGTTGAGCCCGGCGACCTGGCGCGACCAGAACCGGGCGACCTAAAGCGCCGCGCGTCCGAACAGACGCGCGCAAGATACTCCAGCATCCTGAAGCGGCGCGTCGGCCCGAACATCGAAACCGATGTCCGGGCCCGGTGCGCCGGCGGCCGGTCCCGGGAGGATGCGGCGCCCTCAGCCGCCCCTGGCGCTCTGTTCGCGGAACGCCGCCTCGCCCGCATCCGACACCTCGACCCATTTCAGGTCGGGCTCGGCGCCGGCGACGTAGCTGTCGTTCCAGTTCCACCATTTATAGGTCGGGGTCTGCGGATAGCCGGCGGGCGAATCCTCCCACGCCTCCTGCCGGCCGAGCGGCGTGATGTCGAGATAGTTCCAGGTGCCGCCCATCTGCTCGTCGCCGCGATTGTTGAGGAAATAGGTGCGGAAGACCTGGTCGCCGTCGCGGAAGAACACATTGGTGCCGTGCCATTCGTCGACCCCGAAATCGAAGTCGAAGCCGTCGGTGATGGTAACCCACGGTATGTTCCAGCCCATGCGTTGCTTCAGCGTCTCGATATGGCCCTGCGGCGCGCGCGAGGCGAAGACCAGCGTGGTGTCGCGGGCGTTGAGATGGGAAACATGCGCGACCTGGTCGGCCACCATCGAGCAACCCCGGCAGGCATGTTCGGGCCAGCCATAGACACCCGGCTCGTAGAAGGCGCGGTAGACGATCAGCTGGTGACGGCCCTCGAACAGGTCGAGCAGCGAGACCTTGCCGTTCGGCCCTTCGAAGGCATAGCTTTTATAGACCGGCATCCACGGCATGCGCCGGCGTTCGGCCGCCAGCGCGTCGCGGGCGCGGCTCTGCACCTTTTCCTTCACCAGCAACTCCCGGCGGGCCGCTTCCCAGGCCTCGGCCGTCACCACCGCCGGCCTGTGCATGGCGGCTTGGCCGTTTTCCGCCTGTTTTCCAGTTGATGTAACCATGACTTCGATACCTCCGGTTTGGCGAAGGCGCGCCCCGTTGCCGGGACACTGCATTCGCTGCTCATCGCTCGTTGTCGATGGAGCCAGTCTGTCACCGGCTGCCGGAAGGTGGGAGTAACAAGTGTGGCGCTATTCCGTGGCTGGTCGCGGCCGGTGGAGCGGTCCCCCCAAGCCTGCGGAAGCTCAGCGACCGCTTCTGGCGACCATGGCGAGGATCGTCTCGAACAGCTCGTCCTTGGCCTGCCGCGCGGTGATCTCGCCGGTCGCGGCAGCGCCCGAAAGCGCGTTGGCGGCGCCGAGCATGGCCCAGAAGGCGGCCTGTTCGATGCCGCGCGGCCCGGTGAAAGTCGCCAGCGCCTTGCGGCACTTGGCGATGAAGGCGAGCTGGTAGTCGCGCTTGACGGTTTCCAGCTCGGGCGAACCGGCGAGCGCGGCCAGCACGCCGGGCATCTCGCGCCCCTGCGCCAGCACGCAGTCGACATAGCTCGTCGCGATCACGCCGGCCGTCGCTTCCAGCGTCGGCTCGCAGGCGGCGAGCGCGGCGTCGATGATCGCCGTCTGGCGGGCGTCGAAATCCTTGTAGAGCGCGATCAGCAGGCCGTTGCGGGTGCCGAAATGGTCGTAGACGACCGGCTTGGCGACCTCGGCCGCCTCCGACAGCCTCGGCAGCGTCAGCGCGTCCGTGCCCTCTTCCCGCGCCAGCCGCCACGACACCTCCAGAAGCTGGCTGAGCCGCGCCTCGCGGCTGAGGCGAAGGCGCTTCGGGCTTTCATTGCGGCTTTCCGGCATGCTTGACATCACTATATACCAAAAGTAAGTTACCTGAAGTATATAGAACGCACCCTTCCATCGCAACCACCGTCGGCCACGCCCCGCCGGCGATCGCAGCGGCATGCCATGCGTGTCGCGCAGAGAGGACTTTGCCCGATGACCGACACCGCCATTGCCGATGCACCCGACCGCAGCGCATGGCTCGGCCTGATGGCGGTGCTGCCATTGGTGCTGATCGTGGCCATGGACGGCTCGATCCTTTATCTCGCCATGCCGCGCGTCACCGCGGCGCTGCTGCCCAGCGCCGACCAGGCGCTGTGGATCCTCGACATCTATGGCTTCATCGTCGGCTCGCTGCTCATCACCTTCGGCAATATCGGCGACCGCTACGGCCGGCTGAAGCTGATCATGGTCGGCGCAACGGTGTTCGGAGCCGGGTCGCTTGGCGCCGCCTATGCGCAGAGCGCCGAAAGCCTGATCGCCTTCCGCGCGCTCATGGGTCTCGGCGGCACGACGCTCTTGCCCTCGGGCCTTGCCATCGTCAGCGCGCTGTTTCCCGATGCCAGGCAGCGCGCCCGCGCCATCGGCATCTTCGCCGCCACCTTCGCGGCCGGCTTCGCCGTCGGCCCCATTCTCGGCGGCATGCTGTTGCGCGATTTCGAGTGGGGCTCAGTCTTCCTGATCAATGTTCCGGTCGTTCTCGCCTTCCTGATCGCGGCGCCGCTGCTTCTGCGCGAGGTGCGGGCGACCAGCCATGGCCGCATCGACGGCTTGAGCCTGCTGTTCTCCTTCGCCGGCATCTTGTTGTTCACCTATGCGGTCAAGGCAGCCGCCACCCATGGCCTCGGCGCGGTCCCGGCCGCCGCCGGCATCACCGGCATCCTGGCGCTGGCGATGTTCCTGCGCAGGCAGATGAGGATCGATTATCCGCTTCTTGATCTTAGCCTGTTCAGCGACCGCATCTTCTCCATCGCCATCCTGACCGGGCTGCTCTCGCTGGTCGTCTGGTCGGCGGCGGCGTATCTGTCGGGCATCTATCTGCAATCGGTGCTTGGCTTCGACGTTTTTTCCGCCGCGCTGCTGACCTTGCCGGGCGCCATCGTCTTGACGGCGACCTGCGTCGGCACGGCCGGCATTGTCGAACGCATCGGCCGCAAGCCCGCGCTGGTGGCGACACACCTGCTGATCGGCGCCGGTGTGCTCATCCTCATGTTCACCACCGTGGACGCGGGCGTCGCCGTCTTCATCGCCTCGACGGTGATCGCCGGCATCGGCTATGGCCTCTCCTTCAGCCTCGTGGCGGAGATCGCCATCTCGGCGGTTCCGGCCGAGCGCGCGGGAGCGGCCGGCTCGATCGCCGAAACCAGCAATGAGCTCGGCAACGCGCTCGGCATTTCGCTGCTGGGTTCGCTGGCGGCGCTCTCCTTCCGCCTGCTTGGCCCCGACGTGGCGGGTACGCTGGATGAGACGCTCGCGCAGCCGGAACTGACCGCCGACACAGTCTTTCACGCCAAGACGGCCTTCCTCACCGGCCTGCATGTGGCGGTCGGCGTCGGCGGCTTGCTCATGCTCGCGCTCGGCATTGTCGCCTGGCTCTGGCTGCCGAAGAAGCTGCCGCAATGAGGGCGCCGGGGCGCGGCAGAGCCTAGGCGATGCCGAGAATTTCCTCATGCGCCCCGCTGGCGCCCCAGCGAATGATCTCGGCCAGGATCGGCACCAGCGCCCGACCACGCCCGGTCAGGCTGTACTCGACCTTGCGCGGCACCACCGGATAGGCCTTGCGGTCGACCAGCCTGCGCTCCTCCAGCTGCCTCAGTTCGCGGCTCAGGATGCGCGGCGTGATCGGCCCGCCAAGGCCGCCATGCAGCAAGGAGCGGCCGATCTGCCCGTAGCGATGCGGCCCGTCAAAGAGAACGCACAATATGTGCAGCTTGTAGCGGCCGCCGAGGATCTGGTTGAAGGCGATGGCCGGGCACAGCCTGATATGGCTCATGTCCAGCCCGGTCAGGGTCGAAAAGGCCGGCCCCGTCGCTGTCGCCGGCTCGCCAATGTTTTTCTCCATGCTACCCTTTTTGTCCGTATTTACAGAAACGTACTACGGCAAATACACCGGTCTGGCGACGCATGAACAGCCTGTCCAAGGCGCCGGCCCGGAGGAAATGAATGAGCATCGAACTGACCGTACTGGCCTGGGCCTCCTTGTTCGGCATCGTCCAGATCTTCGTCGCCTCGCAATTGGCGACCAGGCACTACGGCGTGAAATGGGGGCTGTCGTCGCGGGAGGCGGCAATGCCGCGACCGGCGCCATTCGTCGGCAGGGTGATGCGCGCGCAGGCGAATTTTCTCGAAACCTTCCCGATCGCCGCGGCCGCGATCCTGATCGTCGAGTTCGCCGGACTGGGCAGCCGCTGGACCGAGCTAGGTGCAATCGTCTGGCTCGCCGCGCGCGCCGCCTATCTGCCGGTCTACGCCATCGGCATCACCGTGTGGCGCACGCTTTTGTTCGCCGTGAGCATCGCCGGCATCGGCATGGTGTTGTGGCCGGCGCTGGTGTGAGCGGAAGCCGGCCGGTTTCAGGCCCGGCCAACCTCATGCGGCCAGCCAACCGCGCCGCCTTTACCCGCGCAGGCCGGGGGCTTCCTGTCCGGTGCGCTCGACATATTCGGTGTAGCCGCCGCCATAGGCGTGCATGCCGTCGGTCGTCAGCTCCAGCACGCGGTTGGACAGAGCCGCCAGGAAATGGCGGTCGTGGCTGACGAACAGCATCGCGCCTTCATAACGCGACAGTGCCTCGATCAGCATCTGCTTGGTGGCGATGTCGAGGTGGTTGGTCGGCTCGTCGAGCACCAGGAAATTCGGCGGATCGAACAGCATCTTGGCCATCACCAGCCGTGCCTTCTCGCCGCCGGAAAGCACGCGGCACTTCTTCTCGACCTCGTCGCCGGTGAAACCGAAACAGCCAGCCAGCGCGCGCAGCGGCGCCTGGCCTGCCTGCGGGAACGAATCCTCAAGCGTTTCCAGCACGGTGCGCTCGCCGTCGAGCAGCTCCATCGCGTGCTGGGCGAAATAGCCCATCTTGACCGAGGGGCCGCGCGAGACGCTGCCGTCGTCGGGCTCGGAAGCGCCGGCCACCAGCTTCAGCAGCGTCGACTTGCCGGCGCCGTTGACGCCCATGACGCACCAGCGCTCGCGCCGGCGCACCTGGAAATCCAGCCCGTCATAGATGGTGCGGCTGCCATAGCTCTTGGAGACATTCTTCAACGTCGCGACATCCTCGCCCGAACGCGGCGCCGGCTGGAATTCGAAACGCACCGTCTGCTGGCGCTTGGGCGGCTCGACCTTGTCGATCTTCTCCAGCTTCTTGACCCGGCTCTGCACCTGCGCGGCGTGGCTGGCGCGTGCCTTGAACCGCTCGATGAAGGCGATTTCCTTGGCCAGCATCGCCTGCTGGCGCTCGAACTGCGCCTGCTGCTGCACCTCGGCGATGGCGCGCTGCTGGCGGTAGAATTCATAGTCGCCGGAATAGGACGTCAGCGCGCCGCCGTCGATCTCGACGATCTTGCCGACGATGCGGTTCATGAACTCGCGGTCGTGCGAGGTCATCAGGATGGCGCCGTCGAACCCCTTCAGGAAGTTCTCCAGCCAGATCAGGCTTTCGAGGTCGAGATGGTTGCTCGGTTCGTCGAGCAGCATCACGTCGGGCCGCATCAACAGGATCTTGGCCAGCGCCACGCGCATCTTCCAGCCGCCCGACAGCTTGCCGACATCGCCGTTCATCATCTCCTGGCTGAAGCCGAGACCGTCGAGCACCTCGCGGGCGCGGCCGTCCAGCGCATAGCCGTCCAGTTCGTCGAATTTGTGCTGCACCTCGCCATAACGGGCGATGATATCGTCCATATCGTCGGCGCGATCGGGATCGCCCATGGCGGCTTCCAGCTCGGCCATCTCGGCCGCCAGCGTGCTGACCGGGCCGACGCCGTCCATCACTTCGGCCACGGCGCTGCGGCCGGACATGTCGCCGACATCCTGGCTGAAATAGCCGATCCTGACGCCACGATCGGTGGAGACCTGGCCTTCGTCGGGCAGCTCCTCGCCGGTGATCATGCGGAACAGCGTGGTCTTGCCGGCGCCGTTCGGGCCGACCAGCCCGACCTTCTCGCCGCGCTGGATGGTGGCGGAGGCTTCGATGAAGACGATCTGCTTGCCGTTCTGCTTGCCGATGTTTTCGAGACGGATCATGATTTCGGGCCTGGGGAAAGGTGCGGGCTGCCGCGCCATCGAAGACGGCCGCGAAGGAGTGGGTCGTTAATCATCCCCTCCGGCCCGGCGCAAGGGCCGTGACCGGATTTGCGACCGATTATCGCGCTAGGCGACGGTCGAGTGGTCTCGCTTTCCGCAAAAGCAATCCGCGCGGATCGCGCGCCGCATCACTCCAGCGCGCGAGAAGCAGGCGCACGTTTTGCCTGGTAGCAGCTACGACCCAAAGACAATTGCCTGCCGTCCTTTGGCAGTCCCTGCCTTCAGGCGCTCCAATGCACTGGTCGCCTCGGCGAGCGTAACGCGCTGCACCTGTGCCTCGAACGGCTGTGCTTCATGCAGCTGGATCAGTTCGCGTATCTGTGCCCGTGTGCCGACGCTGGTCCCTGTTATCCACACACCGCTGGCCGTAAGCCACTCCTGGTTAAGCGGCACCGGTTGCGAAACCATCGCGGCTGCAATGATCCTGCCGCGCGGCCGGATGGCTGCAACCATGGCATCCCAGATGGCTGGCGTTGGCGCGAAGTTGATACAGACATGCGCTCGCAGGCCGGCGGGCCAGCCAGCGGCCAGGCCCGGCGACGCAAGGAGCGTGTGCCGCGCACCAAGCGAAGCAGCGATCTGCAGCTTGGCCTCGTCCGTGTCGACGGCAACGACTGTCGCCCCGAGCCGCTGGGCGATCTGGACAGCATAGAGACCCAGGCCGCCGCAGCCGAAGACGGCGCAGATTTCCCCGGCGCCCAGTCCCGCCCGTTTCACGGCGCCAAAGGCGGTCAGGCCCGCGCACATCAAAGGCGCAAGCAGTGCGGCATCGCCCTCATCCGGCATGGGCACGGCGAAACGGGCATCGGCGACGACATATTCGGCAAAAGTGCCCGCGACATCGAAACCGTGAGCCCGCTGGTGCTGGCAGAACGATTCCATGTCGGAGTGGCATTCATCGCAGTGGCCGCATGTATCGTGAAGCCACGCGACGCCGGCACGATCGCCAGGGTGCCAGTCTGCAACGCCGGCCCCCACTTCTTCCACCCTGCCGACACCCTCGTGGCCAAGAATCCGGGTCGGTTGTCCCGATGCGGGCCGCAAATGTCCCTGCCAGATATGCACATCCGTATGGCAAATGCCGCTCGCCTCCAGGCGAACAAGGATTTCTCCCGGCCCCGGTACAGGCCGAGCTACGTTCATGACACGCAGCGGTTGGCCCGCGTGCTCGAATAAGGCTGCAAGCATCGTGTTGCCCATCGTCTATTGGCCCAAGGCGCTCTTCACGGCCTGCAAGCCTGGCTGACCGTCATAGGTCGAGACACCGTCCAGCCATTTGGCGAGCTTGTCGGGGTTGCGCTTGATCATCTCGCGAGCGGCGACATCGGCGGACTTTCCCTGGCGCAGGATCATCTGCATGCCATAGTTTTCATAGTCGAGGTCGAAAGCGAGATTGGCAAACAACTTGGCCGCGTTCGGGCAGTCTGCCGAAAAGCCATGACGAGCGATTGTGCGGACAGTTGCACCGCCAAAGTTCGGTCCGAACTCGACATCGCCACCAGACAGGTAGGTCATGTTGTAATCGAGGTTCATCGGATGTGGCTCCCAGCCGAGGAACACAACCCAATTCTTGTCCGCCACGGCGTTCGAGACCTGGGTCAGCATCGCGGCTTCGCTGGACTCCACAATCTCCCAGTCGCCGAGCCCGTGTCGGTTGGCTGCCACCATGTCGAGCAGCGGCTTGTTCGAGCCAGCTTCGATCCCGTAGATCTTGCGCCCGAATTTGTCGGCGTGGGCGGCAAGATCATCGAAGCTTTTTATCCCCTGGTCCGAAACATTTTTCGGAACGGCCAGCGTGTATTTCGCGCCCTCCAAATTCACGCCCAGCACCTCGACGGAGCCCTCGTCGAAAAAGGACTTGTATTCCTCGTCCTGGACAGGCCGCCAATTGCCGAGGAAGACATCCATGTCACCCTCTTTCAGGGCGGAATAGGTCACGCCGAGGCCGAGCAGGGTCTGCGAGGCATCGTAGCCCAGACCGTTGAGGATCAATTGGGCGGTCGTGTTGGTGAGCGCGATGTCGGTCCATCCGAGATCCGCGATCCGGACTTTTTGGCATCGAGCCGCATCGGCGGCCATAGCAGACGAGGTCAACAGCCCCGAAAGCAGGGCGAAAACGATTGTTGTGCGCATTTTATGTGTTCCCATTGTTGTTCTTGTGACCGTCCGCCAGACCCTAGGGGGCGCTTATTTTATGTCAATATAAAAAATTGTATGATCGTACAAAGAATTTGCTGCTAAGGCAGGGAATGACCAATCAAGGCAAGCGCACAAAAATTGAAGACATCAGGCGCGTGGAGTTGATAGCCGCCGCGCACCGGGTGTTCCTCGAACATGGCCTGCAAGGCATGACATCGGCGCGGATATGCCGTGAAGCCGGCATGTCGCCCGGCATCCTTGCCTACTACTTCAAAGGCAAGGACGAGGTCCTGTTCGGCATGGTGCGCTATAACAACCGCCTGCTGATGGAAGACATCATAGCGCGGATGCGTGCCGCCCAGACGAGCTGGGCGAGGTTGGAGGCGATCGTGGAGGGAAACTTTCCCGCCGCGGCTTTCACCCGCACCATCGCCAACGCCTGGCTGTCGGTCTGTTCGGAAGCGGGCACGAACCCGCAATATGCGCGGCTTCAGAAACTGTTCCATCAGCGACTGCGCTCAAATCTGGCCTCGGTATTCGGGGCGACGTTCGACATGGCTCAATTGCGTGAGGCGAGTGCGATCATCGCTGCCCTGGTAGACGGATTGTGGCTGCGCAAGGCGGTGACGGACGATATCGGACGCGACGAGGCTGTTGGCCTGGTGTTTCGCGGAATTCGCTCACTGATAACGCCCGGTGAGGAGGAGCATCTGCGCCGCTCAAAGTGGCAGGCGAAACCAGCAGGAGCGAATCCGGGTGTGGCAACGCCGCCCTCGGACAAGTGAAGCCGACCGGCCCCATCGCCGTTCCAGGGATTTGGGAGCGGACGGATTGGCGTAGCACAACGTCAGCCCCATCGCTTCACCTTGTGCCGTTGACTTGCCCTCTTCCCGCCAACACCATCGCGCCATGAATCTCCTGGCGATTTCCGGCAGCGCGCGGCTTCAATCCACCAACACGGCGCTGCTGCGCGCGCTGGCAGCGGTGGCGCCGGACGGCATCGCCGTCACCGTCTTTGACCGCATCGGCGACCTGCCGGTGTTCTCGCCGGACCTCGAGGGCGAACGCACGCCGCCCTCCGTGCGGGCCTTCATGGACCTGATCGCGACCAGCGACGGGTTGATCGTCTCCAGTCCGGAATATGTGCGCACCCTGCCCGGCGGGCTGAAGAATGCCATCGACTGGCTGGTCTCGGGCGATGCCATCGTCGGCAAGCCGATCGCGCTCGCCCACGCTTCCCATCGCGGCGACGACATGCTGGCGACGCTGCGCACCGTGCTGTCGACGGTGTCCGGCAATTTCAACGCCGAACTGTTCCTGCGTTTCCCACTGATGAAGTCATCGCCGGATGCAATCGCGGCCTTCGTTGCCGACCCGCCGAACCGGTACGTCGCTGAAACCTATCTGCGCGACGTCGCGACCTTCTGCCGGCAGTGTCGCGACCCGGAGTCGGGTGCCTGGCCGATCGATCCGTGAGGGGTTGGCGGGCGATTTTCGCCTCGGGGCGGCAGCAACTCCGTCCGGCCGACGCCGCGCGTGCCGGTCTTCGAGATTTTTGAAAGAAAAAGCGACCGTTTGCGAAGAGAACGGCCGATTTTGGCGCCAAAACAGCGCCTGTGTATCAATTCGCGCCGTGCCAGCATGGCTTTCCGGATAAGCCCTTGATGGTGCTTGCCAAAATTTTTTGACTCTCGGGCGGACGGGCCGTCTCTGTCCACATCGGACGGCCGCCGCCGGCTGCCCCTTTACTCGAAGATAATTGCCGGAGCGGCCTCGGCGGCGCCCTTGCCGGTCTCGATCTGCTGCCAGACCTTGGCGGCTATCTCCTTGTAAATCCTTGCCTCTTCGCTGTCCGGCCGGGTGGCGACCACCGGCGTGCCGGCATCCGAGCTTTCGCGGATGCCCATTTCCAGCGGCACCGCGCCGAGGAAAGGCACGCCCAGCCGCTCGGCTTCCTTCTGCGCGCCGCCATGGCCGAAAATATCGTAGCGCTTGCCGGTGTCGGGGGCGATGAAATAGCTCATGTTTTCGACGATGCCGAGCAGCGGCACGTCGACTTTCCTGAACATGTTCAAGCCTTTACGCGCATCGATCAGGGCGAGGTCCTGTGGTGTCGACACGATCACCGCGCCCGCCAGCGGCACCTGCTGGGCCATGGTCAATTGGGCATCGCCGGTGCCCGGAGGCATGTCGACCACCAATACATCTAGCGGCCCCCATTCGACTTCACGCAACATCTGGGTGAGTGCCGACATCACCATCGGACCACGCCAGATCATCGGCGTTTCCTCGTCGACGAGGAAGCCCATCGACATCACCTTGAGGCCGTAATTCTCCTTCGGTTTCAATATCTTGCCGTCCACCGTCTCGGGCTTTCCATGGATGCCGAGCAGCTTCGGCATCGACGGTCCGTAGATGTCGGCATCGAGCACGCCGACCTTCAAACCGTTGGCGGCGAGGCCGAGCGCGAGGTTGGCGGCGGTGGTCGACTTGCCGACGCCGCCCTTGCCGGAGGCGACCGCGATGATCGCCTCGATGCCCGGAACGCCGCGCTTGCCCGAGCTTTGCGACGGCGGCGCCTGGCGCGGCGCCGGCGCCGGACGCGGCGCGGAAGGCTGCGGAATGGCGGCGGGCGTGGCCGGACGCTGCGGCACCGGCGCTTCCATGCCGCCGCCCTTCTTCTCGGCGGTCAGCGCCACGACAGCGCCGGCGACACCGGGAATGGCCTTGACGACGCGCTCGGCTGCGGCGCGCAGCGGTTCCATCTCCTGCGCGCGAGCAGCTGGCACCGTGATGGAGAAAAACACTTTGGAATCAGCGATGAATATCTCCGACACCATGCCCAGATCGACGATGTTGCCGGAAAAATCCGGGCCACTGACCGTCTTCAGGCGATCGATCACGGTTTCCTTGGTGACGGTCATGGGTGCTTTCCTAGACTGGGCCTCTGCCGACCAGATAATGCAGTTTGTGACCAAGACCAAGCGGGCCACCGGATGGGCTGACAGGTGCCAGCCGCTATGGCAGGGTCAAAACCATGATCGACAAGCTGGAATTCTTCATAGCCCTGGCCCGCGAAGAGCATTTCGGGCGCGCCGCCGAAATGTGCGGGGTGACGCAGCCGACGCTGTCGGCCGGCATCAAGCAGCTGGAAGACCAGCTCGGCGTCATGCTGGTCAAGCGCGGCTCGCGTTTTCAAGGGCTTACGCCGGAAGGCGTGCAGGTGTTGACCTGGGCACGGCGCATCGTCGGCGACACGCGGTCGATGCGGGAAGAAATGCGGGCGGCCAAGCACGGGCTTTCCGGCCGCATCCGCATCGCGGCGATCCCGACCGCATTGGCCATGGTTGCCAGGCTGACGACGCCATTTCGCGAAAAGCACCCCGGCGTCACCTTTTCCGTGCTGTCGCGAACCTCGATCGAGGTTTTGTCGCTGCTCGGCAATCTCGATATCGATGCCGGCATCACCTATCTCGACAACGAACCGCTGGGACGAGTGACCAGCGTGCCGCTCTACGACGAGCGCTATCAACTGATCACCGCCGCCGGAAACGAATATTCCGATCGGGAACACGTGACATGGGAGGAGGTGTCGAGCCTGCCGCTCTGTCTGCTCACACCCGACATGCAGAACCGCCGCATCATCGACCAGCACCTGGCGGATGCCGGCGTGCAGGTGCGCCCGACGCTGGAATCGAACTCCATGATCGTGCTTTTCTCGCATATCCGCACCGGCAAATGGTCGTCGATCATGCCGCTCAACCTCGCGGAAACATTCGGTTTTTCCGAACCGATCCGGGCCATCCCGATCGTCGAGCCGGACGCCCGGCACGCCGTCGGGCTGGTGACGGCGCCGCGCGACCCGCATACCCCGCTGGTGCAGGCGCTGCTGGACGAGGCAGTGGCGCTGGCAGGCAATCTGCGCCTCGAGGCCGAAGCTAAGCTTCGTCAAAGCTCCAATCGATAGAAAATTTTTATCATACGACGAAACAGCTTTATTGATTCCAAGGGCTTGGATCGCATTTAATAGACCAATAGCGCCCAATGGCGCAGTGTCAGGGAGGGCGCTGCATGTCCGTGCAGCCTGCAAGTACCGAGATCGTTTCGCGGACCGCGGCCGTCGTGCGCGAGCTGCAAGGCCTTGAGGGCCCGCTGCTGCCGATCCTGCACAGCGTCCAGGAAGAATTCGGCTATGTGCCGCAGGAAGCGCTGCCGGTGATCGCCGAAGCGCTGAACATTTCCCGTGCCGAGGTGCATGGCGTGGCCAGCTTCTATCATGACTACCGCAAGCATCCGGCCGGTCGCCACGTGCTGAAGCTGTGCCAGGCGGAAGCCTGCCAGTCGATGGGTTCGGACGCGGTGGCCGCGAAGCTCAAACAGGCGCTTGGCATCGGCTTTCACGAGACGGCGAAGGACAATTCTGTTACACTGGAACCAGTCTATTGCCTCGGGCTGTGCGCCTGCGCGCCGTCGGCGATGCTGGATGGCCAAGTCATCGGCAGGCTGGACGACGAGGCGATCGACGACATCGTCGCGGAGGTGCGTCGATGAGCGCGACTATCTACATCCCCGGCGACTCGGGCGCGCTGGCGCTTGGCGCCGAAAAAGTTGCCAAGGCAATCGCTAAGGAACTGGCCGAGCGCGGTCTCGACGCCAGGATCGTGCGCAACGGCTCGCGCGGCGCCTATTTCCTCGAACCGATGGTCGAGGTCGAAACCGCTGGCGGTCGCCAGGCCTATGGGCCGGTGAAGGCAGCCGACGTGAAGGGCCTGTTCGATGCCGGCTTGCTGACCGGCGGCCAGCACAGGCTGGCGCTGGGCAACCCGGAAGAGATCCCGTTCTTCGCCAAGCAGACACGACTGACTTTTGCGCGCTGCGGCATCACCGACCCGCTGTCGCTGGAAGACTATGAAAAGCTTGGCGGTCTCGTCGGCCTGCGCAAGGCCGTGGCGATGACGCCCGCCGACATCGTCAAGCAGGTGACGGAGTCCGGCCTGCGCGGCCGTGGCGGCGCCGGCTTCCCCACCGGCATCAAATGGAAGACGGTGCTGGATACGACGGCCGAGCGCAAATACATCGTCTGCAATGCCGACGAAGGCGACAGCGCCACTTTCGCCGACCGCATGATCATGGAAGGCGACCCCTTCGTGCTGATCGAAGGCATGGCGATTGCCGGCATCGCAACCGGCGCGACCAAGGGTTTCGTCTATATCCGCTCGGAATACCCGCATGCGGTGGCGGCCATGAACAGGGCCGTCTCGATCGCCCGCAAGGCCGGCGTGCTTGGAGCCACGGTGCTCGGTTCGCCGAACGCCTTCGATATGGAAATTCGCGTTGGCGCCGGCGCTTATGTCTGCGGCGAGGAAACCTCGCTGCTGAACTCGCTCGAAGGCAAACGCGGCGTGGTGCGCGCCAAGCCGCCGCTGCCGGCCATCCAGGGCCTGTTCGGCAAGCCCACCGTCATCAACAACGTGATCAGCCTGGCCTCGGTGCCGGTAATCATGGACAAGGGTGCCGAGCACTACAAGAATTTCGGCATGGGCCGTTCGCGTGGCACCATCCCTATCCAGATCGCCGGCAACGTCAAGCATGGCGGCCTGTTCGAGGCGGCGTTCGGCCTGTCGCTCGGCGAGATCGTCGACGGTATCGGCGGCGGCACCCGGTCCGGACGGCCGGTGAAGGCGGTGCAGGTGGGCGGACCGCTCGGCGCTTATTTCCCGCGGGAGCTGTTTGACACGCCGTTCGACTATGAGGAATTCGCCAAGCGCGACGGCCTGATCGGCCATGCCGGCATCACCGTGTTCGACGACAGCGCCGACATGCTGAAAATGGCGCGTTTCGCGATGGAATTCTGCGCCATCGAAAGCTGTGGCAAGTGCACGCCCTGCCGCATCGGCTCGACGCGCGGTGTCGAGACCATCGACAAGATTTCGGCCGGCATCGAGCCGGAGAAGAACCTCGAACTGGTCGCCGACCTCTGCAACACGATGAAGTTCGGATCGCTATGCGCGCTGGGCGGCTTCACGCCTTACCCGGTGATGAGCGCGATCAAGCATTTTGGCGAAGATTTCAAGCCGGCGCCGGCGCGCGTGGCAGCGGAATAGGAACTGGCAGATGAACATCAAAGCCGACTTCCCGACGCTCATCGAAGAAACCGACTACGGAACCCCGGAATCGAGGGCGGAAAAGCAGGTTACGCTGACCGTCGACGGCCGCAGCATCACCGTACCGGAAGGCACCTCGATCATGCGGGCCGCAATGGAAGGCGGCGTCGAGATCCCGAAGCTCTGCGCCACCGACATGCTGGACTCCTTCGGTTCCTGCCGCGTCTGTCTCGTCGAGATCGAGGGCCGCGGCGGCACACCAGCTTCCTGCACGACGCCGGTTGGCGATGGCATGATCGTACGCACCCAGTCCGACCGGCTGGATGCCATTCGCCGCGGCGTGATGGAACTCTACGTGTCCGACCACCCGACCGGCTGGAACGAGGAGGCCGGAACTGGCGCCAGCGAGTTCGACGCGGTGGCGAAATCGGTCGGCCTTAGCGAAAACCGCTATGGCGTCGAGGGACGGAACCACGTCAAGGAAAACGGCGTGGCGCCCGGCCATGGTTCGCTGGCGGTCGACTACATCGCCCGCGATGAAACCAATCCCTATTTCACCTACGATCCCGCGCAATGCATCGTCTGCTCGCGCTGCGTGCGGGCCTGCGAGGAAGTGCAAGGCACGTTCGCGCTGACCATCGAAGGCCGCGGCTTTGAATCGCGCATGGTCGCCGGCATGCACGAGGATTTCATCGCCTCCGAATGCGTTTCCTGCGGCGCCTGCGTGCAGGCCTGCCCGACGGACGCGTTGCGCGAGAAAACGGTGCTGGAAAAAGGCATGCCGGAGCGCTCGGCGGTCACCACCTGCGCCTATTGCGGCGTCGGCTGTTCGTTCAAGGCCGAGGTGAAGGGTGACGAAGTCATCCGCATGATGCCTTACAAGGACGGCAAGGCGAACCATGGCCATTCCTGCGTGAAGGGCCGCTTCGCCTATGGCTATGCCACGCACAAGGACCGCATTCTCTCGCCAATGATCCGCGAGAAGATCAGCGATCCCTGGCGGGAGGTGAGTTGGGAAGAGGCGATCGCCCACACCGCCAAGGAATTCCGCCGCATCCAATACCAGTATGGACGCGGCGCCGTTGGCGGCATTACCTCTTCACGCTGCACGAATGAGGAAACCTATCTCGTCCAGAAGCTGGTGCGACAGGGCTTCCGCAACAACAATGTCGACACCTGCGCCCGCGTCTGCCACTCGCCGACCGGTTACGGGCTCGGCCAGACTTTTGGCACGTCGGCCGGTACGCAGGACTTCGATTCGGTCGAGGAGACCGACGTCGCCGTCGTCATCGGCGCCAATCCCGCTTCCGCCCATCCGGTCTTCGCCTCGCGGTTGAAGAAGCGGCTACGCGAGGGCGCGAAGCTGATCGTGCTGGATCCACGCCGCACGGAGATGGTCAAGTCGGCGCATATTGAAGCCGCCTATCATCTGCCATTGAAGCCCGGCACCAATGTCGCGGTGCTGACAGCTCTGGCGCATGTCATCGTCACCGAAGGTCTGTTCGACGAAGCGTTCATCCGCGAGCGCTGCGACTGGGCGGAATTCCAGGATTGGGCTTCCTTCGTCGCCTTGCCGGAAAACAGCCCCGAAACGGTCGGCAAGCTGTCCGGCGTCGATCCGGAACTGATCCGTGGCGCGGCCAGGCTCTATGCCACCGGCGGCAATGGCGCGATCTATTATGGCCTCGGCGTCACCGAACACAGCCAGGGCTCGACGACCGTGATGGCGATCGCCAACCTCGCCATGGCCACCGGCAATATCGGCCGGCGGGGCGTCGGCGTGAACCCGCTGCGCGGCCAGAACAACGTGCAGGGCTCGTGCGACATGGGCTCGTTCCCGCACGAACTGCCGGGCTATCGCCATATCTCCGGCGAAGCCGTGCGCGACATCTATGAGAGCCTGTGGGGCGTGAAGCTGGACGAGGAACCCGGCCTGCGCATTCCCAACATGCTGGACGCCGCCGTCGACGGGTCGTTCAAGGGCATCTACATCCAGGGCGAGGACATTTTGCAGTCCGACCCCGACACCAGGCATGTCGCCGCCGGCCTCGCCGCCATGGAATGCGTGGTCGTGCACGACCTCTTCCTCAACGAGACCGCCAACTACGCGCATGTCTTCCTGCCGGGCTCGACCTTCCTGGAAAAGGACGGCACTTTCACCAATGCCGAGCGCCGCATCAACATGGTGCGCAGGGTGCTGGAGCCGAAGGCGCGCTACGCCGACTGGGAGGCCACGCAGGAGCTTGCCCGCGCGATCGGGCTCGACTGGAACTATACGCATCCGTCGCAGATCATGGACGAGATCGCCCAGACGACGCCGAGCTTTGCCGGTGTCACCTTCGAACTGCTCGACCGGGTCGGCTCGGTGCAGTGGCCCTGCAACGAAAAGGCACCGCTCGGCACCCCGATCATGCATGTCGACAGCTTCGTGCGCGGCAAGGGCAAATTCATCCGCACCGAATATGTAGCCACTGACGAAAGGACCGGGCCGCGTTTCCCGCTGCTGCTCACCACCGGCCGCATCCTGTCGCAATACAATGTTGGCGCGCAGACGCGGCGCACCGACAACGTCATGTGGCATTCGGAGGACCGGCTGGAAATCCACCCGCACGATGCCGAAAACCGCGGCATTCGTGATGGCGACTGGGTACGGCTGCAAAGCCGCGCCGGCGAAACGACGCTGCGCGCGCAGATCACCGACCGGGTCTCGCCGGGTGTCGTCTACACGACCTTCCACCACCCCGACACGCAGGCCAATGTGATCACCACCGACTACTCGGACTGGGCGACCAACTGCCCCGAATACAAGGTCACCGCCGTGCAGGTGGCGCCTTCCAACGGTCCGACCGAGTGGCAGAAGGATTACAACGAGCAGGCGCGCCAGAGCCGGCGCATCAAGGGGCATCTCGAGGCCGCGGAATAGAAGGCGAAATGACGTCGTTGGCGGAGATTTCGAAAAAAGAGGCCTACTCGCAACTCCTCGCTATTTGCGAACGGCAAGGAGCAGAGCTGAATCGGTTTCTGAGCGAGGTCGAAGGCAGAATTGCGGACGACGACTTTGCTAAGTTGCGTGAGATGGTCGCCAATCTGATGGGAAATGGTCACTACGATACGTTCGTAGCCATTTCGCAGGAGCTTCCAGAGTTGAAGCCAACTTGGATTGTATCGACTCGATGACCATCCGCCCGGCCACCAGTTCGACCATCCGCATCGCCCGCCGCGCCGGCGGCACCGCTGCTGCCGCCCGCATGGTGCCCGAGGAAACGCCGATCGCACTTTCCTATGCCGGCACGACACACGCGGTGATGATGGCCTCGCCGGCGGATTTCGAGGATTTCGCGCTGGGCTTTTCGCTGAC
This sequence comes from Mesorhizobium sp. 2RAF21, assembly GCF_052115345.1. Lineage (NCBI taxonomy): Bacteria > Pseudomonadati > Pseudomonadota > Alphaproteobacteria > Hyphomicrobiales > Phyllobacteriaceae > Mesorhizobium > Mesorhizobium sp. 2RAF21. Next base: position 205,828 of record NZ_JBFRGM010000006.1, on the reverse strand, counting down.
CGAAGGCATCATCGCCTCGCCTGAAGAAATCGAGTCCATTGAAGTGCAGGACGTCGAGGCCGGCATCGACATCCAGATCCGGCTGAAAGACAGAGCCAATACGCGGTTCGAAGCGCGGCGGCGCCGGCTGGCAGGTCCGGTCGGCTGCGGTCTGTGCGGCATTGAATCGATCGAGGAGGCGATGCGCTCCGTTGACGCGGTCGACGCCTCCAGGCTGACGCTGACGGCCGACGAGATCACCGGCGCGGTCAAGGCATTGTCGAAGCAGCAACCCCTGCACGCCGAGACCGGCGCCGTGCACGCGGCCGGATTTTACATGCCGGGCAAGGGCGTCGTGGCGGCACGCGAGGATGTCGGCCGCCACAACGCGCTGGACAAGCTGGCCGGCGCGCTGGCGAAAGCCGGGATCGAAGGCAATGTCGGCGCAGTCGTGGTCACCTCACGCGTTTCGGTGGAGATGGTGCAGAAGACGGCGGCCATCGGCGCGCCCTTCATCATCGCCGTTTCGGCGCCGACCGCGCTCGCCATCCGCACCGCCGAGGCAGCCGGCATGACGCTGGTTGCATTGGTGCGTGGCGACGAGTTCGACATCTTCACCCGCCCGGAGCGGGTCAGCAGTGGAGTTTCCAAACATGTCGCATGATGAGAGCCATGTCGCCAACACCAAGGAGAAGCTGGTGCGCATGGCCAACCAGATCGCGACCTTCTTTCATTCCAAGCCCCGCGAGGAGGGTGTGGCCGGCGTCGCTGAACACATCAACAAGTTCTGGGAACCGCGCATGCGCCGGCAGATGTTCGAGATGATCGACGCTGGCGGCAAGGGTTTCGACGAACTGGTTCTTGCCGCGTCACCACTGATTCGCCGCCCGGCGCCAGAAGAGAAGCCCGCGGCCTGATTTTGACGGCGAATTGCTGTTCACCAGCCCGCCATTACTCCGTCTGACACAGTAAAAACGCCGGAGTCCTTTGCGAGTCGCCGAGTATCGACACCCACGCCGCGATCAGAAAACAATCCACCTGTCAAAATTTTAGGCACCCGGCCATGGGGCCTGCGCAGTAGCGGCACATGCATAAACCGCACGGCTTCCTACGCTTTATTTTCCAATGCCTAAATTAGCATAACAACTATTAGACATATATTCCACAAACAGACAATCGAAACAATAACTCCTTTCAATAAAAAGTATAAAATAGGCGTACATTGTACATCTAGGCGAAGGTGGACATTTACGCCTTGACTTGAGATTGCTTGTGTTTAAGCGTTTCAAATATCCAGTAAGGAGAGGGCTCTCCGCATGAAAGGTTTTTTACCTGGATTTGCGCTTCTTGGGCTTGCGGCATCTTCCTTTACTTCCTTTGCCGCTACGCAAGGTGTGATCTTCAATGGATCAGTGACTTCTGTTTGCGTGCTGACTGTCGGCGCCAACGGCACGATGACCGTCAGCCCAAATCTTCAGTCCCTCAGTTCGCACAACAGCGGCGGCACGGCAGGCACGGCAAATCTCGCGACCACGGGCGGCGTCACGGTCAGCGTCGACGCAGCCCCGACGGGCGTAACCACGCCGGCCGCCGACAGCGGCACCATCGCCTGGACACCGACCTACGCGGTTTCCGGCGCGCATAACTTCCCCGAGGGCACCGCTTCCCACGCGTTGACGGCACCGGGGACATCATTGGTGACCGTCAATCTGGCCGGAGCCAAGACCGGCACGGACACATTCGTGGCAGGCAACTACCAGGCGACGGTTACGGTTCGCTGCGAACCCTAATCCAGTTCGAAAGGGACAATTGATGATCAGCAAGTGCCTGTACGGGCCCTTGGCCCTGTTGTGCGCGCTTCCGGGAGCGGTTTCAGCCCAGTCGATGTCGCCGATGCGCGGCGAAATCATGAGCTTCTCCAATGTCTTCGCGGTGCGCGTCTACCCGGCCAACCCCTACAAGCAACGCATCAAAATCTCGGTGCGCGTCTATGACCAGGATTTTTATCCGGTCAAGGACGCCCGCGTCAGCCCTTCCGAGTTCATGCTTGGAGGCGATGCCTCGCGTCCGGTTCTCGTCGTCGTTCCCTTCAACGGCACGAGCGAACGCAAGGTTCGGATCTGCACTGAAAGCATCCCGTTTCCAAATGATCAAACCCAGATAAGGGCACAGATATGCGGAAAATTTCTTGGACAAAGGCGCTCCTGACCACGCTTCTGGTGACGGGGACCAGCGGATGGCAGGCCCATGCGGAAGACGTTTACAAGCTCGTCCAGAACCAGAACGGCTTCGACCTGCCCGGGGTTACGCTCCCGCAAGGGCAGGATGAGGTACGCGCTGCGGACGGCACGACCTGCAGTTCGTCGATTTCCGGCTCCGGCGCCTATCTCGACATGGGCGTCATCAGGAACAGCGCGGCGGTCACAACGCAGGACATGGCCGCATACGGCAGGGTGGTGATACCGCTGGGCAGCAGGCCGAAACGGCTGGATTGCTCCAGGCTCTACAATCTTGAGGTCGAGCGCCTGCAGATAGAGCTCGATCTGATGAAAATGGGCGTCGGCCCCGACGCCGGCATGTCCACCGGCTCGACGAAGCAGGCAGCCCCCGCCACCGCCGCCGTGAAACATCAGGTCAAGGCACAGCGCAAGAACTGGGTATCGGAGGGCTGGAGCGCCCGTGGTGACGGCGGCAAATAGCCGGACGGAGTGCCAATGATGGCTTGCGACTTCCTCCGCATCGCCTTGCTGCGCCTGATGGCGCTGCTCGTCATATCGGCACTGGTCAGCAACTCCGCGTCAGCCGCCGTGGACGGCACGTGCACCATCATGGTGACGAAGACCGGAACCATGACGACCAATGCCAACGCGTCCGTGTTGAGTTCCAAGACGGCCAGCAACGGCTATGCCGCGGCGTCGATCACCATCCAGCCAGGTCTGCTCGGCGTGTTGTGCAGCCTCGTCCAGCTGCTCAACTGCTTCGCCCTGTCCGTGGTGCCGCCGGCCAGCTTTTCCAGCGCGCCCTCCGGTGGCGGCACCAATGTCAGCTTCAGTACGGTGTTCCGCATCGACGGCAGCAGCACCGACCAGCCGCAAAACACTCCGGTCAAGATTCTGAACGGCCCACACAGCGTTCAAATCGAGTGATCGCCACCAAGAGCTCGGGCATCTACGCCGCCGGCAGCTATCAAGGAACGGTCACACTCCGCTGCGAGTAGGGTGGTTCCGTCAGCACTTACCTGCGTACGGGCAACTGTTCCAAATGCCGGATGGCGACATCAGGCGGAAGGAAACCAACGACCCATCCCCTACCAACAAAAGCTACGATGCACCGATGGCGGAATGGGTGTATTTTCGGTCTCTAAAATGTGTCTACCCCAGCAGGCAGGGTCTGCTGGGACCAAAAATGTTGTCTGGCCGGGCGAGGCAGTCGCGTGAGGCCGATCGAGACCAGATACGCGCGCAGCGGGGATGTGCGGATCGCCTATCAGGTGGTCGGTCAGGGTTCGTTCGATCTCGTCTTCGTGCCGGGCTACATCTCCAATCTCGACCTGCATTGGGAAGACGAGGGCTACAGCCGCCTGTTGAAACGGCTCTCCGCCTTCTCGCGACTGATCTTGTTCGACAAACGCGGCACCGGGCTTTCCGACCGCGTTGACAGCCGTCACCTGCCCAGCCTCGAAACCCGCATGGACGATGTACGCGCGGTGATGGACGCCGCCGGCAGCGGCAGAGCGGCGCTGCTCGGCGCCTCGGAAGGCGCGCCGATGGCGATGCTGTTCGCCGCCACCTATCCGGAGCGAACGCGGGCGCTGGTTCTCTATGGCGGCTACGCGCATTTCCACAAATGGGTGATGCCGCCAGAGCATCTGGAAGCCTTCATCGAAACGGCCGAGACCTCGTGGGGTACTGGCGCAACCTTGCCGAATTTCGCGCCAGGGCGCGTGGACGATGCGCATTTTATCCAATGGTGGGCACGGTTCGAGCGGCTGTCGGCCAGCCCGACTGCCGCAGCTACACTCGCCCGCATGAATGCAGGGATCGACGTGCGTGGCATCCTCCCGATGATCCGCGCATCGACGCTGCTGATCCATCGCCGCAACGACGTGCGCGTCGACCTGGAGGCCAGCCGCTTCCTCGCCAGGAAGATTCCGGGCGCCAGGCTCGTCGAGATACCCGGGCGCGATCATCCGGTGTGGACCGGGGACGTCGACCGGGTGGCCGACCTCGTCGAGGAATTCCTAACCGGCCAACCGGCGGTAGCCGACACCGAGCGCGTGCTCTCCGCGCTGCTGGCGACGCGGATCTACGACACGGCCGGGCTTGGCGACCGCATGTGGAGTGAGCGGAGCCAGCGCTTCCACGTGACGTGGCGGTTGCTGGTCGGTCGCTATGGCGGGCGCGTCGCAGGCACGCATGGCGAGATGATGATGGCGCGCTTCGACGGACCGGCACGCGCCATACGCTGCGCGGCGGCGTTGCGCGAAGCGGCGCAGCAGATCGGGGTGGCGAGCGCGCAGGGCGCGCATGTCGGAGAGATCGAATTGCGCGGCCAGCCGACCGGCCTGACAGCAAGGGTAACGATGCAACTCGCCAGCCATGCCGGGCGCGGCGACATAATCGCTTCGCGGCTGGTCGCCGAACTTGCGGTGGGCTCCGGCCTCCACTTCGTCGACGCGGGCCGCGTCAGCCTCGACGAATTGGGCGAGCCGTTGCCGGTGGTCCAGGCAACCTCCGAACAGCATCTGGAACCGGCCTGCCGTCCCAAAACCCACCCCTTGGAGCCGGCAACCCTGACGGCGCGGGAAAGCGAGGTGGTGAGCCTTATCGCCGACGGCAAGAGCAACGCGGCGATCGCCGCCGAACTGAAGCTCAGCGAGCATACCGTGAAGCGGCATGTCGCCAACATATTGCTCAAGCTCGACCTGCCATCGCGGGCGGCTGCGGCGGCTTTTTCGGCCAGGCACACTGGCCCGGACGGGCCATGACAGCCATGGCGCTTTCGAGCGAAGCGGCCAGGCTCCTTGAGGACTACGGTTTGCTCCATGCAGGCCAGGCGATGTCGCCGTTGCGGCGCTGCGAATGGAGGATGAAATGCTGAAATCGATTAGCAAGACCGGATTGCTTGCATTGGCGGCAGGCGCATTGCTGGTCGTCACGCCGGCGCGGGCCGAAGATGCTTCGGCAACCGCCGCCTACAAGGACATCCAGGCCACGTTCGGCTCGGTGCCCGACATGTTCAAGACATTGCCGGACGTTGCCGTTGCCGGCGCCTGGGCCGAAATCAAAGGGGTTCAGCTCAATCCCAAGACCGCGCTCGACGGCAAGACCAAGGAACTGATGGGGCTGGCCGTGGCTTCGCAGATCCCCTGCCAGTACTGCATCTACTTCCACACGTTGGCGGCCAAGGCCAATGGCGCGAGCGACGAGGAGATCAAGGAGGCCGTGGCCATGGCAGCGATCGTGCGCCACTGGTCGACGATGCTCAACGGCAGCCAGGTCGACCTGGCCACCTTCAAGAAGCAGACGGATGACCTGTTCGCCGCCGTCAAGGCGAAGTCGCAGTGACGAAAAGCTGCCCGGCGAGGCGCGCCGGGCAGCATCCGATCAACACGAACGCCCGGATCAAACGGGCCATGGAGATCAAAATGCTGACCAAGACAAAAGCAGTGGATGGCGCAGCGATCAAGAAGGCGATCGAGGGCCGCGACGGCAAGCTGCTGTCGAGCTTCTACGCCGACGATGCGCTGGTGCGGGTGATCGACCGCAACAATCCGCCGAGCAAGCCGCGCGAAGTCCGCGGCCGCGCGGCAATCAGCACTTTCTGGGACGACATCTGCAGCCGTGCGATGACGCACAAGGTCGACACCACCATCGCCGAGGGCGACAGCCTCGCCTTCACGCAAGCCTGCGCCTACCCGGACGGCACCAAGGTTTTTTGCGCGGCGATGCTTGAGCTGAAGAACGGTCTCATCGCCCGGCAGACAGTCGTGCAAGCCTGGGACGAATAGATCGACAACGAGCCTGCCCATCCCGATCGAAACGGGATGGGCTCTGTTTCAGCGGCCGGGGATGATCTTCGAGCCGCAAATCACGGGAGGAGCCCCAGCATGTTCAGCGCCAGATGGCAGATCGACGCCAAGTTCGGACAAAAGCAGACCGTGCTCGAGCTGATGCGGAAATGGGAGCGCGAGATCGGCTCACAGGTCAACATCGCCGATCTCAAATTCCAGATCATGACCGGATCGATCGGCGCACGAGAAGCGACGATCGAGACCCATCACCAGGTCGAGAGTCTCGCCCGGCTGGAGGAGTTTTTCGCCAAGATCGGCAAAATCGACGCGCATACCAAATGGGGCAAGGAGATGGAGCCCTATGTCGTGTCAGGCTCCAGTCTCTGGCAAATCTTCCGCGTGGTGGAGTAGCGCTCCCTCGTCCTTCTCCCCGTAGACGGGGAGAAGAACCTTATCCATGCGCCACCATGACGTGGCGCACGGCCGTATAGTCTTCCAGCGCGTAGAGTGACATGTCCTTGCCGTAGCCGGACTGCTTCAGGCCGCCATGCGGCATCTCGTTGGTCAGCATGAAGTGGGTGTTGATCCAGGTGCAGCCATATTGCAGGCGGGCGGCGGTGGCCATGGCACGCGAGACGTCCTTGGTCCAGACCGACGAGGCAAGGCCGTAGTCGCTGTCATTGGCCCAGCCGACCGCTTCGTCGACATCGGAGAAGCGGGTGACGGAAACGACCGGGCCGAACACCTCGCGGCGCACGATCTCATCGTCCTGCAAGGCACCGGCAATGACGGTCGGCTGGAAGTAGAAGCCCGAACTGTCTCCGGGTTTGCCACCCGTGGTGATCTCGATATGTTTCAGTTCGGAAGCGCGTTCGACGAAGGATGCGACGCGGTCGCGCTGGCGCCTGGAGATCAGCGGGCCGATCTCGTTTTCGGTATCGTCCGGGCGATCGTACCGGATGGTCGAGACCGCCGACGACAATTTGGAAACCAGCTTGTCGTAGATCTTCTTGCCGGCATAGACGCGGCAGGCAGCCGTGCAATCCTGGCCGGCATTGTAGTAGCCGAAGGCGCGCAGGCCGGTGACGACGGCATCGAGGTCGGCATCGTCGAAGACGATGACCGGCGCCTTGCCGCCGAGCTCGAGATGCGTGCGCTTGACCGATTTCGCGGCCGCCTGCAGCACCTTCTTGCCTGTGGCGATGTCGCCGGTGATCGAGATCATGTTGACCTTGGGGTGGTTGATCAGCGGGCTGCCGACGCTTTCGCCGCGACCGAGCACGACGTTGACCACGCCTTCGGGCAGAATGTCAGCCAGAATGCGCGCAAGCTTGAGCGCAGTGAGCGGCGTCTGCTCCGATGGCTTGAACACCACGGTGTTACCGCCAGCAATGGCCGGCGCCAATTTCCAAGCGGCCATCATCAGCGGGTAGTTCCACGGTGCGATGGACGCAACGATGCCGATCGGATCGCGGCGGACCATCGAGGTGTGGCCAGGCAGATATTCGCCGGCGACCTGACCGGGCATGGAACGCACCGCGCCGGCGAAGAAACGATAGCAGTCGACGATCGCCGGGATCTCGTCATTGAGCACGGCGTTGATCGGCTTGCCGCAATTCAGGGCTTCGAGCGCCGCGAATTCCTTGGCCTCGGCCTCGATGCGGTCGGCGATCCTGAGAAGATAGGCGGAGCGCTGTGCGGGCGTGGTGCGCGACCAGGTTGCGAAGGCCTTTTCGGCGGCCGCCACGGCGCGCTCGATCTGCGCTTCGCTTGCCTCCGGCAGGCTGAGGATGGTGGCGCCGGTGCGCGGGTTCAACACGGCTTCCTCCGCCTCCGCGCCTTTTTCGAAGGTGGCGCCGATCAGCATCTCAGTGTCCATGACAGTCTCCCTTTCGAAGGTCGTTATTTGCCCGACCCGGCGACCTGGTCGCCGTCGCGGGTGAGGTAATAGGCAAAGAGGATGGGCAGCAGCGTCACCAGCACGACCACCATGGCCACGACATTGGTGACCGGGCGCTGGCGCGGCCGGATCAGTTCCTCCAGCATCCAGATCGGTAGCGTCTGCTGCTGGCCGGCGGTGAAGGTGGTGACGATGACCTCGTCGAAGGACAGGGCAAAGGCCAGCATGCCGCCGGCAAGCAGCGCCGTTGCGATGTTGGGCAACACGACGTGCCGGAAGGTCTGGAACCCGTCGGCGCCAAGATCGTAGGAGGCCTCGATGAGCGAGCCGGAGGTGCGGCGGAAGCGGGCGACGGCGTTGTTATAGACTACGACCACGCAGAAAGTGGCGTGGCCAAGCACGATCGTCCAGAACGAGAACGGGATGTCGGTGAGCGCGAAGGCCGAGCGCAGTGCGATGCCGGTGATGATGCCGGGCAAGGCAATCGGCAGGATGACGAGCAACGACACCGCCTCGCGGCCGAAGAAGCGGGAGCGTGAGACGGCCGCCGCGCACAGCGTGCCGAGGATCAGCGCGACCAATGTCGAGATCGCCGCGACCCTGACGGACAGCGACAGCGCCGCCCACACATCCGGCCGGTTCCAGGTGACGGCGAACCACTCGGTGGTCAGGCCGGGCGGTGGCCACTGATAGCTCTTTTCCTCCGTCGTGAAGGCATAGACGAAGATGAGCAGGATGGGCACGTGCAGGAAGAGCAGGCCGCAGGCGGCGGCTATCTTCAGGCCAAGGGGTGCCGACTGGCCACGATCAGAGCGCATCGAAGGCCCCCATTCGCTTGGCACCCCATAGATAGACACCCATGATGACGATGGGCACGACGGCAAAGGCGGCGGCCAGCGGAATGTTGCCAGCGGTGCCTTGCTGCGAATAGACGGCCTGGCCGATGAACAGGCGCGAGGTGCCGATGATCTGCGGGATGATGTAGTCGCCGAGCGTCAAGGAGAAAGTGAAGATCGAACCGGCGACGATGCCCGGCAGCGCCAGCGGGAACAGCACGTTGCGGAAGGTCTGGCCGGGCGAGGCGCCGAGATCGGACGAAGCCTCGACCAGATTGCCGGGCACGCGCTCAAGTGCGGCCTGCATCGGCAGGATCATGAACGGCAGCCAAACATAGACAAAGGCGATGAAGGTGCCGGTGGCCGACACCGACAGCGAGTTGCCGCCGACATAGGGCAGCGCCAGCCAACCGTCGAGAACCCACATCAAGTGCAGCTTGGCCAGGAACCAGGTGAGAATGCCTTCCTTGGCGAGGATCAGCTTCCAGGCATAGATCTTGACGAGATAGCTGGACCACAGCGGCAGCATCACCGCGAGATAGAACAGCGCCTTCCAGCGGCCCTGGGCGTAGCGGGCGGCGTAGTAGGCAATCGGGAAAGCAACGGCGATGGAGGCCAGCGTCACCAGCGTCGCCATCGTGACCGTGCGGACGATGATGTCGAAATTGGCCGCCTGGAACAGGTCGGCATAGGTCTTCAACGTGAACTGACGATTGACCAGACCGGAGAACTCATCGATCGAAAAGAAGCTCTGCAACAGCAGCGCGAACAGCGAACCGATATAGACGACGCCGAGCCAAAGCAGCGGCGGCATCAGCATCAGCACCAAAAGGAAGCGCGGCCGGCGCCAGAACAGATCGGACAGCGCCCCCAATATGCCGCCGCGGGCGGGCAGGATGGCCGAGGCCGGCGCATCGCGGGTGGCGGTGACGGCGGCGATACTCATGTCGCTTCGTCCATCAGATGGATGGCGTCGCGGTTGAAGGTGAGCACCACTGCATCGCCCTGCTCCGGGACCGTCGTGCCGGACGGCACGCTGGCATGCAGGCGCAGGCCTTCGGTGTCGAGCGCCAGCCGGGTTGCGGCACCCAGATAGCTGACGCCGGAAACCCGCGCTTGAACCGCTTCGCCGGTGGCCGCGCGGGCGACACGGATCGCCTCCGGGCGCAGGCTGCCCCAGCGCCGCTGGCCGCAATAGCGCTGCACGAAATCGGGCGGCAACATGTTGGAGGAGCCGACGAAATCGGCGACGAAACGGGTCTTCGGCCGCTGATAGATTTCCTGCGGTGAGCCGACCTGCATGATCTTGCCGTCGTTGAAGACGGCGACTCGGTCGGCCATCGACAGCGCCTCGCCCTGGTCATGGGTGACGAAGACGAAGGTGATGCCGAGCGCTTTCTGCAGCGATTTCAGCTCTTCCTGCATGTTCTCGCGCAGCTTGAGGTCGAGCGCGCCGAGCGGTTCGTCAAGCAGCAGCACCTTGGGTTGGTTGACGAGGGCACGAGCGAGCGCAACGCGCTGGCGTTGACCGCCGGAAAGCTGGCCGGGGCGCCTGGCGCCGTAGCCCGGCAATTGCACGAGCGCCAGCGCCTCTTCCGCCGCCTTGTGCCGCTCGGTCTTGCCGATGCCCTTGACCATCAGCCCGTAGGCGACGTTGTCGAGCACGTTGAGGTGCGGGAACAGAGCGTAATCCTGGAAGACGGTGTTCACATTGCGTCGATAGGGCGGAACACCCTCGGCCCGCTCTCCGAAGATGGAGATGGTGCCGGCGGTCGGCTGTTCGAACCCGGCGATCAGGCGCAGGCAGGTGGTCTTGCCCGAGCCGGACGGACCGAGCATGGCGAAGAATTCGCCTGCCACGATGTCGAGATCAAGCGCGTCGACAGCCTTCACCGCGCCGAAATGACGAGCCACTTTCTGAAAGGAAACTGCTGGGGTCATCGTGGTTTCGATCATTGAGTAATAAGATCATGCCTGCCCGCCTGTTCAAAGGCTGAGGGCCGACGCGACTGCCTCTCTATCCAGAGAGGCTGCGCCGAAGGGCGGGTGAAAGCTCAGGTCCGCCGAGGCTCCCGACCCGCCCCTGCGGGGCGACCCTCCCCGGCAGGGGAGGGTTGGGAGGTTAGCGCCCGCCGATGACGCCGATATAGTCCGAGACCCAGCGATAATAGGGCACGCACTGGTCGTTCTGGCTCGCACATTTCGAGACCGGGGTGCGCCAGAACTTGATCTTGTCGAACTGGTCGAAGCCGTTGGTCTTGCAGCCTTCGTCGGTCAGGAGCTCGTTGCCCTTGCAGGCGGCCGGCACGACGGGAAGCGAGCCGAACCAGGCGGAGACATCACCCTGCACCTTCGGCGACAGCGAATGCTCGAGCCACATATAGGCGCAGTTCGGGTTGGCAGCGTCAGCCTCCATCATGGTGGTGTCGGCCCAGCCGGTGGCGCCTTCTTCCGGAATGGTCGAGGCGACCGGCTGCTTGGCGGCAACCAGCGTGTTCACCTGGAACGGCCAGGAGCCCGAGGCGACGACGCCTTCGTTGCGGAAGTCATCGACCTGGATGGCGGCATCGTGCCAATAGCGGCCGACCAAAGTGCGCTGCACGCGCAGCAGGTCGAGCGCAGCCTTGTACTGGTCCTCGTTGAGCTCGTAGGGGCTCTTGATGCCAAGGTTCGGCTTGTGGAACATCAGATAGTTGGCAGCATCGGCGATGTGGATCGGGCCGTCATAGGCCTGGACACGCCCCTTGTTGGACTTGCCGTCCGGCAGGGTCTGCTCCTCGAAGACGATGTTCCAGCTCTTCGGTGCGTCCTTGAAAACCTTGGTGTTGTACATCAGCACGTTGGGACCCCATTGATAGGGCACGCCATAGTGCTTGCTGTCGACCGTGAACCATGGCGCATCCTTGATGCGGTCGTCGACGGTCTTCCAGCTCGGGATCAGATCGGTGTTGATGGGCTGCACGCGCTTGCCGGCAACCAGGCGCAACGACGCGTCGCCCGAGGCGGTGACGAGGTCGAAGCCGCCTTCATTCATCAGCGACACCATCTCGTCGGAGGTGTTGGCGGTCTTGACGTTGACCTTGCAGCCCGTCTTCTTCTCGAAATCCGTGACCCAGTCATAGCCCTTGTCGGTCTCGCCGCGCTCGATATAGCCGGGCCAGGCAACGATGTTGAGCTTGCCTTCCCCCTTGCCCACTTCCTTGAGGGCTTCCTGCGCGACGGCCTGGCCAGCGAAGGTCAGCGCAATCGTCAGGGCAGTGCATGATTTCAGGAATGAATTCATCGTCGTCTCCCATCTGCAGGGGCCGCGCTCTGACGGCGGCTTTGCTCCCTGATGAGGAAGGTGTCGTGAAATCGAAGCTTTCGCAAATTCATTTATCAGAAAGGCGATATCGGTTTTTCCGATACCGCCTCGCCGCCACGATACCCGTTTCAGGACTGTGCGGTGACCAGCCAGCTGGCGGCGGTGAAGCGCGCGGTGCCGTCCTTCAGATAGGGAGCGAATGCCGGGATCAGGACAGCCTTGACCCTTGCGGCGGTTGCCTCGTCCACCTCGCGCAGGGCAGCGCCGACCGGCCCCATCCGTGTTACGTAGGTCAAAAGGTCGCCTTCGGCCATCTGGCAGGCCATGTCCACCCGCTCGATTCCAATCGCCGACCAGCCACTCGCCCGCAGGATGCTCTCGACCCTGCCAGCGTCCGCAAAGGCGAACTGTCCGGGAGCATCCGGATCGAATGCCGGCCTGGGCGGCAGGAGCGGCATCGCCGCCCGCGCGGCGGCCGTCATAAAATCGTTGTCCGCGGGGCTGCGCCACGCAACGAACGCCAGTTTTCCGCCGGATCGCGTTGCTTTCCTGACGTTTGCGAAGGCGGCAATCGGGTCATCGAAGAACATGACGCCGAACCGCGAGATGACCGCGTCGAAGCGGGCGGCGTCGAGCGCGTAGATCTGTGCATCACCCCGGACGAACGAGGCATTCGCCAGACCTTGCGCCTTCGCGCGCGCAGTCGCCAGGGCGACCAGCGGCTGCGAGATGTCGAGACCAGTGCAGTGCCCGGAGACGCCGATCCTGCGGGCCATCGCCATGGTGGTGGCGCCGGCGCCGCAGCCGACGTCGAGAACAGTGTCTCCCACGCCAGGATCGGCGATGTCCGCCAGCAAACGCTCGAACGGCTCCAGCACCTGGTCGAGCACCGGCTGCAGTTCGACCCAGGCCTTGCCGCTGGCGTCATTCCAGAGATCGGCCTGCTGCGCGTTCGACTGCTTGGATTCGGACATCGGTATCTCGCTTCGCGTTGCGCAAATTTGTCGTCGGGGGCACTTTACGAATTCAAGTCGACTTGAGGTCAAGCATGAAAGACATGGATATCGTCGAGGTCTCGCGCCGTGCCGGTCTGCCGGCCTCGACACTCCGCTACTACGAGGAAAGAGGCCTCATCGCCTCGATCGGCCGCAAGGGCCTGCGCCGCCTGTTCGACCCGTCCGTGCTGGAGCGGCTCGCCCTGATCGCGCTTGGTCGCGCCGGCGGTTTCGCGCTCGACGAAATCGGCAAGATGCTGAAGCCCAATGGCCTGCCAGCGTTCGACCGCGCGAGGCTTGTCGCCAAGGCGGACGAACTGGACCGCACCATCCAGCGTCTGATCGCGATGCGCGACGGGCTGCGCCACGCGGCACGGTGCCCCGCCCCTCACCCCATGGAGTGCCCCACCTTCCGGCGTGCCGTCAGGCTTGCTGGAGCAGGTCGCTTCGAGGCCGCGCCGAGCGGCCCGTTCAGGGCGGAAGCCATCGGCGTCGCCGACCGGGGAAATCGGCTTTGAGGCGGGCACTGCTTGCCTGAGGCGATGGTCTGCAAGCAGCCCGCGCGACTATGTTCGCTGGCGTATGGTGCGCTGTGACTGCGCGATGCCGATGAAGTCGCGCGCCGGCTGCGGCAGGCCGGATCCGCGCCGCCAGACCATGCCTACCTGCACCACCGGCAGCGAACCCGAGACATCCCGCGATTCAATGCGGTCGCCTTCCAAGGACCACGGCCTGTAGATCAGGTCCGGCAGCAGCGCGACGCCGGCTCCGGTCGCGACGAGGCTGCGGACCGCCTCCACCGATCGCGTGCGGAAGGCGACATGCGGCTTGGCGCCGATGGCGGCCAGCAGCTTGCCTGTATTCTCCTCGATCTCGTCGATGGTCAGCATGATCAGCGGTTCGCTGACAATGTCGTCGACGCCGATGATGTCGGCGCCGTTCAGCTTGTGGCCAAGCGGCATCCACAAGCGATAGGCCGAAACTTCGAGGATTTCCGACTGAAGCGCGGTGCGATCGCGCAGGTTCGAGATCACCATGACCGCGACGTCCAGCTTGCCGCCGACCAGGAGGTGTTCGAGATAGTCGCCATTGTCCTCGATCGCCGAAATCTCGACGCCGGGGTAGGCACGGCGGTATCGCGCCAGGATATCGGACAGCACATAGCCGGCGACCATCGAGGTGACGCCGAGCTGGAGCCGGCCTTTGGTTGCAGCCTGTTCACCCAGGAAGGTGCGCCGTGCATCCGACACGTCGGACAGGATCTTGGTGGCGTGGCGCAGGAACTGGTGTCCCTTATGCGTGATGTTGAGGCCACGCGAATGGCGCTCGAAAAGCTCGACGCCAAGATCGGTCTCCAGTTCCTTGACCGCTTCGGTGACGGAGGATTGCGATATGGAGAGTTTCTGCGCCGCGCGGGAAACCGAACCCTGATCCGCAACGGCGACAAAGAACTGAAGCTGCCGGAGAGTGAATGCCATGCCGCCGAATAAACACTGGCGGGAGCGCGAAGGAAAGCGGTCAAGCGCGATCGTCAGCGCTCAACCGTGGACTGCTTCCTCGCTGCGCCGACGCACCGCCCGGTAACGCAATCCTAGGAAGAAAAGCACTTCGACGACAACGACCATGACGATGATGCGGAACCCGACGGAGACCAGATTGTGGTCGCCCCCGCGCATCAGATAGCCGAGACTGAGGAACGCGGAATTCCAGAGCACAGCGCCGAGTAAAGTTGCGGCAGCGAAAGGGAGCACCGCCAGACGCAGCGCGCCGGCGCCAATGCCGAGATAGTTGCGCACGGTCGGCACCAGCTGCGCCACCAGCGAGGCCCGAAAGGCATTGCGGCGATAGGCCTCCGCCAGCTTGCGGTAGGCCGTCGGCGGCAGGAAGACATATTTGCCAAAACGCCCGACCAGCGCTTCGGCGCGCGCTTCACCGAGCCGACGCCCCATCAGGTACCAGAACAGCGACCCGAGGATGGAACCGGTAACGGTGACGGCGAGCAACAGCGCCAGCCAGCCCATATCCGGCGCCGCCGTCATGCCGAGAAACAGCAGGACGATATGGGACGGCGGCGCCGGGAAGATCTTCTCGACGGACGCGATACAGAACACGCCCAGAAGACCAAAGCTCAGGATGGCTGGAACCGGCCCGGTCACGCGTAGCGCCAATCGTAGGACTTGGTGACCGGAATGCGGCTGATGCGATAGACGGTGGCCGGTGGGAAATTGAGCAAGGTATGGCCAATCCGCGTAGCACGAAGGTCGAGCTGGTCGAGCAATGTCTGGTCGATCGGACAACGCAGACCGAGCGTGAACTGGTAAAGCGAGGCACCGGGGCGCAGGTTGGCGAAGACGCCTTCCAGGATCAGCCGCGTACGGCGCGGCGAAATCAACCGGAACGGCAAGCCGCTGATCGCGGCGCCCAGCACTGGGCCGTTGTACAGCGCCATATGGCGCAGCCCCGTCGCATCCATTTCGAAAATGCGCGCCGCCGGAAAACGCTTGGTGAGCATGGCGGCGAAGTCGCTGTCGGCCTCGATCAGGGTCAGGTCGTTTTCCCTGACGCCTTTTTCGATCAAGGCACGCGTGAAAGGCCCTGTGCCGGGTCCAAGTTCCAGGACCGGACCGGTGTCCGGACCGACTTCCTTGGTCATCAGCGCCGACAAAGTGGCACTGGAAGGGGTTACCGATCCAATTCTGAATGGCGCCGCCGCCCAGGCCATCAGAAAAGAGAAAGCATCGTTGGTTTGCATATCCATCCTCGATCCGAAATCGAACTGCCGGCGAATCGAACGCCAGCCGATGGGGCGCTGTTTGCGGCCGCTGGATTGCGCAAACATTGCGAAAATCTGCGGGTCGCAACGAATTTCGATGCTTCGAACCCGAAATTTTTTGCCATGCTGACGCAATGTAGAGATCGTAGCGGGCCGCATCTGACTTCAGTAAAAGAGACGGCGATGCGTATCCTTTTGGTCGAAGACGAACCGGAAATGGCAGCAGCACTGCGCGTGGCGCTGAAGCGGCATGACATGGTCGTGGATCATGCCGCTTCGCTGATCGAGGCCGAGGATTTCATCGCGCTCGACAACTACGACGCGGTCTTGCTCGACCGCCAGTTGCCGGACGGCGATGGGCTTTCGCTGGTGACCAAACTGCGTGTTGGCGGCAGTGCCACGCCGGTTCTGGTTTTGACGGCGCGTGGCGACACCGCCGACAAGGTCGACGGGTTGAATGTCGGCGCCGACGATTATCTGGCCAAGCCGTTCGCCTTCGAGGAACTGATGGCCAGGCTGCGCGCACTGTTGCGCCGGCCGGCCGCCGTGCATTCGCAAGTGATCCGCGCCGGCGATCTTGCCTTCGACGTCGGCCACCGCGAGGCCACCATCCGCGGCGAACCGCTGGCCCTGCCGCGCCGCGAACTCCTGGTTCTGGAGGCACTGATGCGGCGCATGGGCCGCATGGTGCAGCGGGAGACGCTCATGGAGGCCGTGTTCGGTCTGGATGACGAAATCCAGTCCAACGCGCTCGACACCCATGTCTCGCGCCTGCGCCGCAAGCTGGCCGAGGCCGGCGTCGGCGTCACCATCAACGGTGTGCGCGGCGTCGGCTACCTGTTGCGCGAAACGTCATGATCTTGCGCAAGCCCCGCCGTCCGCGCTCGCTGAAATGGAGCCTTGTCCTGCGCATCGCCGTGCTGCAGGGCATCCTGATCACGCTGCTCATTCCGCTGCTTCTGGTGGCGCTGGTCATGTTCGGCGCCGCCAACATGAATGACTATGAGGGCGGCACGGCCGACGTGATCAAGGATGCGCTGAGCAGAGACGCCGGCGGCAAGCTGATACTGAAACCGACCCGCGAGCTTGCCGAGCTGCGCAAGACCGAGAAGAACCTCTGGTACGTGGTGCGCGACAAACAGGGCAACATGCTGAGGGAAGGCACGATCCCGCCGGCAATGGCACCGTTCGCCAACCAGCTCGACAACATCAGCGACGCACGCTTTTCCTGGACGATGGGCAAGGCCGACCGACCAGCCGGCATCGTCGCTTGGGAAGACGACACCGGGGCCGGCACGGTGCAGATCCTGGCCGGCACGGATGGCAAGCTTTCCTGGACCCGGATGGCGCTGGCCGGATGGGACTTTTTCCTGGTCGTGATCCTACCGGTGGTTGGCGTGATGGCTCTTGCCACTCTTTTCGTGACGCCGTGGGTGGTGCGCGGTGCGCTGAGGGGTCTTGGCGCTGCGGCCAGCGAAGCCGGACAGATCGACATCGACAAGCGCGGCGTGCAGCTGCCGCTGAAGGATGTTCCGACCGAGGTCACGCCGCTGGTGAATGCGGTGAACGACGCTCTGGTGCGCCTCGACACCGGTTACGAACGCCACCGCCGCTTCCTGACCGACGCGGCACATGAACTGCGCACGCCGGTTGCCATCCTCAACACGCGCGTCGCTTCGCTGCCGCCGACACCGGAACGGGCCAGGGTGCTGCGCGATGCCGCCCGGCTGTCGACGCTGACCGACCAGCTCCTCGACCTGCAGCGGCTCGGCCGGCAGGTCGAACGCTTCGGCCCGCTCGACCTGGTCGAGATTGCCCGCAGCGTCGTCGTCGACCTTGCGCCAATGGCCTTTTCGTCGGGCTATGAAATGGCGTTCGAACCGATGGTCGAAACACTGCCTGCGACAGGCGACCGCGCCTCGATCGAACGCGCCGTCACCAGCCTGGTGCAGAACGCCATCGAGCATGGCGGCAATCGGGGCAGGATCACCATCGGCGTCACCCGGCCGGCGGTCATCGAGATTCTCGACGAAGGCGAAGGCGTGCCGGTAGGCGAGCGCGAGAAGATCTTCCAGCCCTTCTACCGCCTACGCCCGCATGACCATGGCGCCGGGCTTGGCCTCAATCTCGTGCAGGAGATCATGCAGTTGCATGGCGGCCGCATCGAAGTGCTCGACGGCCGTCCCGGCGCGTTGTTCAGGATGAGTTTTCCGCTGCCACCGAAGGACGCCCCGACGCACTGACGCCGCTGGCCAATCGCCGATCAGTTGAGCGCTTGCGCGGGGACAGGGGCGAGGTTGCCCTTGGCGACCGACAACAACGACGTGACCAAGGAGCGGCGCTCCTGTTCGGACAGGACCTGGAAGTCGAAGAGGTTAGCGCTGCGCATCCCCTCGACGGCAAAGTAGGTGAGCAGCAGTGCTTCGAAATCGGGCGTTTCCGCTTTCAGCCGGTCGAAGAGCTGGCGCTGGAAGATGCGCATGGGCGCCAGAAAATCGGGATCCTCGGCAATCGCCGAGAATATCCATGAGGATGGCGGCTGATCTTCTTCGAACTTCTTTGCCGAGAGCTTCACGTAAGCGGCCAGAAGATTGCCCTGGCCACAGGCTTTCCGGGTCGTTTCCAGCGCTTCCTGGAACTCCTGGAGATAGTGCTCGACCAACGCCTGCATCAGCTTGGCCTTGGTCGGGAAATTATAGAGAAGACCGCCTTTGGAGACGCCGGCGCGTTGGGCCACGGCGTCCAGCGACAAATTGCCTGGCCCCGATTCCCGAGCCACGTCGGCTGCCGCCGCGAGTATCTTTTCGCGTGAATTTGCTCGCTGTTTCTTCATCTATCCCGCCTATAAGGCATGCTAGGCGCAATTGACAAGACCGTCCAGACGGTACAGTAAGGCGTCGAAAAATGTCGGCCGGGTTTTCGCACGATGCGCGCCTGGCTATTTTTGATTCGATTGTAATTGCCACGCGCCGCTCGAGGGATCCCATGATCAAGCGCTACATCCTCCGTTTCATCCTGCTTGTCCTGGTGGCCTTGGTGGCCGGCGGCATTGTTTGGTTCAATTTCTTCCGCGACAAGATGATCGCCCAGTTCTTCGCCAACATGCCGGTCAATGTGCTGACGGTTTCGGCCAACAAAGTCGAGCCGACCACCTGGACGCCCGGCGTCGAGGCGATCGGCACGGTTGGCGCCTCGATGGGCGTCGACCTGACGATGGAAACGTCGGGCGTGGTCAAGGAAATCATGTTCAAGGCCAATGACCGCATCGAGAGCGGCCAGCTTCTGGTTCGGCTCGACGACGCCGTCGAACAGGCGGACCTTGCCGCAGCCAAGACCAAGGCAACGCTCGACCAGCAGGCGCTGGTTCGTGCCCAAGCACTGCGCAAGACCGGCGTCGGTACCGAATCCGCGCTCGACACCGCTAATGCCAATGCCGAGACCTCGATCGCGCAGGTTGCGAAGGCGCAGGCAACGGCCGACCTCAAGCTGCTGAAGGCACCGTTCGCCGGCATTGCCGGTATCCCGAAGATCGACCTCGGCCAGTTCGTGCAGCCCGGCAACGCCATCGTCACCCTGCAGGATATGGATACGATGCGCGTCGACTTCACTGTTCCCGAACAGCAGCGTGAGAAGCTGAAGGTCGGCCAGCCGGTCAGCTTTGGCCCGACGTCGGACGCCTTGTCGTTCAAGGGCGTGGTCACCGGTATCGATCCCAAGATCGACCCGGCGAGCCGACTGGTTTCGGTGCGCGCGCGCATCGACAATCCGGAAGGACGGCTGAGCCCCGGCCAGTTCGTGCAGGTGCGCGTCGAACTGCCGAAGGAGGACAATGTCCTGACCGTTCCGCAGACGGCGCTGACCACCAGCCTCTATGGCGACTACATCTATGTCGTCGTTCCGGCCAAGCCCAAAGACGCAGCGGCACAGCCCGCCGACAAGGCCGCTGAAGCCAAGCCCGCCACGGGCGCTGCGGCGGCATCCGAGCAGAAGCCGGCCGCTGAAGGCCCTGCCCTCGTCGCCAATCAGGTCTTCGTCAAGGTTGGCCGTCGCTTCGGCGGCGTCGCCGAAATCGTCGAGGGCGTCAAGGCGGGCGACGATGTCGTCACCGCCGGTCAGAACCGGTTGAGCAACGGCACCCACGTCAAGGTCGACAACACGATCGACCCCAGCAAGCCGGTCGAGAAGAAGGCTTCCGCCCAATGAGTTTCTCCGATCTGTTCATCAAACGGCCCGTCCTGTCGACGGTGCTGGGTGCCATGATCCTGCTCGTCGGGCTTCAGGGCATCTTCAACCTCGCGATCCGGCAGTATCCGAAGGTCGAAGAAACCGCGATCACGGTGACGACCGCCTATCCGGGCGCCAGCGCCGACCTGATCCAGGGCTTCATCTCGGCCCCGATCGCGCGCGCCGTCGCCTCGACGGAAAACATCGACTACGTCACCTCATCGAGCGCGCCTTCGGCCAGCACGGTGACGGTTAAGATGAAGCTCGGCGCCAACCCGGATGTCGCACTGGCCGAAGTGCTGTCGAAGGTACAGGGCGTGCGCGGCGACCTGCCTTCGGAAGCCAAGGACCCGGTCATCGTCAAGGGCACGGGCGATTCCTTCGCGATGATGTACATCTCGATGCAGAATCCGAACATGACCAAGGAGCAGCTGACCGAGTACATCGAACGTGTCGTGCGCCCGCGCATCACCACGGTCGAAGGCGTCGCCGACGTCAAGATCTTCGGTGCCCAGCAATATTCGATGCGGGTATGGATCGATCCGGTCAAGCTGGCTTCCCGCGGCGTCACCGCCGCGGAAGTAGTCAGTGCCATCAACAACTCGAACTTCCTCTCCGCCCCCGGAAAAACCGAGAACGAGTATGTGATCTCGTCGATCACCGTGCGTTCGACGCTGCAGACGCCGGAAGCTTTTTCGGCGCTGCCCATTCGCTCGGTCGGCGGCAATGTCGTGCGCCTGCGCGACGTGGCCCGTGTCGAGCTCGGTGCCGAGAACACCGACACACGCGTGACCTTCAACGCCAAGCCGGGTACCTTCCTGGCCATCTTCCCGACGCCGGCAGCCAACCCGCTGACGACGGCGAGCGCGGTCCAAAAGCTGGTACCGGTCATTCAGGAAACGCTGCCGAAGGGCATGACGATCCAGGTCGTCTACGATTCGACGGAACAGATCAGCGCCTCCATCGACGAGGTTTACAAGACCATCGCCGAGGCCGTCGCCATCGTCGTGGTCGTCATCCTCTTGTTCCTCGGCTCGTTCCGTTCGGTGCTGATGCCGATCATCACGATCCCGCTGTCGTTGATCGGCGTCTGCTTCATCCTCTATTTCATGGGCTACTCGATCAACCTGCTTTCGCTGCTGGCCATGGTTCTGGCCATCGGTCTGGTCGTCGACGACGCGATCGTTGTGGTGGAGAACGTCCACCGCCACATCGAAGAAGGCATGACGCCCATGCAGGCCGCCTTCGCCGGCATGCGCGAAATCTTCTCGCCGGTCGTGGCCATGACGATCACGCTGGCCGCGGTGTTCGCGCCACTCGCCTTCACCGGCGGCCTGACCGGCTCGCTGTTCCGTGAATTCGCGGTGACGCTGGCAGGCGCTGTGGTCATTTCCGGCATCATCGCCGTGACCATCACCCCGATGATGTCGGCGCGCCTTCTCAAGGCAGGCTCGCACAGCCGTTTCCAGAAGATCGTCGACGGCACGTTCACGCGGATCGAGAACGTCTATGAGCGTCTGGTCACCAGATCACTGCAGGCCCGGTGGGTGACGTTGCTCATCGTCATCGCCCTGGTCGGGGTGACCGGCTTCATGTTCACCAAGACCTCGACCGAGTTGGCACCCGAAGAAGATCAGGGCTTCCTGCTTTCGATCGTGACGGGGCCGCAATACGCCACCTCGGATTACACCGAAGCGTATGTCAACCAGATGCTCGGCCTGGTGAAGGACATTCCCGAAACGCGCGCCTTGTTCTCCGCCGTTGCCTTCGGCAGCGCAACCAACAGCGCCTTCGTCGGCTTCGCCTTCAAGGACTGGGCCGAACGGGCACGCTCGTCCAAGCAGATCCAGGCCGACATCACCGAGCGCCTGAAGAAGGTCGCCGGTGTGGAAGCCTTCGTTTTCGCCCCGCCGACATTGCCGGGCTCCGGCGGCGGCCTGCCGATCGCCGTCGTGGTTCGCTCGACCGGAGAATCCGCGAAGGTGTTCGAGGTTGCCGAGGAGATCAAGCAGAAGGCCCAGGCCTCCGGTCGCTTCATCGTCGTGCAGAATTCGATGTCGTACAACTCGCCGCAGACCTCGATCACCATCGATCGCGACCGCGCGGCAGCACTCAACATTCCGATCAGCGACATCGGCCGGACGCTGACGCTGCTGGTGGGCGGCAACGAAGTGGCGAAGTTCGACCGTGACTCCAACGCCTACAAGATCATCCCGCAGGTGCCGCAGATCTATCGCGACAACCCCGAAAAGCTCGGCGACTATTTCGTGCGCAGCGTGACGGGCGACATGGTGCCGCTGACTTCGGTGGTCAAAATCACGACCAATGCGGCGCCGGCGGCGATCGAGCAGTTCAACCAGTTGAACTCGGCGACGATCACCGCTCTGCCGATGCCCGGCGTAACCACCGGCGACGGCTTGCAGACGATCGAAACCATCGCCAAGCAGACCATGCCTGACAGCTTCTTCCTCGACTACTCTGGCCAATCGCGGCAGGAGAAGGAACAGGGCAACACGATCATCATCGCCTTCATCGCGGCCATCATCGTGATTTATCTGGTGCTGGCGGCGCAGTTCGAAAGCTTCCGCGATCCGCTCATCATCATGATGTCGGTGCCGCTGTCGATCTTCGGCGCGATTGTGCCGCTCAACCTCGGGCTCGGTACGCTGAACATCTACACGCAGGTCGGTCTGATCACGCTGATCGGCCTGATCACCAAGCACGGCATTCTGCTGGTCGAATTCGCCAACCAGCAGCGCGAGGAGCATGGCCTGTCGATCCCCCAGGCGATCATCGCTTCGGCCAAGGTTCGCCTGCGCCCGATCCTGATGACCACCGCAGCCATGGCGCTGGGCGTCGTGCCGCTGATCATCGCCCAGGGCGCCGGCGCCGCCGCGCGTTACTCGATGGGCCTGGTGATCTTCACCGGCATCCTGGTGGGCACTTGCTTCACGCTGTTCGTGGTGCCGATGTTCTATACCTTCCTGGCGCACCGGGGCCACGCTCAAGAGCAGCAGGCGACTCCGGCGCCGGTCGCGGCTGAATAATCCGCCGGACGATGCGAATGAAAACAGGGCGCCGGAGCAATCCGGCGCCCTGTTTGTTTGAGCAAGCTGGAGTTGAAAATTAACCCCGCGCAGCTTCCTCGATCGTGGCAACATCGATCTTGACCATCTTCATCATTGCAGCCATGACGCGCGCGGCCTTGGCCTTGTCGGGATCAATGAGCAGTCTCGGCAGCAGTTCCGGCACGATTTGCCAGGCGACGCCATAGCGGTCCTTGAGCCAGCTGCAGGCGAGCCCCTTGCCGCGACCATCAATCAGCTTTTCCCAGTAGTGGTCGACCTCAGCCTGGTCCTTGCAGTCAACGGAGAGCGATACTGAATTGTTGAAGGTCTCATCCGAGTTGCCGTTCAGGGCCTGAAACGACTGGCCAAACAGCTCGAAGTTCACCAGCACGACGCTGCCAGCCGGTCCGGGGCCGCTTTCGCCACTCCGCAGCACTTCTCCCTTCTTCGCGTTCGGAAAGATCGAGACGTAGAAGTCGACGGCCTCTTCGGCCTCGTTGCGGAACCACAGGCATGGGCTGATTTTCTGCATGACCTTCTCCTTGATGCGATTGGCGTTGGCCGCGGCCTCTCCCGTCGGCAGAACGGCTTCCTTTGCCTTGCCGTTGCTCAAAGGACGGCCCTTGACGCGGCAATCCGACAACGGCCGTGAAATAAATCGGCCGTGCCCTTGAGAGAGCATAAAACTGGCGCATTGCAAAACCGTGGCCAGACTGGACCATGGCGTATATAACGCCAGCTTCCTATCTACCTTTATCGCACAGGAACGTGCCGCACAGGCGTCAAGGACAGTACCCATGCCTCCCTATCGCTCCCGAACCACCACTCATGGCCGCAACATGGCTGGCGCCCGCGGCCTATGGCGCGCCACCGGCATGAAGGACTCGGATTTCGGCAAGCCGATTATCGCGGTGGTCAATTCCTTCACGCAATTCGTACCGGGCCACGTCCATCTTAAGGATCTCGGCCAGCTTGTCGCGCGCGAGATCGAAGCCGCCGGCGGCGTCGCCAAGGAGTTCAACACCATCGCCGTCGACGATGGCATCGCCATGGGCCATGACGGCATGCTTTATTCGCTGCCGAGCCGCGAGATCATCGCCGACAGCGTCGAATACATGGTCAACGCGCACTGTGCCGACGCCATGGTTTGCATTTCMAACTGCGACAAGATCACCCCCGGCATGCTGATGGCTGCGATGCGGCTCAACATTCCGGCCGTCTTCGTTTCCGGCGGCCCGATGGAAGCTGGCAAGGTCGTCTGGAAGGACAAGGTGACCGCGATCGACCTGATCGACGCGATGGTCGCCGCTGCCGACGACAAGGTTTCCGACGAAGAGGTAAAGGTCATCGAGCGTTCGGCCTGCCCGACCTGCGGCTCGTGCTCGGGCATGTTCACCGCCAATTCGATGAACTGCCTGACCGAGGCGCTCGGGCTGTCACTGCCCGGCAACGGCTCGACACTTGCCACCCATGCCGACCGCAAGCGGCTGTTCGTCGAAGCCGGCCATCTCGTCGTCGACCTCGCCCAGCGCTATTACGAACAGGAAGATGAAAGCGTGTTGCCGCGCAACATCGCCTCCAAGCAGGCCTTCGAGAACGCAATGGCACTGGATATCGCCATGGGCGGTTCGACCAACACAGTGCTGCACATCCTCGCCGCCGCTCAGGAAGGCGGTATCGACTTCACCATGGACGATATCGACCGCCTGTCGCGCAAGGTGCCGGTGCTGAGCAAGGTCGCGCCCGCCAAGGCCGACGTGCACATGGAAGACGTGCATCGCGCCGGTGGCATCATGGCGATCCTCGGCCAGCTCGATAAAGCCGGGCTGATCCACAACGAGTTGCCGACCGTGCACAGCGCGACGATGGGCGAAGCACTGGACCGCTGGGACGTCTCGCGCTCCACGGCGGAGAATGTCCGCAAATTCTATATGGCCGCGCCGGGCGGCGTGCCGACACAAGTTGCCTTCAGTCAGGACCGTCGCTGGGACGATCTCGACCTCGATCGTGAAAAGGGCGTCATCCGCTCGGCCGAGCATCCGTTCTCGAAAGATGGCGGCCTGGCCGTGCTCAAGGGCAACATCGCGCTCGATGGTTGCGTGGTGAAGACCGCCGGCGTGGACGAGTCGATCCTGACCTTCACCGGCCCGGCCAAGGTCTATGAGAGCCAGGATGCGGCGGTGAAGGCCATTCTCAGCAACGAGGTCGTCGCCGGCGATGTCGTCGTCATCCGCTACGAGGGTCCGAAGGGCGGCCCGGGCATGCAGGAAATGCTCTACCCGACCAGCTATCTGAAGTCGAAAGGACTGGGCAAGGCCTGCGCGCTGTTGACCGACGGCCGCTTCTCCGGCGGCACTTCCGGCCTGTCGATCGGCCATGCCTCGCCCGAGGCCGCGACCGGCGGTGCGATCGGCCTGGTACGCGACGGCGATCGGATCGCCATCGACATTCCCGGCCGCACCGTCAATCTCCTGGTCAGCGACGAGGAACTTGCGGCCCGCCGCAAGGAGCAGGACGCCAAGGGCTGGCAGCCGGTGGAAACGCGCAAGCGCAACGTGACTACGGCGCTTCGCGCCTATGCCGCCTTCGCGACCAGCGCCGACAAGGGTGCGGTGCGCAAGGTTCCGGAATAAACGCCGCCAATGGCGTTCGACCTCATTGTTCGGGGTGGCACCCTGACCGACGGCAGGGTGGCCGATATCGGCGTTCGCGGCGAAACCATCGCTGCGATCGAACCCAAGCTTGAGGCCGAGGCACCAACGGTCATCGACGCGGCTGGCGATCTCGTCTCGCCACCCTTCATCGATCCGCATTTCCATATGGACGCGACGCTGAGCCTCGGCATTCCGCGCATCAATGCCTCGGGCACGCTGCTGGAAGGCATTGCGCTGTGGGGTGAACTGAAGCCGCTTCTCACTCACGAAGCGGTCAGGGAGCGGGCACTCGCCTATTGCGATTGGGCGGTGGCCAAGGGCCTGCTTGCCATCCGCACCCATGTCGACACCTGCGACGACCGGCTTCTGGCGGTCGAGGCGCTGCTCGACGTGAAGAAGACCGTCGCGCCCTATATCGATCTGCAACTTGTCGCCTTCCCGCAGGACGGTTTTTACCGTTCGCCCAATGCGCGCACGAACACGATCCGCGCGCTCGACCTCGGCGTCGATATCGTCGGCGGCATTCCGCATTTCGAGCGCACCATGGCCGACGGCACGCGCTCGGTGACGGAACTGTGCGAGATCGCCGCCGAACGCGGATTGATGGTCGACATGCATTGCGACGAGACGGACGACCCGCTGTCGCGCCACATCGAGCAACTGGCCTGTGAGACGCAGCGGCTCGGCCTACAGGGGCGCGTGACGGGCTCGCATCTCACCTCCATGCATTCGATGGACAACTACTACGTGTCCAAACTGCTGCCGCTGATCGCGGAAGCCGGCGTTTCGGCCATCCCCAATCCGCTCATCAACATCATGCTGCAAGGTCGCCACGACAGCTATCCGAAGCGGCGTGGCCTGACCCGCGTGCCGGAGATGCTGAAGGCTGGCATTCGCGTCGGCTGGGGCCAGGATTGCGTGCTCGACCCCTGGTATTCGCTGGGCATGGCGGACATGCTGGACGTCGCCTTCATGGGGCTTCATGTGGCGCAGATGTCGAGCCCCGCCGACATGGCGCGCTGCTTCGACATGGTGACCCATGTAAACGCCGCCATCATGGGCCTCGACCATCTCGGATTGGCGGTCGGCAAGCGAGCGAGCCTCGTCGTGCTCGACGCCGCCGACCCGATCGAGGCGATAAGGCTGAGAGCGGACCGGCTCTGCGTGATAGCGCGTGGCAAGATCGTCGCGCAAAGAGAGCGCAGCCGAACGAAGCTGGCCTTGTCCGGAAGGCCCGATACCGCCGATCCCTGGCACGAAAAGCCGACGCGGACGCACTGATCAATGCGCGTTGAACGGGCCGCCGTTCGTACATTTCCTTCGCCGTTTATAAAGTCTACAATATGCCTCATCTTTGAATCGGGAGAGGGCTATGTCGCCCAGGATCGTAGCGGCAATATTTGGCATGGCGGCGCTGGCCGGCTGTACCACGATGACGCCCCAGGAAAGGCGCGCGGCCGACGAAGCGAAATGCCAGACCTACGGTTTCAAGAAGAACACCGACGCTTTCGCCGAATGCCTGCAGCGCATCGACCTCGACAGAGCCGCCGCAATGCGTGCGCAGGATGCGGAATTCAACCGCTTTGCCAACAGACCGATGGTCATCTACCGCCCGATCGTCGTCGCACCGAAACCCCAATAAACTGCCCAAAGGAGGCGCTGGTTCAGGTCAAGAAGGCGCGCTGGCGCTCAACCCGCATCAGCCGGCACCGTTATCGCAATGACCGAACCGCCGCCGTTCCTCGCGCGTGCCTCCAGCCGGCCCTGATGCGCCCTGGCTATCGCCTCGACAATGGAGAGCCCCAGCCCGGTCCCACCGGTCTCACGCGACCGCGAGATTTCGCCGCGCCAGAAAATGTCGAATGAAATCGAGCGGATTTCCTCGGGCAAGCCCGGACCTCGATCCAGGAACCGGACAAAGGCCATGCGGTCGCCATCGATGCCGGTCTCGCAACGCAGCACGCCACCGGCGGCGGCGTAGCGACTGGCATTGTCGACGATTGCCAGCATCGCCTGGCGCAGCCGTTCCGGATCGACGCTGGTGCGGGCGGGCGCGAAGTCCGTCTCGATACGCATGCCGGCTTCGTCAAGCATCGGACGGGCCGCGGCGAGAACGGTAGCCGCCTCGTCGGCGAGGTCGGTGACAGCCCGATCGCCGATCAGCTTGTGGCCGGCCGCCAGTGACAGCGTGCGCAGGTCCTCGACCAGACGCGACAAGCCCTGCACCTGCGTCAGCAGATCCTGCAGCCCCTGCTGACGAACCGAAAATACGCCGTCGATCATGCCTTGCAGGTTGCCCTGCAAAATAGTGAGCGGCGTACGCAATTCGTGCGCAACCGCCATTGTGTTGAAGCGCAGGCGCTTTTCCATATGGTCGAGATCGGTCGCCAGCGCATCGATGGTCTTGCCGAGACGCTGCACTTCGGAGGTGCCGCCTCGAAAATTGCCGAGACCGACCGCGAAATCGCCTTCGCGCAGCGTTTCAGCCGCCGATGCCAGCCGCTCCAACGGGCGCGCGATGCGCCGGGCAAGCCAATAACCGATCGCGCCGCAGATGAGCGCCGCCAAGAGAATATGCCCCATGAATGCCAGGTTCATCTGGTAGTCGAGCGTTTTCTCGAATTCCGGCACGACGGCCATGAGTTTCCGGAAGCCGTCGACCGACGGCATCACCCCGTCCTGGATATCGCGGTAGGCCTGGGCGATGTCGGCGGGCAACTCCCGCAACTTCACCTCGGTCAACTGCTTCATGATCCAGAAGAAGGTGGAATAGGCGATGATCATGCTGAGCATCAGCATCGCCGCGATGGTTATCGCCGTGACCGTGGACAGGGAGAGCCGGCGTATCCTCATTTCGGCGCCGCAAAGCGATAGCCAATGCCGCGCACAGCCTGGAAAAAGCCCCATGCTCCGGCATTCTCGAACTTGCGGCGCAGATTGGCGATGTGGGTGTCGACGGTCTTGGCCAGGGCATCGTTTTCAGGCAGGCAGGCATCCAGGATATCGGCGCGGCCGAAGGCGTGGGTCGGCCGGCGGATCATGTAGGCAACGATGCGGAATTCGCTCAGCGTCAAAGGGAGAGATTGCCGACCCGCCTCCACCGCGACAAAGGCGGCATGCGCGTCGACATCGACCTCAACCGGAGCAAACCGCAACATCCTCGAAGCACCGGCGGCCCGCGAGCGGCGCAGAACGGCATTGACGCGCGCGACGACCTCATGCGGGTTGAATGGTTTGACGACGTAGTCGTCGGCGCCAAGCCGCAAGCCGGAAAGGCGGTCGATATCTTCCGCCAGCGCCGTCACCATGATCACTGGCGTGGCCGCATCCTGGCGGATGCGCGCCAGAACCTCGAAGCCATCGACGCGTGGGATGCGAACGTCGAGCAGTACCAGATCGGGCGACAGCATTGCGTGATGGGAAAGCGCGATATCACCATTGGCGGCTGTCACCGTGCGAAAACCTTCCCGTGCCAGATAGGCTTCGAGAATTTCGGCGATGCGCGGTTCGTCCTCGACGATAAGGATGAGCCCCTTGTCCATGCCCCAGCCCCGTGGTGGTTTCAGAAGGGCGTTATTCAGCAACGCATCACGGCAGGCAACCGCAAAGCGCGTGCCTTGCGGGCTTCCCCGACAAGCGTTGGCACGCTCTCCGCCGTTTCTTGATAATTCTCAACGAGGGTCAATCCGTCAACGCGCCGTTGCTGCATGGGCGGGAATGCGCGGCGCGCCGACATCACATTGACGGGGAAGCCATGCAAACTCCATCCAAGGCCTTCGGACAAACCCAGCGGCCGCGCATCACCGCCTTGTGGATCGTAACCCTGATCCTCATCGCCTTTGCGCTGTTGTTCCAGTCCGCCTGGAAACTGTACCCGCCAGGGGGCGTCGACCTTCAGCTGACCATCAGGATCGCCGGCATATGTTTGATCGGTACGGCGATCCTGGGTCGGCTGTGGTGCACGCTCTATATCGGCGGGCGCAAGTCGATGGAGCTGGTCGATGTCGGCCCCTATTCGATGTGCCGCAACCCGCTCTACGTGTTTTCGATCATCGGGGCAGCTGGCGTGGGCGCGCAGACCGGCAGTCTCGCCCCGGCATTGCTCTGCGCCATCGTGGTTCAAGCCATCCTGTTCAGGACCGCGATGCGCGAGGAAAATCTGCTGCGGGCGAATTTCGGAAAATCCTATGACGACTACCGGTTGCGCGTGCCGGCGTTTCTCGCCGACAGGCGGCTGTTCGTCGACCTTGATGTTGTCGAGATCGCGCCACGACGCCTTTATGGCACGCTGGCCGACAGCCTCGTCTTCCTTGTCGCGGCGCCGGCAATGCTGCTGGTCGAATATCTGCAGGACGAAGGCTACCTGCCGGTACTGTTCATCCTCTATTGAGGCATCGCGCCGGAAACCAATCCCCGATCGGCCCGATTGAGCGTCGTTGGCGCAACCAAAAGTTTCCTTTTCCTCTCGCCAAAAGCCCGGCCAACAGGTAGTTGGCCGTCGGCCGAACGATTGGCGTGAAGGATTGTCGAACCCATGGCGCCGTCCCTCCTTCGGGCCCTCGCCCCCAAGAACGTCGTGGTAGCCGGCATCCTGCTCATGCTGGCCGGCGACTTCATGTTCGCCCTCAACGACGCCATGGGCAAATGGCTGGTCACCAACTTCTCGGTCGGTCTCGTCGTGGCTGTTCGCTCGATCGGCGCCTTCATCATCCTGGGGCCGATGATCGCCAGACAGGGCGCGGAGAAACTCGTCCGCGTGGAGCGACCCGGCATCCAGTTGCTACGCGCCATCATGACGACGGTCGATACCGGATTGTTCTATGCCGCTGTGGTGCATTTGCCGCTGGCCGATGTGATGAGCTTCTACATGGCCGGGCCCATCTATGTGGCGGCGCTGTCGCATTTCATGCTTGGCGAGCGGATCGGCTGGCGCCGATGGGCCGCCATCCTGGTCGGCTTCTGCGGCGTGCTCGTCATCCTGAACCCATCGACCGCCGCCTTTTCGCTCTCGGCCATTTTCGCCTTCATCGGCTCGGTAGCCTTCGCGCTGTCGATCGTCTACAGCCGACAGTTACGGGGAACTCCCGACACCACATTGGTGACCTGGCAAACAATTGCCGCCCTGGTGGCAGGTCTCGTCTTCGCCGTCGGCGACTGGCGCGCCCCCGGCGTCTTCGACATCGGCGCCATGCTGTTGCTCGGTGTCGTCTCCTGCGCGGCGCATCTGATGATCACACGGGCGCTGAAGCTGGCGCCGGCCTCGACGCTGGCGCCGCTGCACTACAGCCTGCTGTTGTGGGCCGCCGTGTTCGGCATGGTGTTCTTCGGCGATGTGCCCGGGCCACGCGTGCTCGTTGGCGCAGCCATCGTCGTCCTGGCCGGACTGTTCATTTTCCATCGTCAGAAGGTGGTGGACACGGTGCCGCCGGAGAACGTGCCGAAAGGCGTCAACTAGACTCCAATCGGATCAGCCGACGAACCCGGCCGTCTTGTGGCTGCCGTCGCAGAAGGGTTTGTTCCGCGAATGGCCGCAGCGGCACAGGAAGACCTTGGTGACGCGGTCGACCGTGCGGCCGGTGCCGCTGACGATCTCGAGATTGCCTTCCACCTTGAGAGAACCGTTGGGCTGGGGCGTGACCTTGATGGGGCCATTGCGCGCTTCCAGCGCAACCGAGTCTTTCGACGCCGGCTCGCCGGTGGCGGCGAAACCGGCCTTGGTATGGCTGCCATCGCAAAACGGCTTGTTCTCCGAGGCGCCGCAACGGCACAACGTCGCGCGCAGCATGAGTTCGCCATTGATGTCCATCTCGGCATTGAAGGCGAGCGGTCCGTTCTCGCGCACCCGGACCAGATTGACCACCGGTGCCGGCTCGTCCGGTCCACCATCCTTGCGGCGGTAGGTGATCGCGCCGGACGGGCAGGAATGGGCGACGCCGACGACCGCCTCGACCGAGCCGGCCTCGGGATGGATCCACTGACCCGGCGCATTGGGAACGAAAACCTCGGGATGGCCGAGCACACAATTGCGCGAATGGATGCACAGTTTGCTGTCGAAACCGATGTCGATGTTCTCGCCTTCGACGAATTTCCGCACCATTGGGTAGCTCCTCGGCTTGCCTGCGAGAAACCTAATGCAAGGCGAATGGCGGCGGCAAGCGCGGACTGCGGCAGGCGACCCGATTTGGTGCCGAACTGGCCATCAGGGCAGGCCTTTCGCCTGCCCGTGCCGGCTATGCCTTGATGCGGCTCATGCCCGGATCATAGAGCGGCTCAAGATGCAGATGTGCCGGCACTTTTTGCGTGGCGACGACCAGTTCGTAGCTGCCCTCGCGCAGGAATTTGTCGTCCACGCCGGCCGCGTTGCGGACATAACCGTAGCCGATGTTCTTAGCCACCGTGTAGCCGTAGCCGCCGGAGGTCAGATAGCCGACCGGCTCGCCATTGCGCAGGATCGTCTCGCGGCCAAGCAAGACAATATCCTGATCATCCACCGTAAAGCCGGCAAAGCGTTTGACCAAAGGCTGCCTGGCGACCTTTTCAAGTGCCATACGACCGAGGAAATCCATGTCGGTCTTCAGCTTCACCGCCCAACCGAGACCCGCCTCGAACGGTGTGTCGTTCGGCGTAATGTCGGAGCCCCAGGCGCGATAGCCCTTTTCGAGCCGCAGCGATTCCAAAGCGCGATAGCCGACCGGGCGAATGTCGTGCTCCTTGCCGGCCTGCATCAGCGCATCGAACACCTCGCCGGTAGCCGCGATGGGCACATGCAGTTCCCAGCCGAGCTCGCCGACATAGGTGACGCGCAGCGCCCGCACCGTGTGCCCGGCGATGGCGATCTCGCGCACGTGGCCGAAGGGGAAAGCTATGTTGGAGACATCCGCCTCCGTCACCTTCTCCAGCACCTTGCGCGCATCCGGCCCCATCAGGGACAACGTGCCGAAGGCTTCGGTGACATCGACCAGACTAACGTCGAAGTCCGCGCCGATATGGTCGCGGATCCAGGCCAGATCATGGGTGCGGAAGCCAGTGCCGGTGACGATGTAAAACCGGTCGTCGGCCAGGCGTGCCACCGTGAGGTCCGCCTCGATACCGCCGCGCGTGTTGAGAAGCTGCGTATAGGTGAGCCTGCCGACCGGCTTGGCGACATCGTTGGCGCAGACCCAATCGAGCGCCCGACCGGCATCGGTCCCCGTCAGCTCATATTTGGCGAAAGACGACTGGTCGAAGATGCCCACCTTGTCGCGGACATGGCGATGCTCGTCGCCAACCGGGCCGAACCAATTTTGGCGACCCGTGGAGTAGACATCCTTCGCCTCGGTACCCTCAGGGGCGAACCAGTTCGGCCGTTCCCAACCGAGCTTGGAGCCGAAGACTGCACCGTGCTTCTGCAGGCGCTGGTAGAGCGGAGAGACGATACGCGGCCGGCCGCTGTCATACTCCTCGTGCGGGAAGCCGATCGTATAATGCTTGCCATAGGCTTCGAGCGTGCGGTCGCAAACCCATTGGCGGTCGCGGTGCAGGTCGGAGAAGCGGCGGATATCGACCACCCACAGATCGAGCGGCGCCTCGCCATCCACCACCCATTTCGCCAGCACCCAGCCAGCACCGCCGCCCGATGCGATGCCGAAGGCGTTGAAGCCGGCACCAACGAACATGTTGGCGCATTCCGGCGCGACGCCGAGAATGAAGTTGCCGTCCGGCGTAAAACTCTCCGGGCCATTAATCATCTGCTTGACGCCAACGGTCTCCAGCGCCGGCACGCGCGCGATGGCCTGCGTCATATGCTGTTCGAAATGATCGTAGTCGTCGTCGAACAGGCGGAAGGCCCATTCATCCGGCACGTCGCCACCCGGCAGGCCGGTCTCCCAGGCCTGGGGGTTCGGCTCATAGCCGCCCATGACGAGGCCGCCTACCTCTTCCTTGAAGTAGGTGCGGCGGTCGGGATCGCGAATGGTGGGCGCGTCTGTCGCCAGACCTGGAATCTTCTCGGTGATGATGTACTGGTGCTTGACCGGCTGCAGCGGCACGTTGATGCCGACCATGGCGCCAACCTGCCTGGCCCACTGGCCGGCGCAGTTGACCACCTTTTCGCAGGCGATATCGCCCTGGTCGGTTTTGACCGCAACGATGCGGCCGTCATTCATGTCGAAGCCGGTCACCTTGATCTTCTCGATCAGCCGGGCGCCGTGCATGCGCGCGCCCTTGGCCAGCGACTGCGTGATGTCCGACGGGCTCGCCTGACCATCGGTCGGCAGCCAGCTGGCGCCGACAAGGTCGCCGGTTTCCATCAAAGGCCACATCGCCTTGACCTCGGCCGGCGACAGAAGATGCATGTCCATGCCGAAGCTGCGCGCGGTGGTGGCCAGCCGTTTGAATTCGGTCCAGCGGTCCTGGTTGGTGGCGAGACGCAGGCAACCGGTCATCTTCCAGCCGGTGGCGAGGCCGGTTTCGGCCTCGAGGCCCTTGTAGAGATCGACCGAATATTTGAGCACGCGGGTGATCGAGGCCGAGGAGCGCAATTGCCCGACCAGTCCGGCAGCGTGCCAGGTGGAGCCCGAGGTGATGGAACCCTGTTCGAGTAGCACCACATCGGCCTTGTGGTCGCGGGCCAGATGATAGGCCGTCGAACAGCCGATAATGCCGCCGCCAATGACGACGATCTGGGCATGGCTTGGCAGGGTCATGGCAGGACTTTTCCGTATTTAGAGCTGTAGCTTTCGAGCGCCGCATCAAGGCGGGCGAGGTTTTCGCCGGTGTAGGCGACGTAGTCGGCGCCCGGTGCGTCGAGATAAAGTTCCGAAACCATGCTCCACATCGCTTCGCGCAGAAGCGAGGCGCATTGCATGGCGGCGAAGGACCGGCGCACGGCCTCGTCTGGTCTGTGGCCGAGATAGGCGCCCAGCAGCGCGTCTGCCTCGGCCTGGGGCATGCCGGCGTTCGATGCGATCCCGGCGAGGTCGAACATGGCGGTGCCAAAACCGGCATACTCAAAGTCGATCAGCCAGAGCTTTTCGCCATCGTCGAGAAAATTGGCCGGCAGCAGATCGTTGTGACCGAAGACGATCGGCAGCGGCGCCTGCACGCTCTCCAGCTGGTCCGCCAAGGCGAGATAGCGCGGCAAGGCCGGCGTCATGCGGCTGTTTCCGGCACGCAGCGTGCGCGCATAATCGCGAATGACGTGAAACACCCAGAAGATGAAGCCGGCGCCGGAGACGTGGTTGGGCATTTGCCGGTGAAAGTCGCGCATCAGCCTGGCAATGCGCTCGCCATTGGCGCGCACGTCCTCAGCACCATAGGTTTTGGCACCGAGAAACTCCGTGACCATCACACCAGGCTCGGCATATTCGACGGCCGGCCCGAAACCGGCGGCCTCCGCCGCCCGCGCTGTCATCAGCTCGCGCTCGCGCAAGACATGATGGAACGGATAGTCGCGCCCCAAACGGACGACATGCTTGCCGGCGGCGTCGGTGACCAGCAAATTCTCGTTGCTGAGCCCGCCCGACAGCGGCGCGACCTGAATGCCGCCCTTCCAGCATGGCAACCCGCGAATGCGATCCTCGCTCGTCGTCACGTCCTCTCCATTCGGCCAACGGTCTCCTTGCCGGAGACTTCTCGACACCCTGACGCCGCCGTTCCCAGGGCGGAGCCATCCTTCTTCGTCGTCAAATTCGGATGACATAGGCCAGGTTGTCAACGCAAATCTGTGGCTTTTTCTGTTTTTATGACCGTTCTTGTTGTTTTCTGCCGCGCGAAGCCGTACAAATCGGTCACATCAACCATGGCAGATGAGTTCGACCGGTGAACCATTCGAAGCGGCATGGCGAAATCCTGCGCCTCCTCAAGGAGGAAGGCACTGTAACCATTGCCGATCTCGCCGAGAGGCTCGGCGTTTCGCTCGAAACGGTGCGGCGCGACGTCAAGCCACTGACCGACGATGGGTCGGTGTTCAAAATGCATGGCGCCATCAGCCTTCCAGGCATTGTCGGCGAAGCGCCGTTCGAACGGCGCATGCGCGAGAACGCCGAGGCCAAGCGGGCCATCGCCCGCATGGTTGCGGCAACCATCCGCGACGGCGAATCGATCATGCTGGACTGCGGCACCACCACCAGCTTCCTGGCCCGCGAACTGGCCGGGCACCGGCGGCTGACGGTTGTCACCAACTCGTCCGACATTGCCCGAACGCTGGCCACCACCAATGGCAACAAAGTCTACATGGCCGGCGGCGAACTGCGACCCGATTCCGGCGCCGCATTCGGCGTCTCGGCCATCGACTTCGTCCGACGCTTCGGCGTCGATCACGCGGTGATCTCGGCAGGCGCCGTGGATGCCACGGGCGGGGTCATGGACCACGACCTGGAGGAAGCCGAATTCGCGGCCATGGTGCTGTCGCGCGGCCAGCGCTCCGTGGTCATCACCGACCATACCAAGTTCGGCCGCCAGGGCCTTGTCAGGGTATGCGGCTTTTCTGGTTTCTCCGAACTGGCGACCAATCAGGCACCGCCCGCCGATATCGCCGCCGCATTGGAGGCCGCGGGCACGCGGTTGCGCGTAGCAGCCAATGGCGGGCAAAACCCGGCCTGAACGGCCCTTATCTTTTCTTGATGTCCGCCCGGCCAAATCCCAATCGATATTTGACCGGAAGCGGGAGCATTGTGCGCACTCCTGAAATTCGGAGAAGCATCGTGCTCGACCTCGCCTACCTAGCCCTCGGCATAGGATCCTTCGTGATTTTCGCGCTTTACGCACGCGCGCTGACCAGGCTCTGAGGGAGGCAATCATGATGGAAGCCTTACTCGGCCTCGTCGTCGCCATCGCGCTCGGCGTTTATCTCGTCGTGACGCTGCTGCGGCCCGAAAAATTCTAAAAATCAATCCTTGAGAGTTCCGCCATGTCTTTAATCGGATGGCTGCAGATCGGCCTACTCTTTCTCATCGTCCTATTGCTGATCAAGCCGCTTGGCCTGTTCATGGCAAAGGTCTTTTCCGGTGAACGAACCTTTCTTTCGCCCGTGCTCGGCCCCGTCGAACGCGGCTTCTATTCCTTGGCGGGCGTGGACCCCAAGAAGGAGCAGGGCTGGCTTGCCTATGCCTTCTCCGTCATCGCCTTCAGCGTGATGGGCCTTGTCTCGCTCTACGCGATCCTGCGCCTGCAGGCATATCTGCCCTACAATCCGCAAGGTTTTCCCGGCGTTGCGCCCGACCTTGCCTTCAACACCGCC
This sequence comes from Mesorhizobium sp. 2RAF21, assembly GCF_052115345.1. Lineage (NCBI taxonomy): Bacteria > Pseudomonadati > Pseudomonadota > Alphaproteobacteria > Hyphomicrobiales > Phyllobacteriaceae > Mesorhizobium > Mesorhizobium sp. 2RAF21. Next base: position 168,864 of record NZ_JBFRGM010000006.1, on the reverse strand, counting down.
GTCAGCTTCGTGACCAACACCAACTGGCAGTCCTATGGCGGCGAAACCACGATGAGCCATTTCAGCCAGATGGCTGGCCTCACCGTGCACAACTTCGTCTCGGCCGCGACGGGCATTGCCATGGCGCTTGCGCTTACCCGCGCCTTCATGCGCTCGCACGCAACGACGGTCGGCAATTTCTGGGTCGACCTCACCCGCTCGACGCTCTATGTGCTTTTGCCGCTTGCCATCATCGTCGCCATCGCCTTCGTGGCCATGGGCCTGCCGCAGACGCTTGACGCCTCGGTGACCGCGACGACGCTCGAAGGCGCCAAGCAGACCATCGCGCTCGGACCAGTCGCCAGCCAGGAAGCGATCAAGCAGCTCGGCACCAATGGTGGCGGCTTCTTCAACGTCAATGCCGCGCATCCGTTCGAAAACCCGACGGCGCTGTCCAACTATCTCAACATCGTCTCGATGCTCACGATCTCGGCGGCACTGGTCTACACCTTCGGCCAGATGGTCGGTGACCGCCGCCAAGGCTGGGCCTTCATAGCCGCGATGGCGATCCTGCTGATCGCCGGCGTCGGCGTTATCTACTGGGCAGAAGCGCAAGGCAATCCGATCCTGACCGCGCTTGGCCTCGACAATGCGCTCGGCAATATGGAGGGCAAGGAAGTCCGCTTCGGCCAAGCGATGACCGCTGCCTATGCCGCCGTTACCACCGGTCTTTCCGACGGCGGTGTCAATGCCATGCACGGCTCGTTCACCGGTCTGGGCGGCATGATACCGATGTTCCTGATGCAACTCGGAGAAGTGCTGCCGGGCGGTGTCGGCTCGGGCCTCTACGGCATGCTGGTCTTCGCCATTCTCGCCGTGTTCGTCGCCGGACTGATGGTCGGCCGCACGCCGGAACTGCTCGGTAAGAAGATTGAAAGCCGCGAGATGAAATACGCCATGCTGGCCGTGCTCATCCTGCCGCTGTCGATCCTGGTCTTCACCGCGTTTTCCGCCATGTTGCCTTTCGCGGTCTCCGCCATCGGCACCAACGGACCGCACGGCCTGTCCGAGATCCTCTATGCCTATACGTCGGCGACCGGGAACAACGGTTCAGCCTTCGGCGGCCTCTCGGCGAACTCGCCCTGGTACAACACCACGCTCGGCATCGCGATGCTGCTCGGCCGCTTCGGCTACGCGATCCCTGTCCTTGCCATCGCCGGCTCGCTGGTCGGCAAGACCAGGACGACGGCCTCCGCCGGCACCTTCCCGACCCACACGCCGCTCTTCGTTGGCCTGCTCGTCGGCATCATCCTCATCATGGGTGGTCTGCAGTATTTCCCCGCTCTCGCCCTCGGCCCCATCGTCGAGCATTTCGCAATGCTGGCCGGCCAGACTTTCTAAAGGACATCATTCATGTCGACCGCAGTACACCACAAGCTCTTCGAACCGGCCATTCTGTGGCCGGCCCTCGGGCAGGCCTTTGTCAAGCTAGCGCCGCACAAGCTGATGCGCAATCCCGTCATCTTCGTCACCGAAGTCGTGGCGGCGCTGGTGACGCTGATGTTCCTGCGCGATCTCGTCGCCGCAGGCGGCAAGCCGCTCTTCTCCGGCCAGATCGCGATCTGGCTCTGGTTCACCGTGTTGTTCGCCAACTTCGCCGAAGCCGTGGCCGAAGGCCGCGGCAAGGCACAGGCCGACAGCCTGCGCCGCACCAAGTCGCAACTGACCGCCCGCAAGCTCCTCTCCGACGGTGGCTTTGACGTTGCCAGCATCCCGGCAACCGACCTCAAGGTCGGCGACCTGGTTCTGGTCGAAGCCGGCGAACTGATCCCCGGCGACGGCGAAGTGGTCGAGGGCATCGCCTCGGTCAACGAAAGCGCCATCACCGGCGAGTCCGCGCCTGTCATCCGCGAATCCGGCGGCGACCGCTCGGCCGTCACCGGCGGCACGCAGGTGCTGTCCGACTGGATCAAAGTGCGCATCACCGCCGCACCCGGCTCCTCCTTCGTCGACCGCATGATCGCGCTGATCGAAGGCGCCGAACGCCAGAAGACGCCGAACGAGATCGCGCTGTCGATCCTGCTTTCCGGCCTCACTTTGGTGTTCCTCATTGCCGTGACGACGCTTTGGGGCCTGGCCGGTTATTCCGGTACGGTGCTCTCGATCACTGTGCTTGCCGCACTGCTGGTGACGCTGATCCCGACCACGATCGGCGGCCTGCTTTCGGCCATCGGCATCGCCGGCATGGACCGCCTGGTGCGCTTCAACGTCATCGCCACCTCCGGCCGCGCTGTCGAGGCGGCGGGCGACGTCGACACGCTGCTGCTCGACAAGACCGGCACCATCACCTTCGGCAACCGCATGGCGACCGAGTTCCTGCCGGTACCTGGCGTTCGCGCCGAAGAACTGGCGGAAGCCGCCATGCTGGCCAGTCTCGGCGACGAGACGCCGGAAGGCCGTTCGATCGTGGCGCTGGCCACTGGCGAATACGGTTCGACTGCGCCGACGAAGCAACCCGACAACATCGTGCCGTTCGCGGCCGAGACCCGGCTGTCGGGCGTCGATCTCGGCAACCGCCATCTGCGCAAGGGCGCCGTCGATTCGGTGCTGAAATTCACCGGCCTCGACGAAGCACACGTGCCTTCAGCCTTCCGGCAGGCGGTGGAGGTTGTCGCACGCACCGGCGGTACGCCGCTGGCGGTCGCCGAAGGCAACAAGCTGCTTGGCGTCATCCACCTGAAGGACGTAGTGAAGCCCGGCATCAAGGAGCGTTTCGCGGCGCTGCGCGCCATGGGCATCCGCACGGTCATGGTCACCGGCGACAACCCGGTTACGGCGGCGGCAATCGCTTCCGAGGCCGGCGTCGACGATTATCTCGCCGAAGCAACGCCTGAGCAGAAGCTTGGCTATATCCGCAAGGAACAGGAAGGTGGCAGGTTGATCGCCATGTGCGGCGACGGCACGAACGACGCCCCGGCACTTGCCCAGGCAGACGTCGGCGTGGCCATGCAGACCGGCACGCAGGCGGCGCGCGAGGCCGCCAACATGGTCGACCTCGATTCCAGCCCGACCAAGCTCATCGAGATCGTCGAGATCGGCAAGCAATTGCTGATGACGCGTGGTTCACTGACCACTTTCTCGATCGCCAATGACGTCGCCAAATACTTCGCCATCATCCCGGCGCTGTTCGTGGCGACCTATCCGGCGCTGGACTATCTCAACATCATGCGGCTGTCGTCGCCGGAATCGGCGATCCTGTCGGCGGTGATCTTCAACGCCCTCATCATCGTGGCGCTGATCCCGCTGGCGCTCAAAGGCGTCGCCTACCGTCCGGTCGGTGCCGCCGCACTGCTGCGCCGCAACCTCATCGTCTACGGCGTCGGCGGCCTGATCCTGCCCTTCGCGGGCATCAAGCTGGTCGATATCGCCGTGTCGGCTCTTCATCTGGTGTAATCATGACAACTTATTTGCGCCCCGCCTTTGTCCTCATCGTGCTGTTCACGGCCCTGCTCGGCATCGGCTATCCGCTCGCCATCACCGGCATCGGACAGATAGCCCTGCCTGCCCAGGCCAATGGCAGCCTCATCAAGCAGAACGGAACCGTCATCGGCTCCGAACTGATCGGCCAGAACTTCGCCAACGATCGCTATTTCTGGCCACGCCCTTCGGCGATCGGCAGCACGCCCTACGACGCCGGCAACTCCAGCGGTTCCAATCTCGGCACCACTTCGCAGAAGCTGAAGGACCGCGTTACGGGCGACATCCAGCGCCTGCATGCTGCCGGCATCGCCGGGCCAGTGCCGACCGATGCCGCAACCACCTCGGGGTCCGGCCTCGATCCGCACATTTCGCCCGACTTCGCACGCGACCAGATCGCACGCGTTGCCAAGGCGCGCGGACTGCCGGAAACCGAAGTGGCCAAGCTCGTCGACGACACCGCCGAGGGCCGGCTGCTCGGCCTGATCGGTGAGCCTCGCGTCAACGTGCTGAAACTAAATCTCGCGCTGGATCGGCTAAAGTCTTAAATCTACTGAATGGCCGATAGCGACCGACACAGAGAGAATAGAGCTGACCCCGACGCACTGCTGGCGCTGGCGGACAAGCAGGAACGTGGCCGGCTGACCGTGTTCCTCGGCGCCGCGCCAGGCGTCGGCAAGACCTATGCCATGTTGTCACGCGCACGCCGCGTGAAGGAGGATGGTGGCGACATCCTGATCGGCCTGGTGGAGACGCATGGGCGCGGCGAGACCGCCGCGCTCCTGGAAGGGGTTGAGATCCTGCCGCGGCGCAAGATCGCCTATCGCGGCCACACGATCGAGGAATTCGACCTCGACGCTGCACTCGCCCGTCATCCGCAAACCATCGTCGTCGACGAACTGGCGCATACCAACGCGCCGGACAGCCGCCATCCCAAGCGCTACCAGGACATCGACGAACTGCTCGCCGCCGGCATCAATGTCTGGACGGCTCTGAACATCCAGCACCTCGAAAGCCTGTCCGACGTCGTTGCGCAGATCACCGGCGTGCCGGTGCGCGAACAGATACCCGACACGGTCCTGAAAAAAGCCGACGAAGTGCTGCTGGTGGACCTGCCGCCGGCCGAACTGCTCGAGAGATTGAAGGAAGGCAAAGTCTACCTGCCGGCCAATGCGGTGCGCGCCGCCGACTCCTTCTTCCGCCTTGGCAACCTGACTGCATTGCGCGACCTGGCGCTCAGGCGCACCGCCGACCGCGTCGACGACCAGATGGTCGACTATCTCAAGCAAAACGCCATCGAAGGGCCGTGGCCCTCGGCGGAGCGTCTTCTGGTCTGTATCGGCCCCGACGCGCTCTCCGAAAAGGTGGTGCGCACCGCCAGCCGGCTAGCATCCGGCCTCAACGCGCACTGGCTGGTGGCCTCGATCGAACCCGTCGACCGCGCCGTTTCCGACCAGGCCGGGGAACGCCGGCTAGACGAGACTTTCCGCCTCGCCGAAAGGCTGGGTGCGGAGACGCGCCGGGTCAAGGGCGCCGACTTCGTCGACGAGATCCTGCGGCTGGCCCGCCGCGAACACGCAACGCAGATCGTCATCGGCGGACGCAAGCAATCGTTCCCGTTCAGGCTGTTCCGCCGTTCGCTACCCGACGCGCTGATGGAGCGGGCCTCGGGCCTCGGCGTCTATGTCGTCACCGGCGAAGAGGAGATGCCGCCGCCGGCTGCTCCCGCCAAGCCGCGCGCGCTGATCTTCCGCATCCTGAAGGATGTTGGGCTCGCGGCAGCGATGACCGCGGCGGTCACGATCCTCGGGCTGGCGCTCGACGAAGTCGTGCGCCTGCCAAACATCTCCATCATCTACCTCCTGGCGGTGCTCGCCTCCGCAATCAGCGCCGGCTACGCAGCGGCGATCGCCGCCGCGCTGTTTTCGGCGCTCGCCTATAATTTCTTTTTCATTCCGCCGATCTACACACTGACGATCGCCGAACCGCACGAGGTCTTCGCGCTGTTCGTGTTCCTAGCCGCGGCCATGCTGACCGGCGGGCTGACCTCGCGCCTGCGCGAGCAGGCGAAAGTGTCCGGCGAAAGGGCCATCACCACGCAAGCGCTCTACGACTATTCGCGCAAGCTTTCCGGCACCTCCAAGCAGGACGACGTCGTCTGGGCAACGGTGACGCAGTTGCAAGGCGCGCTGTCGCGCACCGTAGCCCTGCTTCTGCCGGATCAGGGTGAGTTGCGCCTACAGGCATCCTGGCCACCCGACACCGAACTCGGCGTTTCCGACATGGCCGCCGCGCGTTGGGCCTTCGAGAAGCGCGAGGAAGCCGGTAGCGGCACCGGCACCTTGCCGAACAGCGTCTTCCGCTTCATCCCGCTGACCAGCCCCCACGGCGTCGTCGGCGTCTGCGGCATCCAGCAGAATGGAGAAATTCTCGACGGCAGCGAAGAAAGGATGCTGATCGCCATTCTCGATCAGTCGGCGGTTGCCATCGACCGTGCGCGGTTGTCCAAGGAAAGGCTGCAGCAGGCAGCAGCCCTCGAAGGCGAACGCTTCCGCTCGGCCCTGCTCGCCTCAGTCTCGCACGATCTGAAGACGCCACTGGCGACCATAACCGGCGCGATCACCAGCCTGCGCGAATTCGGCGACAAGATGGACAAGGGAAGCCGCGACGACCTTCTGGTTTCGATCGACGAGGAAAGCGCAAGATTGGCGCGCTTCCTTGCCAACCTGCTCGACATGACGCGCATCGAATCCGGTTCGGTCGAAGCCAAGCGCGACTGGGTCGATGTGGTGGACGTCGTCCGTTCCGCAGTCGAACGGTCGCAAAAAGCATTCCCCGGTCGGGCGATCGAGGTGCAGCTGGCGCCCGAACTGCCGCTGATCCGCGGCGACAGCGTGCTGCTTGGCCAGGTGCTGTTCAACCTGATCGACAATGCCGACAAATATGGCGGCGCCGATCCGATTCGTATCTATGCGCGGCAGGAAAAGGACGAGGTCACGCTCTCGGTGGTGGACATGGGTAAGGGCATTCCAGAAAACGACCTTGATCAAATCTTCGAAAAATTCTTCCGGCGCGGCAAACCGGACGGCCGTGCCCCCGGCACCGGCCTCGGCCTGCCGATCGCGCGTGGTTTTGTCGAGGCCATGGGCGGCACGATCAAGGCCGAAAGCCCGGCGCAGAAACGGAAGGGTACGCGCATGATCCTGCGCTTCCCCGTCGAGGCCGTACCCGCCGAAACCGAGGTCGCCTCGTGAGCGGTTTCCGGGTGCTGGTCGTCGACGACGAACCGCAGATCCAGCGTTTCCTGCGCCCCGCGCTGACCGCAGCCGGCTACGAGGTCATCGAGGCCGGAACCGGAGCGCAGGCGCTGAAAGCGATCGCCACCATGGCGCCGGATCTCATCATTCTCGACCTCGGCCTGCCCGACATGGACGGCAAGGAGGTGGTGCAGAATGTGCGCGGCTGGTCCGAATTGCCGATCATCATCCTGTCGGCACGAGACCGCGAGAGCGAAAAGATAGCCGCGCTCGATCTCGGCGCCGACGACTATATCGAAAAACCGTTCGGCATCGGCGAGCTTACGGCGCGCATCCGCACGGCGCTGCGCCACCGTACCCGCGAAGACGGTGGCGTGACCGAGATTTCAGTGGACGGGCTGCATATCGATACCGTGCGGCGGCTCATCACACGTGACGACACGCCGATCCACCTGACCCCGAAGGAATACGACCTGGTACTGATGCTGGCGCGCCATGCCGGGCGTGTCGTTACCCACAAGGCTTTGCTGACATCCGTCTGGGGGCCTGCCCATGCCGACGACCTGCATTATCTGCGGGTCTTCGTCGGCCAGGTGCGCGGCAAGATAGAACGTGACCCGTCTTCTCCCGCGATCATCCGGACAGAGCCAGGCGTCGGTTATCGTTTTGTCGGGGAGGACGCCTGAGCCTGCGACGCGCCCCTATCGCGGTTCAACACGAAGTCAATCCGTCTCGTGCCTGCAACTGCTCCGGGTTGCCGCGACTTCCGCCAACAGCCATTCGCGAAAAGCCTTGATCTTGGGCACGTTGCGGCGCGAGGTCGGATAGGCGAGCCAGAAGGCATGGCCGTCGTTGCCGACCAGATCGAAAGGCTGGATCAAACGTCCGTCGGCAAGCTCTGCCTCGAAGAGTTCACGAGTCAAAATAGCGACACCGTGGCCAGCGACAGCGGCACTTGCCTCATACATCTGCGCGCCCATGCTGCTGGCAGGCCGTGAAGCAAGCCCCGTCGCGTCGACGCCAGCCAACTGGAACCATTCCTTCCACCAGATGTCACTCGGGTCGAGGATCGGCAGGCGCAGGAGATCCGCCGGCTCCCTCAGGCCGATGCTCGCGGCGAGAGCCGGACTGAGCATCGGTGTAAAATCGGCCGCGAACAATTTGTGCGTATCCGTGCCAGGCCATTTGCCTCCGCCGGAGCGAATGGCGACGTCGACATCCTCGCGCGCAAAGTCGACGAGCCTCGACGACGTATTCAGACGGACTGCGAGCGAAGGATGTGTCATCTGGAACGCGCCAAGCCGCCGCGCCAGCCAGTTGGATGCGAAAGTCAGGATGGTGCTCACACACAGCACCCCCTCCGCGCCAGAACGCGCTGCCGAATAGGCATCGCTGATCGTCTCGAACGCGTCGCTGATTGCTGGCGCCAGCCGCTGACCGACCTCGGTCAATTCGATGTGACGTGGGTGACGCAGGAACAGGGCCGCGCCGACCCGCTCTTCAAGCAGCTTGATCTGATAGCTGACGGCCGCCTGGGTCATGCCGAGTTCACCTGCCGCCTTGGTGAAACTCAGGTGACGGGCAACCGCCTCAAAGGCGCGCACGGCGGTGAGCGGGGGAAGCTGCTGCAACATTTGCCATAAGCCCTCTTTATAGGCTCCTCTCGACGTTCAATTGGAATCAAAGCCGAAACAGCCCGATATTTCCTTCCAACACATCAGATGCATTTAGGCATATCGGAGATTGTTCGCCATGACCACGTTGCACGACTTTCTCCTGTCGCATTCCAGTCGGAGCTGGTTGTCGTGGCTGGCTGATGGTTTTGGCTGGAAGCGGCACGCCCGCACCTATCTCGACATCCGCGAACTCTCGCCGCATCTGCGCCGGGACCTCGGCATCACCGACGGTACGGATCCTGTCGGCCGGCGCCAGTGAAACCTGTCTGCATCAACCTACGCCGACATAACGTTTGACCGCGGCGGGATCGGCACGCAGCGCCGCCGCCGTCATGGTCTCGCGGTTGCGGCCGTTCTCGATGAAGGCGACGCGGTCGGCGACGGCCAGAACTGCCTCGACACGCTGCTCGACCAGAATGGTGGAAACGCCGAGGCCGCGCAATTTGGAAACCGTCTCGCGAATCTTCTCGATCATCGACGGCATCAGCCCTTCGGTGGGTTCGTCCAGCAGCAGCACCTCAGGCTCCAGGCAGAGCGCGCGCGCCATCGCGAGCATCTGCTGCTCTCCGCCAGACAATGTGCCCGAACGCTGGTTCAAGCGCTCCGCCAGGCGAGGGAACAGGCCGAGCACCATATCGCGGGTCGCCTTGCCCTTGCCGCGCGCCATCAGCCCGATTTCGATGTTCTCCGCCACCGTCATTTCGGCGAACAGGCGTCGACCCTGCGGGACATAAGCGACACCGGCCTTTGGCACCTCGTGTGCCGGCAGTCCGGTCAATTCCCGCCCGTTCAGCCTGATCGAGCCAGCCGTCGCCGGGATCAACCCCATGATCGCCTTCAGCGTGGTGGTCTTGCCGGCACCGTTGCGGCCGAGCAGGCACAAAACTTCGCCCTTGGCGAGGGCCAGGCCAATGCCGTGAAGCACTTGCACTTCACCGTAAGAACAGTCGAGCCCGGCGATCGCGAGCAGCTCAGACATGCGCGGCTCCCAGATAGGCTTCCTGCACCTGTTCATTGGCGCGGATTTCGGCCGGGCTGCCTTCGGCAATGATCTTGCCGGCGTCGAAGACGGTGATGCGATGGGCAAGTTGCATGACCACCGGCATGTTGTGTTCGATGATCAGCACCGTGGCATCGCGGGCGATTTCGCGTACCAAGGCGACGAACCCCTCTATCTCGCCGTCCGACAGACCTTGCGTCGGTTCGTCGAGGATCAGCAGGCGCGGCGCGAGCGCCAGGCCCATGGCAATTTCCAGCAACCGCTGATGGCCATAAGACAATTGCCCAGCCAGCATCCCGGCGCGGTCGGCGAGACCGGTCCGCGACAGTGCCTCCATGACCCCGGCATGGACAGCGCCCCTGGAACGCCCGTCCGTCAACGTACGCTGCACCGACAAGGTAACGTTGTCGTAGGCGGAGAGGTTGGCAAACACGCTGGTGACTTGGAATGTATAGGCGATGCCAAGCCTGACCCGCTTGTATGCCGGCAGGTCGGTGATATCCGCGCCGGCAAACATGATGGTGCCCGCCGAAGGCTGAATGCGGCCGCAGACAAGGCTGACGAAGGTGGTCTTACCGGCGCCGTTCGGGCCGATCACCGCCCGGATCTCTCCCGGCATCAGGCTGAAATTGGCACCGTCGACGGCACGCAAGCCACCGAAGTCACGCGACAGACCGGTCGTCGTCAGCAACGGCGTCATGGCAGCCACCCGATCCAGCGGCGACGCACCGCGCCGAGAATGCCCTTGGGCGCGAACAGCACGAGCAGGATGAGCGCCAGTCCGACAATCAGCAGCCAGGCCGTGGTGTGGCTGCTGGCGATGTCGGTGACATAGTAGATGAACAGCGTGCCGACCAACGGGCCGAGCGTGGTCGCGACGCCGCCAGCCAAAGCCCATAGAAGCGGCAGGATGGAATACTGCACCGAGGCGAAATTGGCGCCGACATAGCCGAACAACAGCGCATAGGCGCCACCCGCCGCGGCGCAGATGACGCCTGAAAGCACCATTGCCGAGAGCTTGTTGGCGAAGGTGTTGTAACCCAGGAGCCGCGTGCGCTCCTCATTTTCGCGGATCGCCACCAGGACACGACCGAAGCGCGAGCGCACGACCGCAACCGTGGTGAAAAGCACGATCGAGAACAGGGCCAGCGCCGTCATATAGCGCACGGTCGGGTCGGTCAGATCGAGGGCCGTGCCGCCGATGTGGACGATGCGGTCGGCCTGCTGGACAACCAGACCCTGATCACCGCCGGTCCATGCCGAAAAATAGACGATGGCGAGCAGGAACACCTGCGCGAACATCATGGTGACGATCATGAAGGCAACGCCGGAAGTGCGAAGCGCAAGTGCACCGACCACCAGGGAGAGCAACGCACCGCAGCCGAGACCGGCGAGGAAGGCCGCCGGCACATTCCAGCCGAAATGATAGATCGCGAGGCCGCTGCCATAGAGGCCGGCGGCAAAGAACATGGCATGGCCAAGGCTGAGCAAACCGCCATAACCAAACAGCAGATTGTAGCCCATGGCGAAAACCGCCAGCACCATGATGCGGGCGAACAAGCCCTGGTGATAATCGGGCAGCAGAAAGTTCAGCGCGAACAGCACGACCACCACGGCGACATGCAACGCATAAACCCTGGCGGCCGGCGCTTCCGTCATCGGGCGGTCGTTCCGAACAGGCCTTGCGGGCGAAACACCAGCACCATCGCCACCGCCAGGGTTGCGATCATCTTGGCAAGCGTCGGCGAGAAGAACATCGAGACGATGCCATCCGACAGACCGATCAAAAGGGCTGCGATGATCGTGCCGCGCAGAGAGCCGAGCCCGCCGATGATGATGACGATGAAGGACAGGAGCAGCGGGTCCTGCCCCATCAGGTAATGTGCCTGACTGATCGGCACGATCAGCACGGCCGCCGTCGCGGCCAACATGGCGCCGAGCGCGAAGACGCCGGCATAGACGCGGTCGACGGGAATGGCGAAAGCCTGCGCCATCTCGCGGTCATACTGCGTGGCGCGCATGACGAGGCCGATCCTGGTTCGGGTGAGCACAAGCCAGGTCGAAACCAGCAGCAACGCTGAGGCGACGATGACAAAGAGCTTATAGCCGGAATAGCCGAACCAGGGCAGAAGCACACGATAGCTGAAGGGCGGCGCCACCGGGCGCGCCTCCGGTCCGTAGAAGCTCAGCGCAAGTTGCTGGATGATGTAGAGCAGACCGATAGTGGCAACGATGGTGGCTTCGGGGTCATAATTCAACCGGCGCAACACCAGCCGCTCCGAAAGACAGGCGACCGCCCCGACCACGAGCGGCGCCGCGATGAGCGCTGCGACGAAGCCAACGGCCGGGTGTCCGTCGAATGCCGTCGAAACCGCCCAGGCAAGCACCGCCCCCAGCATGAAGAACTCGCCATGGGCGACGTTGACTATGCGCATGACGCCGAAGACGAGCGACAGGCCGAGTGCGGTAAGCGCCAGCACCGCCGCGGTAACCAGGCCTTCGAGCGTTGCGAGAAGGAGATGAGGGCCGAAAGCCATTCAGCCGCGGCCCTCTTTCTCCGATGCGGATTTCACAAGCTGGTTCACAAAGGCTGCTTGGTATAATCGGCCTGCGGCTCGTACATGCCGTCTTCGATGGCGGTCTTGTGCACGACCATCAGCTTGCCGCCTTCCAGCTTGGAAATGTTCTGACTGCCGAAACACTGGTGGATCTTGCCGTTGAACAGCTTGCGGCCCTGCGGATGCTCCGGTCCTTCCTTGAACTCGGTCAGCGCCTCAGTAGCTTCAACCAGCTTGGCACGATCTTCCGGTCCCTTGTAGCCGGCATCCTCCATCGCCTTCTTGATGACGTAGAGCGTCTCCCAGCAGCCGAACATATGGGCGGCGGTCGAGACGTCCTTCGGATCGCCGACGGCGGCACCATTGTCGTCTATGCCGACGGCGGCACGGTAGGCTTTCTGCGCTTCCGTGTCGTCGGCCTGGGCGTAGCGTGGCGAACCCTCCCAGAAGTGGCTGCCGTTCAGATATTCGAGGCCCGGGCTGTTGATGTCGACCGCCTCCAGCGAATCGATGAAGCCGAACAGTTTCGGCCCGCTCGAACCGTAGAAATCGCCCAATTCCTTGACGAAGGTCAGCACCGCCGGACCGACCATGACGTGATAGATCGCATCGGTGTCGGAGGGGATCTGCGGAAAATACTTGGTGAAGGAGGATTCCGTCGGCGGAATGGCGATCTTGGCGATCACCTCCGCGCCCGCCTTCTGCAGGGCCGGCGGCAGGTAGTCGCGATGGTCGTAGCCGAAGGCGTAATCGGGGAAGATCATGGTGATCTTCTTGCCGGCATTGGCGGCGATCCATGGCGCCACCGAAGTGACCTGGGCGCGAACGTCCGTAATGCCCGGCTGGAACACGTAGCGGTTCAGCTTGCCGGACGCGACGTGATAGCCCTCCGACACGACATAATATGGAATTTTCAATTCGCCGGCGGTCGGCGCCGAACCCACCACCACATTCGAGAACAGCGTGCCGTAGACGATATCGACCTTGTGCTGGTTGGCGAGCTTCGCCACCACTTCGGCGCCACGGGCGGCGTCGGTGCCGTCGTCTTCGATGACGATTTCGACCTGACGGCCATTGATGCCGCCGGCGGCATTGATTGCTTTCACGGCGGCCGCCGTCGTTCTTTCATACCAGCGGCCATAGGCGGCGCCGATGCCGGTGCGATGTGCCTGGAAGCCGATCTTGATCGGCGCCGAGCTCTGCGCCTGGGCATAACGCACGAAGCCGGGGGCAACGGCGAGACCAGTACCGGCAGCCAGGCCTTTCAGCACGCCACGACGGGACACTGCGGTGTTTGCAAGATCGAAGAAGCGGCTTTTCTCAGTCATCGAGATCCCCTCATGGGCATTGACCTGCAGCCGGCGAAAGGCTGGGTGAAAATCGCGGCGCAAACCAATCACCAAACCTCGGTCATGGCAAGCGAGCATTCCGTGGCGTCAACCGACACGCCATGGTCGGCTCAGCCAACGGCCGGCGTGGCTAGAAGCCAGAGCCCGAAGACGGTATAGGCGATCATCAGGATCGTGAGCGGTATCTGCGTGAGAACGGCACGAACCGGGGACGGATCCAGCCTCGCGGCGAACACATGCGCGACAAGGACGGCGAGCACATGCCCGCAGACGATGGTGGCGGCCTGGATGTTCCATATCCACCAGGCAGCAGTCGCGCCGGCAACGATTCCCGCCTCGACCTGCATGTTCGCCGTGCCGAAAATATCCCACCCTCGCGCGAAGGGATCGGACAGCGCCACGAGCGCATACTGACCGTCGACAAGCAGCGCCGTCAGATAGTGCGCGACATGATAGGCGAGAGCGATCGGCACGATCGACCAGACGAGCAAGCCGGCGGCATTGGCGAAACCATGTGCCCTGCCGGCCAGGCGCAGGCCGAAGAAGACGGCTACGGCAAACAGCAACGCCAGGAGCAGAAAGGTCAGCACGAGACCCAGCGTAGCCGAACCGATCAGCGCCGTGCGCCCGGGGTATTCGAGAGGATTGACGCCGATCGAGCCGAGCCACAAGAACGTCTTGCCAAGCCCGTCGAAGGAAACCGACGACAGTGCGAGCAGCAGGAAGGCGACGCCACTCAACGGCAGTGATGGCGTGTCGAGCAGTCTTGCACCAGGCAGGTTGAGATAGAACCTGCCGTCCGCGCCACGGCCGACCATGGAAAAGCGCGCCAGCATCGAGAAAAAGACCGACAGGAACTCGCCGCGGCGGGCCCAGTTCTCATAACCGAACGCCAGCATGGCGATGAAGCCGACCAGCCAGTAGAGGCCGGCCGCAACGGCAAGCCGCGCGGGATCGTCCGGCGCCGGATCGACAAGTTCGAACCAGGCAAAGGCGAGGAACAACGCGAAGGCGGGCCAACAACCAGCGCCCCCTTTCGACGGTTCGTTGCGGACAAACCCCAGCCGCATCACCAGACGGTATGGCCCCTGCCATGGATTGAGCCAGGACCAAAGGTCACCCACCATTCCCTGCAGCAACACAAACCCGGCCCACAGAAGCGTCCAGACCGTCAGCGGAAGCGGATTGGAAAGAGGATCGCGACTGCCCCAGGAACCGGCAGCCAGCAGCAGTGCAAAGCCAGCGAAAGACAAGAGCCCGACTACCGTTTTTGCCCGATCGCCAAAGGTGAAGAGCGGCAAGCGCCACTGCCAGGCCCGTTCGAGGAAACCCGATGGCAGCAATGCCAGCACGAGAAAGGATGCACCAACCGCAAAGGCACCGCCGGCAATGTAATACCCTGTCGACAACAACAGGACATGGCCGCGGTCCGAAGCGTGGGCAAGGGCAAGGCACGGCCACAACGCACCGGCAAGTGTGAGGCTGAGAAACCGCAGGAACCTCACAGCTGCCTTCCGCCGGAAGTCATCCTGATTTTAGACTTTCACCAACTGCCTGACGCGCGCTTCCTCGCCGAAGATGCGCAGATAGCGGGCGATTTCCTTCGTGTCGCCTGTCGCCTTGGCCGGATTGTCGGAGAGCTTCACCGCCGGGCGACCATTGGCGTCCGTCACCTTGCAGACCAGCGAGATGGCGTTGAGCCTGTCGGTGGAGATCGGCGCGCAATCCTCGAAATCATTGGTCAGGTTGGTGCCCCAGCCGAAGGACATGCGAACCTTGCCCTCGAAATGACGATAGGTCTCGATGATGGTATCGACGTCGAGGCCATCGGAGAAGATCAGGAGTTTCTGCCTCGGGTCCCTGCCCTTATCGCGCCACCAGGAGATGATGCGCTCACCGCCTTCGACCGGCGGAGCGCTGTCCGGGCGGAAACCGGTCCAATCGGCCACCCAATCGGGCGCGTCTCGCAAGAAGGCAGCGGTGCCGAAAGCATCGGGAAGCACGATCAGCAGGTTGCCGCCATAATAACGCTGCCAATCCTGCAGGACCTTGTACGGCGCCTGGCGAAGCTCCGCCTCGGAATTCGCCAAAGCGGCGAGCACCATCGGCAGTTCGTGCGCGTTGGTGCCGAGCGCCTCAAGATCGGTATCCATGGCGAGCAGCACGTTCGACGTGCCGGTGAAGGCACCGCCGATGCCTTCCTTCAAGGCCTCCACGCACCAGCGCTGCCACAGGAACGAGTGACGGCGCCGCGTGCCGAAGTCGGAAATGCGGATTTCAGGGAGCTGTTTCAGTCGCTCGGTCTTGGCCCACATCTTGGCCTTGGCGCGTGCATAAAGCACGTCCAGCGCGAAGGGGCCGAATGCCTTCAGCGCAGCACGCGAACGCAGCTCGTTGATGATAGCAAGCGCCGGGATTTCCCAAAGCGTCGTGTACATCCATGGGCCGGAGAAGGAGAGTTCGTACTGACCGTCGCGCCTTGAAAGCTCGTATTCCGGCAGGCGGAAATTCTCCAGCCAGGCCAGGAACTCCGGCTCGAATATCTGCTTGCGGCCATAAAAATTGTTACCGCCCAGCCAGATCATTTCCTTCTTGCTGAAACGCAATGTCCTGGCATGATCGAGCTGCTCGCGCAGCTCGCCTTCGTCGATCTCGTCGGCAAGGCGCACGGACGTCGTGCGGTTGATCAGCGAGAACGTGGCGTCGACCTTGGGATACATGCCCCAGATCATCTGCAGCATCAGCAGCTTGTAGAAATCGGTGTCGAGCAGCGACCGCACGATGGGGTCGAGCTTCCAGGTGTGATTGTAGACGCGCCGTGCGATATCAGTCCTGGCCATGTCCGAAACCTGCTTCCGCTTCCGCCCTTACGACTACCAGACCGGCCTCATAGCATTGAAATCATGAACGCGCTGCCCCGCAATATGCCTGGCACAGAGGAAAACGGGCGCGGCAGTAACAGGCATCAAGACCTCACAAGCCGTCACCTCAATCGTCCGACCGCGCGACGACCTTGAGCACCGGGCGTTTGCGACGGGTGACAATCTGAGCCGCCGCGGCCGTGTCAGGGCGGCTGTCGGCCTCGGCCTTTTCGGCAAACAGCCAATCCACGAACACCTGCACGATGGGCGCGGACCGCATCTCGTTGCGGCACACCACGTAAAAATCGTCCACCGCTGGCACCGAGAGGCCGAACGGCACGATGAGTTGACCCCTGGCCAGCAAGCCGCTGGCCGTCATCGTGTCGCCCAGCGCCACGCCATGGCCATGCAGAGCCGCTTCGATGGACAGCCGGGCATCGTTGAAATGGTGGCGCCGGCAATTGCGCTCGAGGTCGAGCGCGTCGGCGGCGGCGAGCCAGGTGTGCCATTCGCGGCCGTCGTCACCATGCAGCAGCACATGGTCGGCGAGGTCCCGGATCGACCGGATCGGCCTGTTGTTGGCCAGCGTCGGACTGACCACCGGAAAGAGCTCGAGGCCCGACCACTTGCGAATCCAGCAATCGGTCCAGCTACCGTCGCCATAATGAACGCAGACATCGATGTCCGACGAGCGGATGTCACGCGGGTCGTTGGAGGCCACGAGCTTCAGCCTGATGTCGGGGTAACGCGATGTGAAGGCGCCGAGACGCGGGATCATCCACAAAGACAGCAGCGCCGGCACGCAGGAGACAACCAGCGCACCGCTGCTCGCCGGACGCGTCAACCGGGCCGCCGCCGCCGCAATACCCTCGAAGGCGCCGGATACCGCAGGCAGCAGTTCAGCACCATGCGGGGTGAGCTTGAGGCGGGAACCCACACGCTCGAACAACTTGACGCCGAGCGATTGCTCGAGCGCCTTGATCTGGTGGCTGACCGCGCCATGGGTGACATGGAGCTCGGCAGCCGCCTTGCTGAGCGAGGCGTGCCTGGCCGTCGCCTCGAAAGCGCGCAGGGGATTGAGCGGTGGCAGGCGTCGAGAGCTGTTCATACGCTTTATGTGAGCTTTCCTCACAGCGAGCGCTATAACAATATCAATTGATTTTCCATCCACACGCTCCGACAATCCGCGCCAATCACGCATAAAAAGACGGTATTGCAGGCAGCCGAAACGCTTTCGTGCACCGCTTTGGGGCACATCGGCATCCTGCCAGGAGGAGTTGCAGGAATGGGTTTCGACCGAGGCAAGCTCGACGCGTTGCGCCGCAAATATGGCGAGAGTCATGGCGGCGAGTTGTTCGATCCGAAATTCCGCCGCGTCGCCGACAAGATATTCTCCAAGAGCGGCACGCGGCTTGCCCCCTATTCGGGCATACCTACGTTCCTCTCCGCGCCCTATCGCGAGATTTCCGTCGACAGCCCGGACTTCGGCGACCTTCAGGTGGCGATGATTGGCGTGCCGATGGATCTCGGCGTCACCAATCGTCCAGGTTCCCGTTTCGGCCCGCGCGCCCTGCGCGCGATCGAGCGCATCGGCCCCTACAACCACGTGCTCGAATGCGCGCCGACGCATGAGATCAGGGTGGCCGATATCGGCGACGTGCCGTTTCGCAGCCGCTACCGGCTGGAGCTCAGCCATGACGACATCGAAAAACGCGTCGGCCAGATCGTCGACGCCGGCGTCATCCCGCTTTCCGTCGGCGGCGATCACTCGATCAGCCATCCGATCCTCAAGGCTGTCGGCAAGGACCGCCCGGTCGGCATGATCCATATCGACGCCCATTGCGACACGGGCGGCGCCTATGACCTGACCAAATTCCATCACGGTGGACCGTTCCGCAACGCCGTGCTGGACGGGGTGCTCGACCCGTCGCGCACCATCCAGATCGGTATTCGCGGCTCGGCCGAATATCTTTGGGAATTCACCTACGAATCCGGCATGACCGTCGTGCACGCCGAAGAGGTGACCGGCCTCGGCATCCCGGCCATCATCGAGAAGGCAAGGAAGATCGTCGGCGACGGCCCGACCTACGTCTCCTTCGATGTCGACAGCCTCGACCCGGCCTTCGCCCCGGGTACCGGCACGCCGGAAGTTGGCGGACTGACCACGCGCGAAGTGTTGGAAATCCTGCGTGGATTGAAGGGCCTCAACATCGTCGGTGGCGACGTCGTCGAGGTCGCGCCGCAATATGATTCCACCACCAATACGGCGCACGCCGGCGCACAGGTGCTATTCGAAATCCTGTCGTTGATGGTGTTCAGCCCGGCACTGAAAGGATAATGGCGCCAGACGATGGCGCTATCGCATAAGAAAACGATAAGGGAACCCGGCAAAGACCGGAACAACGGAGAACATCGATGACCGAGATCATGAAGACCAAGCTCAGCCGACGCACCGTCCTCGGCGCCGGCGTTGCTGCTGCGAGCGTGCTGGCCATGCCGGCAGTCCTGCGTGCCCAGGAAAAATCGCTGAAGGTCGGCGTCTATGGCGGCTACTTCAAGAAGTCTTTCGACCAGCACATCTTCCCCGAGTTCACCAAGGCAACCGGCATCACCGTGGAATCGGTGGCCGAACCGACCGGCGAGGCGTGGCTGGTGCAGCTCGAGCAGGCGGCCAAGGCTGGCCAGGCCCCGGCTGACCTGTCAATGATGTCGCAGACCTCGACGCTGAAAGGTCAGTCGACCGAACTCTGGCAGCCGCTCGATACCTCTAAGTTCAAGCACTACGGCGATCTTCTGCCGCGCTTCATCAACAAATATCCGGACGGCCGTGTCGCCGGCATCGGCGCGGTGGCCTGGTACATCACGCTGGTCACCAACACCAATGTCTACAAGGAGGCTCCCAAGTCCTGGGACGCGCTGTGGGACAAGGCCAATGCCGACAAGCTCGGCCTTCTGGCGCTGGCTTCCAACTCCTTCCTGCTTGAAGTGACGGCCAAGACCTTCATGGGCGGCACCAATGCGCTCGACACCGACGAGGGCCTCGACAAGGCATTCGCGAAGCTCGCTGAAGTGAAGCCGAATGTGCGCCTGTGGTATCGCGACGAAGCGCAGTTCGAACAGGCGCTGAAGTCGGGCGAAATCCCGATGGGCCAGTATTATCACGACGTGACCGGCCTGGCGGCCAAGGACGGCCAGCCGGTGCGCTCGACCTTCCCGAAGGAAGGCGGCATCCAGGATTCCGGCAACTGGGTTCTGTCGCGTGTCTCGAAGAAGGTCGACGAAGCCCATCTCTTCATCGACTATATGAGCCAGCCCAAAGTCCAGGGGCTGATGTCGCGCAACGTCGGCACTGCGCCGACGCTGAAGCGCGAGGTGCTCGACCTCACGGCAGCGGAATTTGCCGCGGTCTCTTCCGACATCGAGCCGATCATTCCGCGCTATGACCTTTATGTGTCGAAGGCCGACGCGATCAACCAGAAGTGGACCGAGCTGATCGTCGGCTGATTTTCCCATCCTCTCCCTGAGCGCAGGGAACAAGGGATATAGCCTTCGGGCGGGGAGCGAATACTATGCTGCAAGGCGGGTTCGCTCCCCGACTGCTATCGGCGCCCGGTCGGTCTCCAGACGAGGCGGCCGACGCCAGATAACCGAAACATCCGCATGCACGACCAGCCAAGCAGGATAACGCCATGTCCGGATTGTCCATAAACGCAATCACCAAGCAGTTCGGCGATTTTGCCGCCGTCGACGACGTCAGCCTGTCCGTGCCGCACGGAAAATTCGTCTGCCTGCTCGGCCCGTCCGGCTGCGGCAAGACCACGTTGCTCAGGATGATTGCCGGGCTGGAGGAGCCGACCAGCGGCGCCATCGTGCTCGATGGCGAGGAGATTACCAGCATACCGACGCACAAGCGCAATCTCGGCATGGTGTTCCAGTCGCTGGCGCTGTTTCCACACCTGACGGTCGGCGAAAACATCGCCTATGCCTTGCGTATCCGTGGCGCCTCCAAGGAAGACCAGCGCAAGCGGGTCAACGACCTTCTCGCCATGATCCACCTGAACGGCTTCGCCGACCGGCCGGTGGCGAAACTTTCAGGCGGCCAGCGCCAGCGCGTGGCGATCGCCCGTGCGTTGGCGCTGTCGCCCAAGCTGTTCCTGCTCGACGAACCGCTCTCCGCTTTGGACGCCAAGCTGCGCGAGGCCATGCAGGTGGAATTGCGGCAATTGCAGCAACGCCTTGGCATCACCACCGTCGTCGTAACCCACGACCAGCGCGAGGCGATGACCATGGCCGACCTCGTCGTTGTCATGGGCAAGGGCAAGATCCTGCAGGCTGCATCGCCCATCGAGATCTACCGCAAGCCGGCCGATGCGTTTGTCGCCGATTTTATCGGCATCACCAATCTGTTGCCGGCCGAGACCGACAGCGCCGGCCGCACCACGGTGTTGGGTTCCGCAGTGCCCGGCATCGCCCTGCCCTCCGGCTCGGCCAAAGCCACCATCTCCATCCGCCCCGAAGACATTCATTTCTCGGCACCCGGCGCCGGTTCGATTGCCGGAACGGTGAGCTTCGTGCGCGATCTCGGCGGCACCATCGAAACCTTCGTGGAAGCCAGCGGAACCACCATCGTGGCGGTGGCGACGCCACGCGAGCGGCCCAATGTCAGCGTCGGCCAGGCCATCGGCGTGGTGCTGCCTCCGGAAAGCTGCGTGGTGCTGCAGCCATGAGGCGCGAACGCCCGAAAACGCTCGCCGACTACGCACCGCTGTTCTTCCCGGCACTGATGCTTGTCGTCTTCTTCGTCGTGCCGTTCTCGATCATGATCGCGGTGAGCTTCTTCAAGCGCAATCCGTCCGGCTTCTACACGCCGGATTTTGTGTTCGACAATTACGCGCGCTTCCTCACCACCTTCTTCGGTTCGGTGCTCGGCTTCTCGCTGATGCTGGCGATCCTGGTCGCGGTTTGCTGCGTGGTCATCGCCTTTCCCTTCACTTACCTCCTAACCAAGCGCCCGCGCGCCGTGCAGACAGTGTGGCTGGTCGCACTGCTTTCGGTGCTGTCGCTGTCGGAAGTCATCATCGGTTTCGCCTGGTCGACGCTGTTTTCCCGCACGGCCGGCATCACCAATCTTTTTGTCGCCATCGGCCTGATGAAAGAGCCGGTGGCGCTGCTGCCGAGCTTCTGGGCCGTGCTGACCGGCATGGTCTATCAGGCGCTGCCCTACACGATCCTGGTGCTCTATCCGGCTCTGGTGCGGTTGGACCCGACCTTGCTGGAGGCCGCACGCACGCTCGGCGCCTCGCCGGTGCGTGCCTTCTTCAACGTGGTGACGCCGGCGCTGCGCAACACCATCGTGGCGACACTGATCATGGTCTTCGTCTTTGCGCTCGGCTCCTACCTGTTGCCGCAGATCCTCGGCAGGCCGTCGAACTGGACGCTGTCGGTGCTGATCACCGACCAGGCGATCTACCAGTCCAACATGCCGTTCGCCGCCGCCATGGCCGTGTTCCTGGTTCTGATCTCGCTGGCGCTGGTCGGCCTCACGCTGCTCGTCGGCCGCAAGGAGAACGCGCTATGACCGTGCTTCGCCGGCTCTATTTCGTGCTTGTCGCGCTGTTCCTGGCCGCGCCGCTGATCGTCGTCGCTGGCGTCTCGGTCAACCAGAAGCAGGAACTGACCTTCCCGCCGAAAGGCTTTTCGCTCTCCTGGTACGGACAAATCTTCAACGATCCGGAATGGCGGCTGGCGCTGATCCATTCGGTCACGCTGGCCATCTGCTCGGCCGCGATCGCCGTTGCCATCGCGCTGCCGCTGGCCTGGTTCCTATGGCGGCGCATCGCGCCCTGGGCGAACATCTTCCAGGTGCTTGGCCTCGCACCATTCATCCTGCCGCCGGTCATCACCGCGCTCGGCTTCCTCAGCTTCTGGGCAACCGTCGGCCTGTTCGGCCAGTTCTATACCGCCATCATCAGCCACGCGATCTTCTTCGTGACGCTACCACTGGTGACGCTTTCGCTCGGCTTCGCGTCCATCGACCGGTCGCTGGTTGAGGCGGCCTCCACCATGGGCGCCGACGACCGTACCGTGCTGAAGACCGTGGTGCTGCCGCTGATCCTGCCCTATCTGGTCTCGGGCTTCGCTTTTGCCTTCGTCCTGTCGCTCAACGAATACATCGTTGCCTACATGACGATCGGCTTCACCACCGAGACATTGCCGATCAAGATCTTCAACGCGCTGCGCTATGGCTACACGCCGACAATGGCTGCGGTGTCGATCTTCTTCGTCACGGTCGCGGCGCTCGTGTTCGGCTCGGTCGCCTATTTCGGCGACATCCGCCGGCTGCTCGGAGCGATGTCGTCGGATAGCTGATCCCAGCGACGCCGGGATCAGTGCATGGCGATCGGGCCGGTTCTTGCCGGCAGCCGGTCGCGACGCAACCAGCGGGTCAGCAGCAAAACGGCCACCACAGCCAACCCCGTCGACAGGCCCATCCAGATGCCGACCCCGGCAAAGCCGAAATGGAACGCGAGCAGCGCGCCGAGCGGCAGACCGACGCCCCAATAACCGAATGCCGCATAGATCATCGGCACGGTGGTGTCGTGCAGGCCGCGCAACATGCCGGCACCCACGGCCTGCGCACCGTCGACGATCTGGAAAAGCGCGGCAAACGCCAGGAACGAGACGGCGAGGTCGACCACATGACCGTTCACCGGGTCGGCCACGTCGATGAAACCGCTGATCAATACGCGCGGCCAAAGCAGCATGGTGAGCGCTGTCAGCGACATGAAGCCGACACCCATCGCATAAGAGGTCCAGCCGGCGCGGGTGATACCCTCCTGGTCACCGGCGCCATGGGCCAGGCCGACGCGCACGGTGACGGCCTGATTGAGACCGAGCGGCACCATGAAGCTGATCGAGGCGATCTGCAGGGCGATGGCATGCGCCGCCAGCGACGGCGCGTTGATCAAGCCCATCAGGAAGGCGGCGGCATTGAAGATCGTCACCTCGAAGGCCAGAATGCCGGCAATCGGCAAGCCAAGCTTGAGCAGCGCCTTGAAACGCGGCCAGTCGGGTCGCCAGAAACGGCCGAATAGGTGATAGCGACGGAATTTCTTCTCCAGCGTCACCACCAGCACCATGCCGACGAACATCAACACCGATGAAATGGTCGTGGCCAGTCCGGAACCGGCAATGCCAAGACGGGGCGCGCCGAGATTGCCGAACATGAACATCCAGTTCAGCAGCACGTTGGTTGCCACGGCGACGAAGACGATGACTAGCGCCCAGCCAGGGCGCTCGAGGGCCGAGATGAAGGAGCGCAGCACGATGTAGCCATAGAAGGGCAACACAGCCCACTGGAGCCAGCGCAGATAGATGCCTGCCTGGTGGGCGAGCGCCGGCTCCTGCCCCATGGCGAGCAGGATCTTCTCGCCGTTCCAAAGGAATATCCAGACCGGGATGGCAATAAGCACGGCCAGCCACAGGCCTTGGCGGACGGTGCGGCGCACATCGCGCACCGAATGGCGGAAGCGGCCAAGTTCCGTCGCCATCATCGGCGAGGTGGCCAGCATCAGCCCGAGACCAAAGACCAACGGCATGAAATAGAGGTTGGAACCGAGTGCGCCGGCGGCAAGGGTTTCAGAGCCAAGCCTGCCCATCATCATCACGTCGGTGGCCGTCATCGCCGTCTGGCCGAGATTGGTCAGCACCATCGGCCAGGCCAGCGACAGCGTGGCCTTGATTTCGGAGCGCCAGAGGCTTCCCGGCGCTCTCACGCCGGCTTCGATCGCGGACATTGTCTCTACGTCCCATTGCGGTGCGTCGGCATCAGCCGGAAACCGCGTCTGGCCGGAAACGGGATGGTTGCCGGCTGAATTGCGGTTTTCGTTGAATGCCGGAACCTTGGCAAGGGCCCGTGGCTACGAAAAATTGATCCAGAGCGACCGTTCAAGACCGCGCTTCCAAAAAGAAACCCGCGCAGGTGGCATCCTGCGCGGGTCTTAGGAATTGATATCGGCAGAAACCGCGATCAGCGCAGCGGCGGCGCGTACATCAACCCGCCCGCGTTCCAGAGCTTGTTGATGCCGCGATCGATCTTCAACGCGCTCGACTGGCCGAGATTGCGCTCGAACATCTCGCCGTAATTGCCGACCTTGGAGACGATGTTGTAAGCGAAACGCGGATCGAGCCCGAGTTGCTGGCCGTTGTCGCCCTCGACGCCGAGGAAGCGTTTGATGGCCGGATTCTGGGATGTCAGTCCGGCTTCTGCGTTCTTCTGCGTCACGCCGAGTTCCTCGGCCTCAAGCAGAGCGAAGAGGGTCCAACGCACGATGTTGAACCACTTGTCGTCGGCCTGGCGTACGGCAGGGCCAAGCGGCTCCTTGGAGATAATCTCCGGCAGCACGGTATAGGCTTCGGGATTGGTCAGCTTGAGACGCTGCGCATAGAGCGCGGAAGCATCGGTGGTGTAGACGTCGCAGCGGCCGGTATCGAAGGCCTTGATGATGCCGTCGGCGGAATCGATCACCACCGGTTCGTATTTCAGCTTGTTGGCGCTGAAATAGTCGGCGGTGTTCTGCTCGGTCGTGGTGCCCTGCTCGGCGCAGACGGTGGCGCCGGAAAGCTTCAGCGCGCTGTCCACGCCGATATCCTTGCGCACCATGAAACCCTGGCCGTCATAATAGATGGTACCGACGAAGTGGATGCCGATGCCGGCATCGCGCGACAGGGTCCAGGTGGTCTGGCGCGACAACAGATCGACGGTGCCCGACTGCAGCGCCGTGAAGCGCTCCTTGGTCGACAACGGCACGAAGCTGACCTTGTCCGGGTCGCCCAGAACAGCGGCGGCAACGGCACGACAGAAATCGATATCAAAGCCGTGCCATTTGCCGGCGTCATCCGGTGCCGAGAAGCCGGCGACGCCCTGGCTGACGCCACAGGTGACAGTGCCGCGCTGCTTGACGATGTCCAGCGTGTCGGCGACCGCCGGGACGGCCATTGTCGCCGAGCCGGCGAGCAGTGTCGCTGCGAATAGATGTTTCTTCATGTTCTCCTCCCTGGTTGTTCGAGGCAAAGCCTCTCCTGACGCCGGCACGGCAGCGCCGGCGTTGATCGATTGTCCTGCTGTGAATTCACCTGCCGGCCGATGCCGCCAGGCGAAACTGTCGTCGCGAACCGGCTAACGTTCGGCCAGCACCGCTGCGAAGGTCTCGTCCAGAGCGCTCACCAGATGATCGGCATTGGCACGGCTGAAGATCATCGGAGGACGCATCTTGAGCACATTGTCGTGCGGCCCCTCCGTGCCGATCAGCACGCCGCGCGCCCGGACACCGTCATTGATGCGGCGGGCGAGTGCGGTTGCTGGAGCCTTGGTCTTGCGGTCCTCGACCAGCTCG
Source organism: Mesorhizobium sp. 2RAF21 (assembly GCF_052115345.1). NCBI lineage: Bacteria > Pseudomonadati > Pseudomonadota > Alphaproteobacteria > Hyphomicrobiales > Phyllobacteriaceae > Mesorhizobium > Mesorhizobium sp. 2RAF21. The sequence continues at coordinate 143,312 of NZ_JBFRGM010000006.1, read as the reverse complement.
ATGCCGAGGAAAAGGCCCATGCCGCGAACGTCGCCGATGATGTCGTAGCGCGCCTGCAATTCACGGAAACGGTCCATGAGATAGGTGCCGACCTCGGCCGCGTTCTGGCGCAGACCGTCTCGCTCGATCACGTCCAACACCGCCAGCCCTGCTGCGCAGGACACCGGGTTGCCGCCGAAGGTGTTGAAATACTCCATGCCGTTGTTGAAGGAGGTGGCGATCTCCTTGGTGGTGACCAGAGCCGCCATCGGATGGCCGTTGCCGATCGGCTTGCCCATGGTGACGATGTCGGGCACCACCCCTTGCGTCTCGAACGCCCACCAATGCGTGCCGACACGGCCGAAACCGACCTGCACCTCGTCGGCCACGCAGACGCCGCCGGCGGCGCGGACCAAGGCGTAGACTTCCTTCAGGTAACCTTCCGGCAGGAATACCTGACCAGCGACGCTGGGGATCGATTCCGCCATGAACAGTGCCGGGGCGCGACCCTGGCTGGCCATTGCCGCGATCTGCTCGGCGATGCTTTCGGCGAAGCGTCTGGCGTGTTCTTCGGCCGGCCAGTCGCCCGGCGCGCGATAGCTGTCGGGAATGACCGCTTCGAAGACATGCGCCGGCCGACCCTTTCCGCCCTTGCGCTTGTATTTGTACGGGCTGAGGTCGATCAGCTCCTGCGTCGTGCCATGATAAGCCCAGTCGAGCACGATGGCGTCGGAGCGGCCGGTATGGGTGCGCGCCATGCGCAGCATCAGGCTGTTGGCCTCGCTGCCGGAGCAGGCGAAGGACGCCACCGAAAGCCCCTCGGGCAGCGTCGCTGTGAGGCGTTCCGCGTAGGTGACGATCGCATCGTGCAGATAGCGCGTGTTGGTGTTGAGCTTCGCCGCCTGCCGGGCAATCGCCTCAACCACGTCGGGATGGGCGTGGCCGAGATGACAGACATTGTTGAAGCAGTCGAGATAGGCGCGACCACGGTCGTCGATCAGCCAAGGACCCTCGCCGCGCACAAACTTGATCGGTTGCGAGTAGGAGATCGACAGGTTCGGCAACAGCGCGGTCTTGCGCGCAGCCACGATCTCGGGGCGAGTGCGGCCGGTCTGCACGAATGTCTCCGGCGGGATACCGGCGAGTTCGGCGGCATCAGGGAAGAGCTCGCGCCAAACCTCGAGATAGCGCGCCTCGCCGACGCCCAGAATGTCACGCGCGGCAAGCTGCGGGTCCGCCGATATCTGGAAATGCAGATGCGGCGCCCAGCCGCCGTTCTCGGCGGCAACGCCCATCTCGCCGACGATAGCGCCGGCTTCCAGGCGCTGACCCGGCTTCAGCCGCGACATCGCCTCATGCGCGAGATGCCCCCACAGCGTCACGAAGGGCGGACAGCCTTCCGGCCGATGTTCCAGCGCCACCAGGCAGCCGTAACCCAGCCGGTCTTCTTCGATCTCGACGCTATTCACCGTGGCGGCGAGCGGCGTGCGGACCCTGGTTCCGGCCGGCATGAACAGGTCGAGGCCGAGATGATGGATGCGACGCACGCCTTCGATGAAACGCGAGCGGAACATGTCGCTGGCATAGACCGTGCGCGCCTCGCCCCACGGACCAATCCCGAGCTCGATGTTGTTTTCGGCGCTATAAGCATCCCACCAGGCACTAGCTTTCGCCGGCTGCTCGGCCGCCGAGGCGACCGTCATCGGGTGCTGCGGGTCGCCATAAGGAACCAGCGCCTTGACCAGCGTCGCCGGATGGCGATCGAGGATCGGGACAAGTTGCTTGCGGTTGGTGGAAATCCAGGCAGCGAGCGAGCGAGCGCCGGGTGCCGCATCGAAGCCGCAGGCGTGGCGCAGGATCGCCGTTGCGAAACGCGGGTTCATCGCATCGAGCCGGCGCAGCATGCGCCAGGCCGGCGCCTCGCTGATCGCCAGATAGGGATTGTCGCCGGTCTGCTGCCGGCGCAGCGCCGACAATGTGACGCTGGTAACCAGCCGCATCGCGATCAGGTCGAAGAGGAGGTCCACCTCTTCCTCGCGCAGCGGATATTCGGCGTGGAAGCCGGCAGCGAGTTTGGCCGCGGCGCCGATCGGGTCCTCGGTATCGAGAATGGCATAGGCGCAGGCAACCGCGACTTCCGCGATCAGCGGCGCATGCAGGGCATCGCCGAAATCGATGAGGCCGACGACGTGGGCCTGATCGTCGGCATCGACCAGCACGTTCCAGTCGTTGGCGTCGTTGTGGATGACCTGCGCGCGCAATGCCGGCAGGCGCGGTGCAACTTCGGCGTCGAAGCGGTCGAGGAAACGCTCGAGCAGCGCGCGGTCATTCGCATCGAGCACATGCTCCAGGCGACGGCGCGAGGCACCGGCACGGCGGATGTCCCAGTCGAAGCTGCGCAACGCGCCCGGGTGAATGAAGCCCTGCAAGGCACGATCGAGCCGGCCGAGCGCGCGGCCAAGGCTGTCGAGAGTTTCAGGCGTGCGTTCCGCTTCGGCCAGCGGCTTGCCAGGCAGCCACGAAACCAGCCGCAACGCGTGCTTTGCGCCATTGCTATCCGCGGCAAAAGCCAGCGTGGTGTTGTCCAGCGTCTTCCTGAGCGTCGGGACAGCGAGATTGGCGCCGGTACGCGCAAGATGATCGAGCAGCGCGGTCTGGAACTCGCTTTCGCTGCGCGGTTCGCTGGCGTTGACGACCTTCAGGATCCAGTCGCCCTCTTCGGAGGCCAGCCTGAAGTTCTGGTCGCGCTCGCTGTCGAGGTTACCAACCGAACCGGTCACACCGAAATGACTCGCCGCGAGCGCCCTCGCCTCGACCAGGGAGAAATTGGGTGCCGGGTGGGTAATGTTGGTCATCGCAGGTCCGGATTTGATCTTGATGGAGCTTGGCACGCGCCGAAAAACCGGGCATCTGGCAAAACGTCGGTTGGACCGGCACTATGCCTGCTTCGACCGGCACATTAACGGCGCATGGAAATCGGCGATGAAGGAACTCGACGCCAAGGACCGGGACATCCTCGCGATCCTCTCGAAGGAGGCGCGCATTCCGCTCAAGACGCTGGCTGCAAGGATCGGGCTCTCGCGCAGCGCCACCAGCGAACGCGTGGCGCTGCTTGAAAAAAGCGGTGTCATCCGCGGCTATCGCGCCGATATCGGGCAACTGGAGCAAAACCAGGTTTTCGCCTTCCTGATGGTGACGCTGGTGCGCACACCGTCCATCGGTATGCTCGACCAACTGGCGCGTCATCCCGAGGTCAGGCGCGTATCCTCCATCTCCGGCCAGGTCGACCTCGTCGTCGAGGTGGAAGTGCCGTCCATCGACCGGCTGAACACGCTGCGCGATCTGATCGCCTCGCACCAGAGCGTCGAGGACCTGACTTCGCTGATCGTGCTCAGGCGCGATATCGATCGTATCTGACCACCTGGCCAGCCCCGTCGCGACGGTGATTTGTCAACGCACGCCCTTGGCGGTAGCGCGGCCGGCGCCGCGGCCCGAGAAGATGCAGCCGCCGAGGAAGGTGCCTTCGAGCGCGGCATAGCCATGCACACCGCCGCCGCCGAAACCGGCCACCTCGCCAACGGCATAAAGGCCCTCGACCGGTTGGCCGTCCGCACCCAGCACACGGCTGTCGAGATCGGTCTGCAAGCCGCCCAATGTCTTGCGGGTGAGGATGTTCAGCCGCACCGCGATCAGCGGTCCGTTGGCGGGATCGAGTATCTTGTGCGGCTTGGCGGTACGGATCAGCTTGTCGCCGAGATAATTGCGCGCGCCGCGCAGTGCCATCACCTGCATGTCCTTGGAGAACGGATTGTCGAGCTGCATGTCGCGCGCCCGGATTTCGCGCTCCACCTGGCCGATATCAAGCAAGGGTTCGCCGCCGGCCAGCCCGTTCATGCGCGCAACCAATGCCGGCAATTCGCGCTCGACAATGAAGTCCTCGCCCTTGTCGAGGAAGGCTTTTACCGGCCCCGGAATGCCGGAGGTGGCGCGCCCGATCACCTGGCGCCAGCTCTTGTTGGTCAGATCGGGGTTCTGCTCGGAGCCTGAAAGCGCGAACTCCTTGCGGATGATCTTCTCGGTCAGGATGAACCATGAATAGTCGAAGCCGGTCTTCATGATATGGGCGAGCGTGCCCAGCGTATCGAAACCGGGATAGAGCGGCACCGGCAGCCGCTTGCCGCGCGCGTCCAGCCAGATCGACGACGGGCCGGGCAGGATGCGGATGGCGTGATCGGTCCAGATCGGCGCCCAGTTCCTGATACCTTCGACATAGTGCCACATGCGGTCGCGGTTGATGATCGAGCCGCCGGCGCTTTCGGTGATTGCCAGCATGCGCCCGTCGACATAGTCGGGCACGCCGGTGATCATGCGTTTCGGCGCCTTGCCGAGCCGCTCCGGCCAATTCCTACGGACCAGATCGTGATTGCCGCCGATGCCGCCGGAAGCCACGATGACGGCTTGCGCCTTGAAGGCGAAATCGCCGGCGACAGTGCGCGCGCTCTTATGACCGCGCTCGACGCTGCTTTCCTCCAGAACCTCGCCGCGTACGCCATCGATCGCCGTGCCGCTTTTCGTCAGCTCGCTGACGCGATGACGGAATTTGAAGGTAATCAGCCCCTGCTTCTCGGCCTCGCGCACCCTCAGGACGAAAGGTTCCAGCACGCCCGGGCCCGTGCCCCAGGTGACGTGGAAGCGCGGCACCGAATTGCCGTGCCCCACCGCATTGCCGCCGCCGCGCTCGGCCCAGCCGACGACGGGAAAGAACTTGATGCCGCGTTCGGAAAGCCAGGCGCGTTTCTCGCCGGCGGCGAAGCCGACATAGGCCTTGGCCCATTCGCGCGGCCAATGATCCTCGGGACGATCGAAGGCGGCCGTCCCCAGCCAGTCCTCGAGTGCGAGATCGTGGGAATCGCGGATGCGCATGCGCCGCTGTTCGGGCGAATCGACCAGGAACAGGCCACCAAACGACCAGAAGGCCTGCCCACCGAGCGATTGCCGCGGCTCCTGGTCGACGATGATGACCTTCTTGCCCGCCTCAGCGAGTTCGGCAGCGGCAACCAGCCCGGCAAGGCCGGCACCGACGATGATGACATCTGCGTCGTAGGCCATCGTTCCCCTCCCATCCAGCGCCTACGCCCAGCCCGTTCTCCATCCCGGCCGGCCGTCGCGTGTCGTCGTCAGACCGTCTCCCAGCCGTCTTTGTCGCCAGCGCGGAAGATTGCGTCGATGACCTTCTGGTTCGACACGGATTCTTCCAGCGTGAACACGCGATCCTTGCCGCCGCGCGCCGCGCGCGCGAAAGCCTCCGCTTCGAGCCGATACTGCTGCGTGCCCGGAAAGCGGAATATCTGGGCCTCGGTATGGTTGTGGTTGTGCAGCTCGATACGATGATGATCGTAAGCGCCAGCATTGAAAGGCGCGGCCACTTCGATGAAACCCGCGTCGCCGTGGAACACCATCGACTGGCGCCCGGCCATCTGCGTCGAGACGTAGAAGGACAGTTCGAAGTCGCCGAAATCGGCGCGTACCGAGGAATAGACGTCCGTGCCGAACGCCTTGTCGCGCTCGATGCTGGCCTGGACGCGCAGCGGTTCCTTGTCGGTCGTGAACCGTGTCGCCACCGTCGGGTAGACGCCGATATCCAGCAGGCCGCCGCCACCCAGCGCAAGCTGGTTGCGCATGTTGGTCGGGTCGACGTTGAAATAGGTGAACGCGCCCTGGACATGGCGCAAGCGGCCGATCGCACCGTTGGCGATCAGATCGCGCACCTTGATCCACTGCGGGTGGTAGATCACCATGAACGCCTCGCACACCAGCACATTGTGCTGGTTGCGCAATTGGATCAGCGGCAGGATGTCTTTTGCATCGAGGGCCAAGGGCTTTTCCACCAGGACATGCTTCTTGGCCTTGATCGTCTTGGCGGTCCATTCGACATGCTGCGAGGTCGGCAACGGAATGTAGACGCCGTCGATATGCGGCGAAGCCAGCAACTCGTCATAAGAGCCGAAGGCATGCGGCGCGCCGAACCGGTCAGCCAGGGCCCTCGCCTTGGCGACGTCGCGGCTGGCAACTGCCGTCAGCACGCCATTTTCGGAATCGGCAATGGCCGGCAGCACCTGCTCGCGCCCGATCTTCGCCGTCGACAACACTCCCCACCGGAACATCGGGCCTCGCCTTACAAGATTCGACGGTGGCGAGATTTGCCCGAAACGCAGCGAAAAGCCAGTGCCGTTGGGGTGGGTCGCAACAGGCCAGGAGCAGAATCTAACCGCGCCGGCCGGCAAGCATCATGTCGAAATCGACGACGTTGGAATAGAGCGGCGTGCCGACATCCATACCATAGCGCGAGCGCAGCACTTTGCCGGTGACATGGAACTGGATACCGCCGGCGCCCGATGATTTGAGTTCGGCAACGAACTTTTCCGGCATTGTCCGACCCCGCGCCGTCAAGCTGCCGGTGATCAATGCGGAGGTGTCGCCGGTCCGCCTTACGCTATCCGAACGGAAGCGGATTTCCGGTGAATTGGCCGCGTCGAAGACGGCGTCAGAACGCAGGAAAGCATCGATGCGCTGCTCGCCAGTGGTGACGCTGGCCGGGAAGATGGTGATATCGACTTCCGAGTGGCCGGCATCGCCACGGTCGATCCTGATGTTACCGGAAAAGTGGGCGAAAGCGCCGGCGAGGCTGCCGCCGCCGGCCTTGCCGATCGAAAAGCGGATGTTCGAACCGGCCTGGCTGATGGTGTAGCGGCCGGCGGCTTCACCGAGCGATATGGCAGCATGGGCGGCGGATATGGCGACCGCAGCCGTGGCGATCGCCGCGATAGCCAGACTGCGGGTTCGCATGAGAGTTTCCTCCATGGCCGCCCGACCAGCAGGCCGGCGGCATTCGACATGTCAACGCCTCGTCGCCGGCGCCTATTCCGACTTGCGGCCATCACACCGGCGTGAAGGCGAAATCATGCGGACCAGAACACTATCCCGCCGCCAGAAATGGTGATGCAGCGCGGCCAGGACATGCACCCCAATCAGCGCCATGCCGACGTAAGCGAGATAGGCATGCGTCGCCGTCCAGAAATTCTCGGCGGCCTCAGAGGAGCCGAACGGCAGGTTTGGCATGACGAACAGACCGAAGGGCATGCTGGGAATTTCCAGCACCGAGACCGAGACCAGCGCCCAGCCAGTGAGGGGCAAGGCGAGTTGCAGCGCGTAAAGCGCGAAGTGAGCGATCGGTGCCACTAGCCGTTCGAGCCGCCCCGTGCCGGCGGGCAGTTCAGGCATCATACTCGTCAGCCGCCAACCCAGCCGCAACACCACAACGCCGAGGAGCAGGAACCCGAGCGATTTGTGCAACTGGATCAGTTCGAAGGCGGTACGCTGGCTCGACAATTTCGTCATGACGATCCCAAGCGCCAACTGAGCGATGAACAGCACGCCAACGGTCCAGTGCAGCAGGATCGTGATCCAGCCGTAACGGGTCGGTGTGTTTCGGATTAAGGACGTCATGGCTTGCAAACGACCGTCGCATCGCCGTTCTTCCACCAGGCAGGCTACTCCCGCCAGCGAAAAAAGTCGACGAAAGCGCGGAGCGCCGGACGCATCTGACGGCGGCTTGGATAGTAGACGTAGAAACCGTCGAAGGGTGGGCACCAGTCTTCCAGGACGCGCACGAGCGCGCCGGATGCCAGTGTGTCCTCGACATAGTCCTCGAAGACGAAGGCAAGGCCGGCGCCGTCGACGGCCGCCTGGACAATCGAATCGTCGATACCGAGGATCAACGGCCCTTGCACAGGCAGTTCGATCTCCTCGCCGCCTCTGGCGAATTCCCAGCGATAGAGCACGCCGCTGGAAAACCGGAAGCGGATGCAACGATGCTCCAAAAGGTCGCGAGGGTGTCGCGGTTTGGGCATCGTCGCGAAATAGGAAGGTGCGCCAACGACCGCACTGCGGATTTGCGGACCGATACGCACGGCGACCATGTCCTGCTGCAGGCTTTCGCCAAGACGCACGCCGGCATCGAAGCCACCCTCGACCACGTCGGTGAAACGGTCCTCGATGGCAATGTCGAGAACGATATCGGGATAGGCCAGCGTAAAGGCGGCAAGCTTGGGAGACAGCACCAGCTTCAAGGCGGTTCGAGGCACGGTCAGTCTCAAATTGCCGGCCGGCCGGTCGCGTACCTCGACGGCCGCCTCCAGCGCCAGATCGATTTCGGAAAGGGCCGGCCGCAGGCGCTCTAGCAACCGGGCTCCTTCCTCGGTAGGCGCGACCGAGCGTGTGCTGCGCGCGAGCAGCCGCACGCCGAGACGGGCCTCCAGGCTGGAAACCGCATGGCTCACCGCTGACGGCGCGATGGCCAGATCCCTGGCGGCGCCACGAAAGCTGCCCTTGTCGGCAACGGCGGCCAGAACGGCCAGCTGGGCGAAATGCGTTCGATCCATTGTTCTAAACTTTAGAATAGATCGTGCGATTATGCACTCGTTATCGAACACCTAGCAAGGCGCTATTTCCATCGCATCGCAACAAGGAGAACCGCGATGCAAAAGCGCAAACTCGGAACTGAATTGACTGTCTTTCCCGTCGGCCTCGGCTGCATGGGCATGAGCTTTGCCTATGGCGGGCAGGAAGAAGCCGATGCCATCGCGACACTGCACCGTGCCGTCGACATCGGCGTCGACTTCTTCGACACGGCGGAGGTCTACGGTCCCTACGAAAATGAAATCCTGCTCGGCAAGGCGCTGAAGCCGGTCCGCGACAGGGTGAAGATCGCCACGAAGTTCGGCTTCAAGATCTCCGAGACCGGCAAGGGCGCCGAACGCATCGCCGGCGTTGACAGCCGTCCCGAACATGCCAAGGCGGTGGCCGAGGCTTCGCTGCGCCGGCTGGATACCGACGTGATCGACCTTTATTACCAGCATCGTGTCGATCCCAACGTACCGATCGAAGACACGGTCGGCGCGATGGCGGAACTGGTGAAGGAAGGCAAGGTGCGAGCGCTCGGTCTTTCGGAAGTGAGCGCCGCCACCTTGCGGCGCGCGCACGCCGTGCACCCGATCGCCGCCGTGCAAAGCGAGTATTCGCTGTGGAGCCGCGATCCGGAGCAGGGTGTCCTCGATGTCTGCCGCGAACTCGGCATCGGCTTCGTACCCTACAGCCCGCTCGGGCGCGGCCTGCTGACCGGCGCGATCCGCAAGCCGGATGAACTGGGCAATGACGACTGGCGCCTGACCTTGCCGCGCTTCCAGCCGGAGGCCATGGATGCCAACGCGAAGGTGGTGGCGACGCTGGAGCGTTTCGCGGCGGAAAAGGGCGTCACCGCCGCGCAGCTGGCACTCGCATGGGTGCTGCACCAGGATGACTTCATCGTGCCGATCCCCGGTGCGCGCAAAATCGGTCACCTGGAACAGAATACCGCTGCGGCGGGCATCGCGCTTAGCGAGACCGAAGTCGCCGAGATCGGCAATGCGCTGTCGCCCGACAAGGTGATTGGCAAGCGTTATACGGAAGCGGGCTTCGCGCTGGTCAACGGCTAGGCAGAACTGAAATTTGGAAATGAGAGGGGCGCTTCGGCGCCCTTTTTCTCATGCCGGGTGCAAAGACGTCACCAGGGCATGACACTGAGCTCGGGCCACAATGCCACGGCGCGCCTGCCCTTCGCCTCACGGGGTTTCGCGATTGTCCGTGACGCGGTTCGGCACAATGCGGAAGGAAAAGATATCGTCGAGACCGAAGGGCGCCGTTACCGCGAGCGTGGCGGTCGAGGTCAGCCGCACGCCGACCGAGTGTGTTCGCGACGCAAAATGGTCGAGGGGTTCAGCGCTCGAACGATAAGCAGGGCAGGTCCGGCCGAAACGATCCGGATACCAAAGATGCACGCGGGCCTGATTGCGGACCTCGACCGGAAGCGGCAAGCCCGCGAAGTGCCGAGTCGCACGGCGGATGATGACATCCTCGGCGTCATAGGAAAGATCGGAGCCATCGCAATAGAAGAGGTCGATGTCCTTGATGCCATAGCCGGCCGGCCGGCCGGTCAAGCTGTTCCACACCGTATTGTAGATGGCGCCGGAGACGATCATCCCGTCCGGCAGGTCGAGATCGCGTGCGCGTTCAAGCGCTTCCCACACGATCGGATCGGCCCGCAAGATCAAGTCCAGCGCGGCCACCTGCTCGGCAAAGGGCAGGCCGGAATGACGCAGATGGTTCATGCGCCCGACATGACGGCGATTCGATGCTTCGGGCAACGCGCTACCCTATCGAAAAGGCTGCGGCCCGCGAGATTTCGCGGGCCGCAGGGACTATCGGGATTGGGGTCTAGGCGGATGCTTCCTGGATCGCGGACAATTTCCAGTCGCCGTTGCGCGGGCGGGTGAAGGTCCACAGCTCCGTCGTTTCGGTTGGCTTCTCGTCGCCCTTCACCACCTTGCCGGTCGTCCGATCACGCATCACGTCGATGGACTCATAACGGAAGGCGGCCGTGGCGTAATCCTGACCATCCTCGCGCCAAGCTTCGGCGACGTCGGCCTGAACCAGATGCACGTCGGTAACATCGTTGCGCTGCCCGTGCTGGGCATTCTCGGCCAGTTCCTCCGAGAAGTAGGAGACCATCTCCGGCGTGGTCAGCCGGCGCAATCCTGCATGGTCCTCCTTTGCGAAGGCGGTCTGGACTTCACCCAGCATGCGCTCGAACACGTCGAGGTCGTCCTTGGTCAGCTCGATGTCCTGCGGCTGCGCTGCGGGCTGCGTTCCAAAACCTGGAATGCTGAACGAGCCAGCCCGGCCGTTGCCCGCCGGAGCCTCGTCATGCGCGTCGCGATTTGCGGTGCGTCCGAACGCGTCGCGCGGGTCGGAGCCGCCGATGGCTGGTCCCGCGGCCGTTGCCGGCGCGGCACGCGAACGGAAGAAGCGCAGAGCCAGCATCACCAAGAGGCCGACCAGCAGAAGCTGCACGATGAAGCCAAGCGCGCCGGCCATGCCGCCGAAACCATAACCCAGCAGCGCGCCGAACAGGCCGCCGATCAGAATGCCGCGCATCAACGAACCGCCAAGACCACCGAAGAGGCCGGGGCGCTGTTGCTGGACCATTCCTGGCTGCGGCTGCCGGGTGGTCGCGGTCGGCCCGGTATTGGGCGTCATGCTGCGCTCGACCGGAGCGGTCGGGTTCGGCGCAGTGCGCGTGGCCGGTGCCGACTGGAACGTACGCGTGCCGCGGCTGCCAAAACTGCCGCCGCGCCGTGCATCGGCAAAATCAGTGGATACCAGGGTGAAGGCCATCACGAACGTGGCCAAGAGTGCAAAGGCACGGGTCTTTCCAGAGATCATCGGGTCCTTCTCCCACCAACCCGCTCCGGTGACTTGCTAAGCGGGCCCAGTTAAGCGGTCCGACATCACGATCGCGCATAGCGCAAACGTCAGAGGGGCCCGGTCCGCGCTCGGGATGTGGGAGCCGCCGATGCGGTTTGCAAGAGCTCGTGCGAAGAAATCGCCGCGACAATCTCGCCTTGGCAGAAGCCAGCCATTCGCGAGAGCGGCGATTGTCCGGCAAGCACCAGAAACGCACTCGACCTCAGATCATCTCCAGCGGCGTCTTGCGGCGCGGCGGCGGGAAGACGGCGTCGAGTTCCGCTAGGTCGGCGGCGGTCAATCGCAAGTCGGCTGCGGCACGATTGGCGCGGATATGTTCCGGCCGTACCGCCTTCGGGATGGCGATGACGCCCTCGTGGCGCAGGACCCAGGCCAGCGCCACCTGCGTGGTGCTGACGCCGTGACGTCTTGCGATCGCGGCAAGCCTGTCGTCGCTCACGAACCCACCCTGGCCGATCGGCGAATAGGCCATCACTGGGATACCCGCGCGTTGCGAGGCCGACAAAAGGTCGAACTCGATACCGCGACTTTCCAGATTGTAGAGCACCTGGTTGGTCTGCACGCCGGCGCCGCTAGGCACGCCGGCCAGTTCGCGCATATCGTCGGTGTCAAAATTGCTGACGCCCCAATGGCCGATCTTGCCGGCAGCCTGGAGGGTCTCGAAAGCCTCGACCGTTTCGGCCAGCGGCACGCCGCCGCGCCAATGCAGCAGGTAAAGATCGATACGGTCGGTGCCGAGCCGCTTCAGGCTGGCCTCGCAGGCAGCAATGGTGCGCTGGCGCGAGGCATTCGACGGCAGCACCTTGGAGACCAGGAAGACTTCATCGCGACGGCCGGCGATCGCTTCGCGCACCACCTCTTCGGCACCGCCCGAAGCATACATTTCCGCCGTGTCGATCAGGCTCAGGCCGAGATCGAGGCCGAGCCGTAGCGCCGCCACTTCGTCGGCAGGGCGGCGCTTATCCTCGCCCATATGCCAGGTGCCTTGCCCCAGCACTGGAACATCGATGCCGGCGGGAAGGCGCGTGGTGCGGATCGCCGGCATCTTTTTCTCCTTGCTTAGGTGCGCAGCACGCCCCCGGTCTGCTTGGCGACGTTTTCGACGACGCGCTTGGCGAGCGCTTCGAAATCCTCGTCGGTCAGCGTCTTTTCCACCGGCTGGATCGAGACCTCGATGGCGATCGACTTCTTGCCGGCGCCCAGCGCCGCCCCTTCGAACACGTCGAAGACGGACACGCCGGTGATCAGCTTCTTGTCGGCGGCCAGTGCTGCGCGCGTCAGCGTGCCGGCCTCGACCGTCTTGTCGACGACGAAGGCGAAGTCGCGCTTTACCGCCTGGAAGGCAGAAAGCTCCAGCTTCGGCTTGGTGCGGGTCGGCTTGGCCTTAGGCTCCGGGATGGCGTCGACGAACACTTCGAAGCCGCAGAGCGGGCCGGAGGCGTCGAGCACTTCCAACGTGCCTGGATGGAACTCGCCGAAATGGCCGAGCACCACCTTGGGGCCGAGCTTGATGACGCCGGAGCGACCCGGATGATACCAGGACGGCGCACCCGTCTCGATCTGCAGCCGGTCGACTGGTGCACCGCAGGCTTCCAGCACCGCGATGGCGTCTGCCTTGGCGTCGAACACGCCGACGCCCTGAGCGTTACCGGCCCAGTGGCGGCCTGAACCATCAAGCTTCGCCGTGCCGCGGCGCACGCCGGCGGCAACGCGGCGCTGGGTTTCAGCGGTGTCGCCCTCATAGGTGCCGGAGACTTCGAACAGCGCCACGTCGCCAAAGCCGCGGTCGGCATTGCGCTGCGCTGCCGCTACAAGACCCGGCAGCAGCGAGGGCCGCATGTCGGACATGTCGGCGGCGATAGGGTTCGCCAGTTTGAGGCTGGGCTGACCGCCGCCGAACAATTCGGCATGCCTGGCCGGGATGAACGACCAGGTGACGGCCTCCATCATGCCGCGCACCGCCAGCGCACGCTTGGCGGCGCGGGTGCGGATCTGCAGCGTGGTCAATATCTTGCCGTTGACGACACCATGGCTGGAAAGCGGCTGCGGCAAGATCTCGTCGACACCATGGATGCGCATGACCTCCTCGACCAGGTCGGCCTTGCCGTCGACATCCGGACGCCAGGACGGCACGGTGACGTCAACCACATCGCCATCACCCTTCACGCCAAAGCCGAGACGGGTGAGGATATCGAGGCTTTCGGCCTTCGGCACGTCGATGCCGGTCAGGCGCTTCACCTCGGAGATCGGGAAGGAGACGACCTTCGGCTGATGTCCCGCATAACCGACCACCTCGGTCGCTGCCGGCTCACCGTCGCAAAGATCGAGCACCATTCTCGTCGCGAGATCGAGGCCAGGCACCATGAATTCGGGGTCGACGCCGCGCTCGAAACGGTAGCGCGCATCGGTGATGATACCGAGTTCGCGGCCGGTGCGAGCTGTGGCGATCGGGTCCCACAGCGCCGATTCGATCAGCACGTCGGTGGTGTTTTCGTCGCTGCCTGTATGCTCGCCGCCCATGACCCCGGCAATGGAATCGGCGCCCTTGTCGTCGGCGATGACGCACATGTCCGGCGTCAGTGTGTATTCGCGCTCGTTGAGCGCCAAAACTTTCTCGCCGTCCTTCGCCCTTCGCACCACCAGATTGCCGGTGACTTTCTTGAGGTCGTAGACATGCAGGGGCCGACCGCGGTCGAAAGTGATGTAGTTGGTGACATCCACCAGCGCGTTGATCGGCCTCAGACCGATCGCGATCAGCCGCTGCTGCAGCCATTTCGGCGACGGGCCGTTCTTGACGCCGCGCACCAGACGCAGCGCGAAGCCAGGGCAAAGCTCTGGCGCTTCGATCCTGACCGTGACGGGAGTTTCGCCCTTGCCGGCAACCGGTTCGACCGGCGCGGTTTTCAACTTGCCCAGGCCGGAGGCGGCCAGATCGCGCGCGATTCCGTAGACGCCAGTCGCTTCGGGATGGTTCGGCGTCAGGTTGATCTCGATGACCGGATCGTCGAGATGCGCGTAGGCGGCGAAGGACGTGCCGACCGGCGCATCGGCCGGCAGGTCGATGATGCCGTTGTGCTCGTCCGACAGTTCGAGCTCGCGCTCGGAACACATCATGCCGTGGCTCTCGACGCCGCGGATCTTGCCGACCGACAAGGTGACATCGATGCCGGGCACATAGGTGCCGGGCGCGGCAAAGGCACCGATCAGGCCGGCACGCGCATTGGGCGCACCGCATACGACCTGAACGGGGGCGCCGGCGCCGGTGTCGACGGTCAGTACCTGCAGCTTGTCGGCATCGGGGTGTTTCGCGGCCGTCAGCACCTTGGCGATGACAAAGGGCTTCAATCCCGCCTTGTCGTCGACCGCCTCGACCTCGAGGCCGATCGAGGTCAGCCGCTCGACGATGTCGGCCAGCGTGGCGTCGGTTTCGAGATGATCCTTGAGCCAGGAGAGGGTGAATTTCATGAGTTCACTCGTTTCGTGTCGTTGCGGTCGAGCGTTTCCACCAGCCGGAACCGCTCGCAAACCAAAATCATGTCGGGCGAAAAGCCGCCATTGCGGGCGAAATAAGCCTCGTGGGCCTGCCGCCAATAATCATAGGACAGATCGCCTTCGCCCTCGGCCGCTGCGAAGGCGGCGTCAACTTCGTCGAAGCGCCTGAACTCCACCGACACGGTCTCGATGACGGCCGCCCGGCGGCCCTGGCCGTCCAGCACGACGTCGCGGCGCCCGACCTCAGGCACCGGTTCGTGATCGCCGAAGTCGCGCAGCGCGCCGCAGGTCGCGGTCTTGCGGCCCGCCAGCACCAGCGCCAGCAGCTCGTCCTTCAGTTCCGGACTGTCGCCGAAGGCGAAGGTCACGGCATTGGCATAAGCATCGGCGACCGCAATCATGCGCTGAGGCCACCGAACAGCGTCGGCATGTCGAGCGGGCGGAAGCCGTAATGCGACAGCCAGCGCACATCCGCATCGAAGAAGGCGCGCAGGTCCGGCATGCCATATTTCAGCATGGCGATGCGATCGATGCCCATGCCCCAGGCAAAGCCCTGATATTCGTCGGGATCGAGCCCGCCGGCGCGCAACACATTGGGATGGACCATGCCGCAGCCGAGGATCTCCATCCAGTCGTTGCCTTCGCCGAAGCGCACTTCGCCCGGCCTGGAGCGGTCGCACTGAATGTCGACCTCGAGGCTCGGCTCGGTGAACGGGAAGAAGGATGGGCGGAAGCGCATCTTCAGGCTCGGCACTTCGAAGAAGGCCTTGCAGAACTCTTCCAGCACCCAGCGCATGTTGGCGACATTGGCCGTGCGATCAATGACCAGCCCTTCGAGCTGATGGAACATCGGCGTGTGGGTGGCGTCCGAATCCATACGGTAGGTCTTGCCCGGGATGACGATGCGGATCGGCGGCTTCTGCGCCTCCATGGTGTGGATCTGCACCGGGGAAGTGTGCGTGCGCAGGAGCTTGGCCTCGTTGCCCTCGGCCGCCTGCAGGAAAAAGGTGTCGTGCATTTCGCGCGCCGGATGGCCGGCCGGGAAATTGAGCGCGGTGAAATTATAGTGGTCGGTCTCGATGTCCGGACCTTCGGCGATGGAAAAGCCCATGTCGCCGAAGATGGCGGCAATCTCGTCGATAACCTGGCTGATGGGATGGATGCGGCCGCGCTCGGCCGGCGACTGGCGCACGGGCAGTGTAACGTCGACCGTCTCGGCGACGAGGCGGGCGGCCACGGCCGCGTTCTTCAGCTCGGCCTTGCGCTCGCCGAGCGCCTCGGAGACCCGGTTCTTCAGGCCGTTGATCGCCGGACCCTTCGTCTGCCGCTCCTCGGCAGTCATGGCGCCCAGCGTCTTCAGAAGCTCCGAGACGGAACCCTTCTTGCCGAGCGCGGCGACGCGCACGGCCTCGATCGCCTGCTCGTCGTCGGCGGCGGCGATCTCGGCCAGCAGCGCGCTCTCCAGAACTTCAAGATTTCCAGCGGTGGCGTTCACAATGAGACTCTTTCGATCGGGACCAGGCGGTAGCGATTTCATGCTACCGGATAGCCATAGTTGTTGCTTTGAGCGCGACAAAAGAAAAACCCGCGCCAGCCGTGCCAGCGCGGGTTTCCCAAATCAAGTCAGTGATGCTTGGGAAGGCGCTGGTTAAGCAACAGCGCTTTCAAAAGCATTCGGGGTGGTGTTCTTGAGGTACTCAAGAGCAACCTTGGCCTTGCCGACGAGTACGGCGAAAGCCTGCGGCTCGTGGATGGCCATGTCGGACAGGACCTTGCGGTCGATCTCGATGCCAGCCTTGTTGAGGCCGTCGATGAAGCGGCCATAGGTCAGGCCGTGCTCGCGGACAGCGGCGTTGATACGCTGCACCCAGAGAGCGCGGAAATTGCGCTTGCGAGCCTTGCGGTCGCGATAGGCGTACTGCAGCGACTTCTCGACCGCCTGCTTGGCGATACGGATGGTGTTCTTGCGACGGCCGTAGAAACCCTTGGCGGCTTTCAGGACCTTCTTGTGCTTGGCGTGAGCGGTGACGCCTCTTTTTACGCGTGCCATGTCATGATCTCCTTAATTGGGGCGCAGCCGGGCTCAGAGGCCGTTCGGCAGAAAATTCTTGATGACCTTCTTGCCATCCGGTTCAGCCAGAACCATCGTGCCGCGGGCATCGCGAATGAACTTGTTGCTGCGCTTGATCATGCCATGGCGCTTGCCGGCCGCAGCCGACTTGACCTTGCCGGTCGCCGTGATCTTGAACCGCTTCTTGGCAGCGGATTTGGTCTTCATCTTGGGCATTTTGCTACTCCTTTGCGAGGGCTTGAAGCACCTCTTGTTGTTGTTCCCGGGCCGACCAAAGCCTGGAAAGCAAATGAAACCGCCACGGCATGCCCTGCCGGGCGGTTTTTCTGGAACGCGGCCCTATACTGCAAAGACGCCGGTCGCGCAATCCCCGCCAAGCCGCGACATCAAGGCAAATGGAAGAGAACCGGCACGGTTCCCGAGGCCTGCGCGGAATCGATGACCTCGAAGAACGGCAACGCAACTAGGAAGACCAATCCATCCAAAAGGGTGTTGAGCAGCAGGCGCGGCTTGAACGAACCGGTGTCCCCCTCCTGGTAGAGCGAGAAGTTCGGGATGAAACGCGGCACGCGGTCCAGATAGGCCTTGTAGGGCTCGCCAAGCGCTTTCTTGAGGAATTTCTCCTCACGCAGGATGACGAGATGAAACGCCGCCGCACAGACAACGCCGAAGGCGACCGTGACGACGATCGAACCCATCTGCGCGCCGACACCGACCGCAGCCATGGTCGAAAAGACATAGAGCGGGTTGCGGGTGATCGAATAGGGGCCGCCGGTGACGACACTGTCCGACTTGCGCCCGCCGATGTAGAGCGTCGCCCATAACCGGCCGACGATACCAAGGAAGATGAGAAGCACGCCGATCATCTCGAGAAATTCGTGCACGAAGGTTGCGGGCGGGAAAGTCGCCTGCCCGAACAAAAGCGTGACGAACATCAGGACAATGACGACCGCAAGCACGAGGCGGCGCATGGACTGATAGACGCCAAGCGCACGCCTAGCTTCCGCGTCCGGGATTTCATTGTCCATGTGAGGGTCCGATCGTCCCTGCGTGCCGAGATCCGAGGCGACAAACCACCCAGTTACGGCAGGAAAAAGGCGCTCCGCCGACCGGAGCGCCCTGATTAGCTAATATACTTGAACCTGGCCGCTACGCCATCAGCGCGGCGCCAGCACCATCATCATCTGGCGGCCTTCGAGCTTCGGCTCGGCTTCGACCTTGGCAATGGTGGCGACTTCCTCGCGTACCTTGTTGAGAAGCTGCATGCCGAGTTCCATATGGGCCATTTCGCGACCACGGAAGCGCAGCGTCAGCTTGACCTTGTCGCCTTCCTCGAAGAAGCGGCGCACCGCGCGCATCTTCACGTCGTAGTCGTGGCTGTCGATGTTGGGGCGCATCTTGATCTCCTTGATCTCGATGACGCGCTGGTTCTTGCGAGCTTCGGCCGCCTTCTTCTGGTTGGCGTATTTCAACTTGCCGAGGTCGAGGATCTTGGTGACGGGCGGGATAGCGTTCGGCGAGATCTCGACCAGATCCAGCCCAGCCTCCTCAGCCAGCTGCAATGCCTCGTTGATGGAAACGTCGCCGCGGTTCTTGCCTTCTGCGTCGATAAGCTGGACGCGGGGGACGCGGATGTCCCGATTTGCGCGCGGGCCATCCTTCGTCGGCGCCGCTGCTTTGAAAGGTCTGCGAATGGTCGTGGTCTCCTCGAGCCGTTAGCGTTCTAAAAATTCAGTCCGGTTTTGCTGTGGCGCGTCAATGTGGTGAGCGCGCGGCGCGAGTCAATAGCATAGGCGCGACAACAAATCACCTGTTCAGGCAATTCTGCGCTGCTGTTGCTTTCTGATCCAAGCGAAGAACAAAGCGGGCCCTTTTCGCATCGCTTCAGCCATGCCAAAAAACGCAGCCCACAGGAACCCAGCCATGCAGCCGTCCGCTCCCGAATTCCTCGACGTCGACGGCGTACGCATTGCCGTGCGCCATCAGTCGGGCAAGGCGCCGGGCGTGGTTTGGCTCGGTGGCTACAAGTCGGACATGCTGGGCACGAAGGCGGAGGCGCTGGCCAATTGGGCCTCCGGCAGCGGTCACGCCTTTCTGCGCCACGACTATTCCGGCCATGGCGAGTCCGGCGGCGATTTCGCCGACGGCACCATCTCGACATGGCTTAGCCAGAGCCTGGCCGTGTTCAGGCGCTTCACCGAGGGCAAGCAAATCCTGGTCGGTTCGTCGATGGGGGCGTGGATCGCGCTGCGCATGGTGCAGGAACTGCGCAAGGCCGGCGAAGATCGCATTGCCGGATTGGTGCTTCTGGCGCCGGCGCCAGACTTCACCGCCGAACTGATCGAACCGGCACTGACCGACGGGCAGCGCCGCGACCTGATCGAAAAGGGTTTCTTCGCCGAACCGTCGGACTATTCCGACCAGCCCTATATCTACACGCGCGCGCTGATCGAGGACGGCCGCTACAATCTCGTCATGACCGGCCCGATCGACACGCACTGCCCGGTCCATATCATCCAGGGGCTGGCCGATCCTGATGTTCCCCATGCCCATGCGCTGAAGCTGGTCAGCCAACTGCCCGCCGACGATGTGACCCTGTCGCTGGTGCCCGAGGGCGATCACCGGCTGTCGCGGCCGCAGGACCTGGACCTTTTGGTGCGCGCGGTCGAAGCGCTGATCGAACGAGCCGCCTGATGCGTATCTCCATCCCCATTTCGGCTTTCGTCGCAGCCATTGTCGGTTTCGGCGGGACGCTGGCCATCATCATCGCGGCGGCCAATGCGGTTGGCGCCACGCAATTGCAGACAGCCAGCTGGGTTACAGCTCTTTGCATTGCCATGGCGGTGGAGAGCCTGTGGCTGTCGTGGCGCACGAAGATGCCCATCATCAGCGCCTGGTCGACGCCGGGCGCAGCGCTGATCGCCGCCTCCAACGGCTTCTCGATGGGCGAGGCGGTCGGTGCATTCCTCATCGCCGGTGCGTTGCTGGTGCTGACCGGCCTGTTCAAGCCGCTGACCCGGCTGATCTCGAAAATCCCCGCTTCGGTGGCTTCGGGCATGCTGGCCGGCATTCTGGTCAGCTTCGCGCTCAATGCGGTCAAGACCATTCCCGTCGACCCGTGGCTGGTGTTGCCGCTAATCGCCGCTTTCTTCTTGATCCGCCTGTGGAACCCGGCTCTGTCGGTGTTGGCCGTGCTGATCGGCGGCGGACTTGCCGCCTTCCTCACCGGTCGCGTCGGCGGCCTGCCGACGCCGGAACTATCGACCTTGACGTTGATTGCGCCCGTCTTCACCGCTCAGGCGGCGATCGGGCTCGCCTTGCCGCTCTACCTTGTCACCATGGCCTCACAGAACCTTTCCGGCCTCGCCGTGCTGCGCGCCGCCGGCTACGATCCGGAACCCGGCCCGCTGATCTCATTCACCGGTCTGGTCTCGGTGATCCTGGCGCCATTCGGCGCCTCGACCTCCAACCTGGCTGCGATCTCGGCGGCCATCTGTACTGGACCGGACGTTCATCCCGACCCGGCGGAACGCTGGAAAACCGGACCTTTCTATGCGCTCGCATATGTCGTCTTCGCCATTTTCGGGGCTTCGCTGGTCGCCATCTTCGCCGTGCTGCCGCAAAGCCTAATCGTGCTGGTGGCCGGACTTGCGCTGATGGGGCCGCTGACCAACGCGCTGACCATTTCGCTGAAGGACGAACACGACCGCATGGCCGCCACCACGGCCTTCGTCGTTACCGCCTCGGGGCTGACCCTGTTCGGGATAGGAGCGGCATTCTGGGGACTGGTGGCCGGGCTCGTCGTTGTCACGCTCGACTATCTCAAACGTGCGGCGGCGGGACGAACGGTTCGATAATAAACGCGGCTAAAAGCCAAACAAAAGCCGCGTTTCGGCATTGCCGGCTTGGCCGCAACGCAGAAAGGCTTGAGGCTTTACAGATACTTGTCCGGTTCCCACCCACCCATTCTTGAACGGACTGCCCGCCACTCCCATTTCGAAATGCAGCAGCCGGATGCGGCTGCCTCCAACCGAAGGAACGGGAGAAATGAACACGACTGCACTGATCCGCCCGGCCTGGACGCCGGCAACCATCGCACTGATGGTTCTGGGCTTCGTGGTGTTCTGGCCGCTGGGCCTCGCCATGCTCGCCTACATCATCTGGGGCGACCGGCTCGACGGCTTCAAACGCGATGTCAACAAGGCTACTGACGGCATCTTCGCCGGCTGCCGCCGTGGTGCCGACAAGGCCCATCGCTGGGGTCACAGCTCCGCCCGCACCGGCAACGTCGCCTTTGACGACTGGCGCGACAAGGAACTGGAACGCTTGGCCGAAGAGCGCCGCAAGCTCGATGAGGCTTTGGCCGAGTTCGACGACTATGCGCGAGAGCTTCGCCGCGCCAAGGACCAGGAAGAGTTCGACCGCTTCATGGCCGCCCGCAACAAGCCGACCACGCCGACCACCACCACGAAGCCCGCCAAGGGCAAGGGTACCAACCTGCTCGACGACTGAGCCGGCCCATCGCCTGGAAAACCAAGCGGCGTCGCCCCGAGCGACGCCGTTTCTTTTTTGTTCTGCGAGCGCTCGAATCAATTATCTTCCGGCCATGTCTTTCGCCTTCTTCCGCAATCTGACCAAGCCGACGCCGTCTCCGATAGAGGAGCGCGAACATCATGTGGCCGGCCGCACGCTGCCTTTGCGCATCGTCGAGAATGAGCGGGCGCGGCGCCTGACGCTCAGGATCGATGCCGGCGGGCAGAGCCTGCGCATCACCGTGCCGCCAGGCCTGCGCCGTGGCGAGGTGGAGAAATTCCTCGACCGCCACCAGGGTTGGCTGGAACAGAGGCTGTCCAAGGTGCCGGAACGGCCACAGGTCAGGCCCGGCATCAAGATTCCATTGCACGGCGTCCCGCACCTGATCGTGCACGAGCCCGGCAAACGCGGCACGGTGGTGTTGGGCGCGGACGAGACCGGCCCTACGCTGGTGGTGCATGGCGACCGGCTGCATCTGCCGCGGCGTATCGCCGACTTCCTGAAGCGCGAGGCCAAGCGCGACATCGAAGCGCTGGTGATCAAGCACACCGGCGCAATCGGTCGTCGGGCCAAGAACATCCGCTTCAAGGATACGTCGAGCCGGTGGGGATCATGCACGGCCGACGGCAGCCTTTCCTTTTCATGGCGCATCATGATGGCGCCGGCACCGGTGATCAATTACCTGGTGGCGCACGAGGTGGCGCATCTCAAGGAGATGAACCACGGCCCGAAATTCTGGAAGCTGTGCGAGGAACTCTGCCCGGACACGGAGCGCTGCAAGGCCTGGCTGAAGAAGAACGGCGCCGCTTTGCAGGCGATCCAGTTCGACTAGGTACGGTCACGGCTCGATGACGAGCCAAACCACAGGCTCGGCCGGCGCAGCCGGCCCGAGCGGCAATGCCGAAAATGTGATGATGTCCGCCATTGCTCCGCCGCGGTCACATCTTCAGCTTCATATCGTCGGTGCTATCCAGCCGATATGGCCCTTGCCGGTGTGAAGTCCATGAAGATCAATCGCTTGGAAATCGCTCTCGTCGCAAGCTGCATCGCTCTGGTGCTGCTGCTGGTCGCGGTGGGGATCGACATCGTCTCGGGGCAGCTGTCATGGATCCATCTGGTGCTGCTCTTCCTCACCATCGGGTTCTTCCTGAGCACCGTCACGCGCTACGCCAGCCGCTAGCTGCTTGATGACCGGCGGACAGCAACAGCCTCACTTTCCCCAACGTAAGCTGTTCATGCTGCGTTAATGCAGCAAAGCGCATCGTCAGGCTCCGGGGGTGGATGTGATGGAGATCGACATGTCCACCAGACTTCTGCCTGCAATGCTCGCCGGCGCAACGCTGTTTGTTGCCGGTACGGCTTCCGCAACGCCGATCGCGCCGCAAGCGCCCGCCCCGCTCGTCCAGAGTGTTGCATGGGGTTGCGGGATGGGATGGCATCCCAACCCATGGGGCCGCTGCGTGCCCAACCGTCCCGCTTACGTCTACAACCGGCCGGTGATCGTCTACCCCTATGGCTGGTATCGGCCGGGCTGGGGTTGGTATCATCCCCGGATGGGCTGGTATCGCCGCTGAAGCGAGAACCCCGCAGAACGTACTTAGGCCGGGTTGTGACCCGGCCTCGGTGCCTTGAAAACCTCGGAGCTCGTCGAAACCGTCGCCAGGCGGAACAAAATCAAGCGAAGCTGCGGCAGCAACGGGACAAAGGCGTTCAATCGTCGTTGGCGGCATTCAGTTGGTCAGGCCGCAGTCCCTCGTCGTCATGGCGCGGCCAGGGCAGGAAGTTCCTCTCGAAAGCATTGCTGCCGAAATAATCGAGCGCGCGGTGCGCCTCGGCGCCATTGAAGGCCGCCTTTTCGATCAGGTGCGCTATGACCTCACGCGCCTGCGCAATCTTCTGCTTCAGTTCCGCAACGTCTTGCTCGGCCATGACGAAGCTCCTCTCTGTCCGCCGGCTAGGGTATCCCCTTTCTTCGCCACGGCAAATCTCCGCTTTTCCTCGACTTTGCCGGCTTTTCGTGTCACTTGCCGGCCATGGCACTCGACATCAAGATATGCGGTCTGAAGACCGACGAGGCGCTGGCCGCCGCGCTCGACAACGGCGCCAGCCATGTCGGCTTCATCTTCTTTGCCAAGAGCCCGCGCTACATACACCCAAATGACGCCGGACGCCTGCGCGCGGCGGCCCGCGGCCGCGCCGCGGCCGTGGCGGTGACGGTCGATGCAGACGACGCATTCCTCGATGAGATCGTGACGGCGATGGCGCCCGATATGCTGCAACTGCACGGCGCGGAAAGCCCCGAGCGCGTGACCGAGGTGAAGGCACGCTACCAACTGCCGGTGATGAAGGCCTTGTCGCTGCGCGCCGCCGACGATCTCACGGCAATGGCGCCCTATCGCGGCATCGCCGACCGCTTCCTGCTCGACGCCAAGCCGCCCAAGGGATCCGATCTGCCGGGCGGCAATGGCGTGACCTTCGACTGGCGTATCCTGAGCGGCCTTGACGCCGATCTGGATTACATGCTTTCGGGAGGGCTCAACGCTGGCAATGTCGGCGAGGCGATGGCGATTGCCAACCCGCCCGGACTGGACATTTCATCCGGCGTTGAAAGTGCTCCGGGCGTCAAGGATGTCCGGCTGATCGCAGAATTTTTTGCGGCCGTGCGGGCAGCGCGCAAGAACCGCGCAGCCTGACGCCGACACAAATCCGGGAGAGCGGCAATGAACAAGCCGGCGATGCCAAATTCCTTCCGTACCGGCCCTGATGAGCAGGGCATGTTCGGCATTTTCGGCGGCCGTTTCGTTGCCGAGACGCTGATGCCGCTGATCCTCGACCTCGAGCAGCACTGGAACCACGCCAAGAACGATCCGGCGTTCAAGGCGGAGCTCTCGGCGCTGTCGACCTTCTATGCCGGGCGGCCGTCCAAGCTCTATTTCGCCGAAGGCCTGACCCGGCATCTTCGCGACATTTCCGCGGCAAAGGGCCTCGGGGGCGGCGCCAAGATCTATTTCAAGCGCGAGGACCTGAACCACACCGGCTCGCACAAGATCAACAACTGTCTCGGCCAGATCCTGCTCGCCAAGCGCATGGGCAAGAAGCGCATCATCGCCGAAACCGGCGCCGGCCAGCATGGCGTGGCGTCCGCCACGGTGGCGGCGCGCTTCGGCTATCCTTGCGTGGTCTATATGGGCGCCACCGACGTCGAGCGGCAGAAGCCGAACGTGTTTCGCATGAAGCTGCTGGGCGCCGAGGTGCGGCCGGTGCATTCCGGCCATGGCACGCTGAAGGACGCCATGAATGAGGCGCTGCGCGACTGGGTGACCAATGTCGAGGACACCTATTATTTGATCGGCACGGCGGCCGGCCCGCATCCCTATCCTGAGCTGGTCCGCGACTTCCAGTCGGTGATCGGCACGGAAGCGCGCGCGCAGATGCTGGAGCAGGAAGGCCGGCTTCCCGATGTCATCATCGCCGCCGTCGGCGGCGGTTCCAACGCCATCGGCCTGTTCCACCCCTTCCTCGACGACAAAGAGGTACGCATCATCGGCATCGAGGCCGGCGGACGTGGGCTGGACGGTGTCGAGCACTGCGCCTCGATGAACGCCGGCAGACCGGGCGTGCTGCACGGCAACCGCACCTATCTGCTGCAGAACGAGGACGGGCAGATCCTCGACGGTCATTCGATCTCGGCCGGTCTCGATTATCCGGGCGTCGGCCCGGAACACAGCTGGCTGCGCGACAGCGGCCGCGTCGAATACGAGCCGATCCTCGACGACGAGGCGCTTGCGGCATTCCAGCTGACCACCAAGGTCGAGGGCATCATCCCGGCGCTGGAATCGGCCCATGCCATCGCCCACGCGGTCAAGATCGCGCCCAATATGGCCAAGGACAAGATCGTCATCGTCAACCTCTCCGGACGCGGCGACAAGGACGTGCACACCGTCGCAAACATGATGGGCATGGAGATTTGAGGTGAGTTCGTCTTCGGCTCCGAAACTATCGGCCTATGTGCTGACCAGGAATAGCGGCCGCATGCTGGCCGAGGTGCTGGCGCCGGTTTACCGTGTTGCCGACGAGATCGTCGTGCTCGATTCGGGCAGCAGCGACGCCACGCTGGAGATCGCCCGCGTCTATGGCTGCCGTGTCGAGCGCAGGGCGTTCGATAACTTCGCGGCGCAGAGACAGGCCGCGCAAGACCTGTGCAGTCATGACCACGTTCTGTTCGTCGACAGCGACGAAGTCATGAGCGATGCACTGGTCGATGCTGTGCTCCAGGTGAAGCGACAAGGTTTTCCCGGTCACGTCTATGCCTTCCGTCGGGAATGGTATGTGATGGGGCGCAAGGTGCGTGGGCTCTATCCCGTCAACAGTCCTGACTACCCAATTCGCCTGCTTGACCGCCGCAAAAGCGATTTCTGCAACTCTTCCATCGTGCATGAATCGCCGTCCAATTCCGACGATCCGGTGGTGCTCGACAGGCCACTCAGCCATTTCACCTTTCCAACCAAGGCGGAATTCAACAAGAAGCTGGCCTTCTACTCCTCGCTTCACGCCGACACAGTGCTCGGCTGGAACAAGCCGGTACCATCCCGCACAAATGCCGCCGTCCGCGCTGTTTCCGCCTTCTGCAAATGGTATTTCATGAAACGCCTCGTGCTCGACGGACGCGCCGGTTTTCATTGCGCGCGTTATGCGGCGCGTTACACCTATCTGAAATATGAGCACGCCCGCCAGGCACATGGCCGTGGCGACAGGGATGGGCGCACGATCACCAAGATAATGGGCATAGTGATGGGTATGGTGGCGATATGAGCACCTTCGAGATCTATCATTCCAGGCAAAACCGCCATCACTATGTCGCGGTTGAAGCCGGTGACTTGCGCGACAACGCCAATGGCGTGCGTGAAAGCCAGAATCTCAAGTTCCTCACCAACGTGGCCGACGATGGTGAACCGCGCATCGCCTTCGATCCGAACCAGGCGCGCAGCCGCATCGCACGCGACGGCTTCTACGCCTTCAATGTGACCATCGAAATCCGCGAACATCCGGAATGAGGTGGATGTTTCGACGGCTGAAAAACGAAGTGCGGCGCGATCCAGCAGCAGCCGGCACCGCAAGACACCTTTATCGGACAATGAAGGGCATGGCATGACCACCCGCATCGACCGCCGCATGGCGAAACTGAAGGAAGAGGGCCGGCCGGCACTCGTCACCTATTTCATGGGCGGCGACCCGGACTACGAGACCTCCCTGTCGATCATGAAGGCACTGCCCAAGGCCGGCAGCGATGTCATCGAACTGGGCATGCCGTTCTCTGATCCGATGGCCGATGGTCCGGCCATCCAGGCGGCCGGGCTACGCGCGCTGAAAGGCGGGCAGACGCTGGCGAAGACCCTGCGCATGGCGGCCGAGTTCCGCAAGGGCGACGATGAGACGCCGATCGTTTTGATGGGCTACTACAACCCGATCTACATCTATGGCGTCGATCGTTTCCTCGCCGAGGCCAAGGCCTCCGGCATCGACGGGCTGATCGTGGTCGACCTGCCGCCGGAGATGGACGAGGAACTGTGCATTCCGGCGCTAAAGGCCGGCATCAATTTCATTCGCCTCGCCACCCCGACAACCGACGACAAGCGGCTGCCCAAGGTGCTCGAGAACACCTCCGGCTTCGTCTACTACGTCTCGATGACCGGCATCACCGGCTCGGCATTGGCCGATACCGGCAAGGTGGCGGCCGCCGTGAGGCGGATCAAGGGCCACACCGACCTGCCGGTCTGCGTCGGCTTCGGCGTCAAGACCGCCGAACAGGCACGGGTCATCGGCGGTTCCGCCGACGGCGTCGTCGTCGGTACGGCGATCGTCAACGCCGTGGCCAATGTGCTGGGGCCAAAGGGCGAAAAGACCGCTGACCCGGCCGAAGCCGTGGCCACGCTTGTCGAAGGCCTGGCACATGGCGTGCGCCGCGCCCGCCTTGCTGCCGCCGAATAGTTTTCCTATTTCAATCCGATCATGATGCGCGGACAGGAGCCGAAGCGATGAACTGGATCACCAACTTCGTTCGCCCGAAGATCAACTCGATGCTGGGCCGCCGGGAAGTGCCGGAGAACCTGTGGGTGAAAGACCCGGAGACCGGCGAGATGGTCTTCCACAAGGATCTGGAAGGCAATCAGTTCGTCATCCCGTCCTCCGGCCACCACATGAAGATCTCGGCTAAGGAACGGCTGAAGTATTTCTTCGACGACGGCAAATACGAGGTCATCGAGAATCCCAAGGTCGGCGTCGACCCGCTGAAGTTCCGCGATGAGAAGCGCTACACCGACCGCCTCAAGGAGGCGAAGACCAAGACGGGGATGGAGGATGCCATCCTCAACGCCGTGGGCACCATCGAGGGCCTGCCGGTGGTCGTCACCGTGCAGGACTTCGCCTTCATGGGCGGATCGCTCGGCATGGCCGCCGGCGAGGCGATCATTCGCGCCTTCGAAATAGCGTTGCAGCGCAAGCGGCCGCTGATCCTGTTCGCGGCCTCCGGCGGTGCGCGCATGCAGGAAGGCATCCTGTCGCTGATGCAGTTGCCGCGCACCACGGTCGCCGTGGACCGGCTGAAGGAAGCCGGCCTGCCCTATTTCGTCGTGCTGACCAATCCGACCACCGGCGGCGTCACCGCCTCCTATGCGATGCTGGGCGACGTGCATATCGCCGAACCCGGCGCACTGATCGGTTTCGCCGGGCCGCGCGTCATCGAACAGACCATCCGCGAGAAGCTGCCGGAGGGTTTCCAGCGCTCCGAATATCTGATGCAGCACGGCATGGTCGACATGGTCGTCTCGCGGCTGGAGATGAAGAAGACCATCGCCAATCTGATCAGGCTGCTGCTCAAACTGCCGGCCGAGCAAAAGGCGGCCGAGCCGGAAATCCTGCCACCGGTGGTGGCCAAGCCGGAAGCACGCCCTCAGGCATAGCCGTCGCCGACAGATCCACGCGCAGAGCGGAGCCTTCCCGCATGACCACGCTTTCC
This sequence comes from Mesorhizobium sp. 2RAF21, assembly GCF_052115345.1. Classification (NCBI taxonomy): domain Bacteria; kingdom Pseudomonadati; phylum Pseudomonadota; class Alphaproteobacteria; order Hyphomicrobiales; family Phyllobacteriaceae; genus Mesorhizobium; species Mesorhizobium sp. 2RAF21. The sequence goes on along the minus strand of NZ_JBFRGM010000006.1, from coordinate 114,861 downwards.
GCCGAACGCGAGATCGAGCATCTGATGTCGCTGCATCCGAAAGGTTTTGACCTTTCGCTGGACCGCGTCACGCGCCTTCTGGAAAGGTTGGGCAATCCGCAGGACAAGCTGCCGCCGGTCATCCATATTGCCGGCACCAACGGCAAGGGCTCCTGCGCGGCCTTCTCGCGCGCGCTGCTCGAAGCCGCAGGCTATCGCGTGCATGTCCACACCTCGCCGCATCTGGTGAACTGGCATGAGCGTTACCGGCTCGGCGCCGAAGGCGGTGGCAGACTGGTCGACGACAAGGTCTTCGCCGAGACCATCGCCCGCGTCGCCGAGGCCAATGGCGGCGAGACGATCACCGTCTTCGAGATCCTGACCGCCGTTGGCTTCCTCCTGTTTGCCGAACATCCGGCCGATGCGGTGATCCTCGAGGTTGGGCTCGGCGGACGTTTCGACGCCACCAATGTCATCAAGCGGCCGGCGGTTTCGGTGATCATGCCGGTGTCGCTCGACCACGAAGCCTATCTCGGCGACCGGGTCGAGCTGATCGCGGCGGAAAAGGCCGGCATCATCAAGCGCGGCTGCCCGGTCGTGGTCGGTGCGCAGGAATTCGAAGCCGCCCAGCTGGTTCTGATCGAGACGGCGGAACGGCTGCGCGCACCACTCACCGTCTACGGCCAGGATTTCCTCGCCTTCGCCGAGAACGGCCGCATGGTCTACCAGGACAGCGATGGTCTCATGGATCTATCGCCGCCACGCCTGCCCGGCCGTCACCAGTTCGCCAATGCCGCGGCCGCCATCGCCGCCGTCAAGGCCGCCGGCTTCGACATTAGCGAGCGCGATGCCGACAAGGCGATGACCAATGTGTCCTGGCCCGGCCGCATGCAGAAGCTGACCCAGGGCCGCCTGATGGAACTGGCGCCGCGCGGTGCCGAAATCTGGCTGGATGGCGGGCACAATCCCGGTGCCGGCACGGTGATCGCCGAGGCCCTGGCCGAACAGGAAGAGAAAAACCCGCGACCACTGTTCATGATCTCCGGCATGATCAACACCAAGGACCAGAGCGGTTATTTCAGTGCGTTCAAGGGCCTGACCAGGCATGTCTACACGGTGCCGGTCTCGATGAGCGATTCCGGCGTGCCGAACGACGAGCTGGCGGCACGGGCGGCGGAGGCCGGATTGTCGGCCGAGCCCGTCAGTTCCGTCGCCAATGCGCTGATGCTACTGCGCGATACCTGGGACGAGAGGGAGGCGCCGCCACGCATCCTGATCGGCGGCTCACTCTATCTTGCCGGCGCGGTGCTGGCCGAGAACGGCACGCCGCCGATCTGAACCCGCCGCGGGTTAAAGCTGCGCCGCGACAAGAAGGTGCGCGGCGGCCGGCAGTGCCAGCGACAGGCCTGACAGAAACAGCAGGACGAAGACGAGCCGGCGCATGGTCTGCCGCGACAGCGGTGGCGGCCAACGCCGCGCCGCATAGGTCATGATCATCACTGCCGGCACGGCACAAACGAGGGCGACGGCCGAGGCAGATGGCAGGTTGCCGCTTGCGGCGACCATGCCGAGCCGCACGATCTGCGCGGCGCCGAAGGCGGCCACCAGTGTCTCGCGCACCCGTTCAGGCGGCAATGGCTGGCGAAAGAGATGGTAGACCAGCGGTGGGCCGCCGGTGGAAAATAGCCCGCCCATCAGCCCGGAGACGATGCCGAAACCGACAAAGCTCGCATCCGACGACCGTCGCGCCAGACCGGCGGGCCGCATGGCGAGCTGCAGGCTGGACAGCATGATGACCGCGCCAAGGCCGAGCTTCAATGCGTCGACCCGCGTGTCCGCCAGCCATTCCAGCAGGACATATCCGACCAGAAGCGACGGCAGGCTGGCCATCAGGATGAGCCGCAATTCGCGGCGCGCGACCTCGCGCCAGCCGCCATGGGCCAGCATCTGCACGGCGTTGACGAGGGTCAGCATGCCTACCATGGCTGCGGCGTCCGGCAGCGGCAGCAGACCGGCGAGTGCGATCACGCCCATCATCACCAGACCGAAGGCGAAGCCGGTCAACGTCTGGACATAGGCCGCAACGGCGGCGATGCCGGCAAAGGCCGCGAGCTGCTCGAAGCCCATGCCGCTCAACCGCCCGCCGGCGAGGCCGGCTCGATCTCAATGCAAATCGGGGGCATTGTCTATTTCAGCTCGATCTCGATGAAGGCGTATTCGCCGTCATTGGCGTTGACGACGTCATGCTCGACGCCCTCGTTGCGGAAATAGGGCACACCCTTCTTCATCTCCGCAAATCCTTCGCCATCCTTGGTCAACAGTTTCACGCGCCCATCCATCAGCGGCACTACAACATAGTCGTGGCCGTGGCGGTGCCAACCCGTATTGGCGCCGGGCGCGAAACGGTATTCCGTGACGACGACGCGGTCGTTGTCGATGAAGACAGTGGCCTTGGCGGTTCCGGTCATGATTTTCTCCTCCAACAGAAGGGAAAGCCATGCGCCGCCGATGCGCGAGGGCCAGCAGCAAGGTTCGGTGAGGGCAAACAAAAAGCCCGGCGCAAGGCCGGGCTCCTGTTATCCAAAATGTATCGAAAGATCAGGCGACGGCGCCGTTGATCCAGTGCGACAGCGCGGTCTTGGGGGCTGCGCCAACCTTGATATCGGCCACTTCGCCACCCTTGAAGATCATCAGCGTCGGGATCGAGCGCACGCCGAATTGCGCGGCCAGTTCAGGATTCTCGTCGATGTTGAGCTTGGCGACCTTCACCTTCGCGCCGAGCTCGGAAGCGATATCCTCAAGCGCCGGGGCGATCATCTTGCAGGGACCACACCACTCAGCCCAGAAATCGACCACGACGGGCACATTGGCCTCAAGCACGTCTGCGCGGAAATTGTTGTTGTCGACCTTGACGGTGGCCATAGCCAAGTTCCTTTCGGAGGTTTCGTTGCACCAGATGTGGTGCTGCAAGCTGCGATGTTCAAGCAGGTCTTGTGTCACGCCTCGGTGAGTCGAGCAAGGGCGTCGTCCAAGCTCGTCGCTGGCAACTCGATCAGTTGCGGCGCCTCGGTGAAGAGCAAGCCGGCGGCGACCTCACGGCCGGGATAAAGCGGCTTGAGCAGGGCGCGGTAGAGCGCGAGTTGCAGGATATAGGCCGGCGGCACCTCGGCCAACGTCGTCGGCGCCGGCCGGTTGGTCTTGTAGTCGACGATGAAGACCTTGTCGGGGCCGACCGCCAGCCGGTCGATCTTGCCCGATATGGTGCGCTGCTTCCCCTTGACCAAAAGACTGCCCATCACCGCCACTTCGGCGCGGGAGCCAGGCGCGAACAGCGCCGCAAAAAGCGGATCGTCGAGGATGGCGGCAACGGACGCCAGCGCCTGGGCGCGCTCCGCCTGCGGCCAGTCGGCACCAGTGCGCGCCAGATAACGCTCGGCGGCACCGAGGCGCTGTTCCCAGGCGAGATCGGGCAGCATCTGCAAGAGCTTGTGCATGGCAAGGCCACGCCGCACCGCCATTCCCGGCTCCGCATCCGCGTCCAAGACCGGCGATCGGCGATCAATGACCGGCTCGGTCGCCTCGTCGATCAGAGCCGAAGCGCCGGACGGCGAGAGCGGTCGCGGCAGGTCCTCAACCACGGGCAACGCCTCGAAGAGATAGGCGGGAGGCGAGCCGAATGTTTCCGCCTCGGCCTGCTCGCCGGCCTCGGCTGCGGCAAGCGGCGGGAACTTCGTCCAGACGAAGCGAAGCACCTCGCCCTCGCCGACCGGATGCAGGCGAAGTTCGATCTCTTCCGCACCCGCCAGTGCGCGCGTCACCAGCGAATGCCATGTGCCGGGGTTCGGTGTGCGCTTGCCATGATAGCCGCAGACGATCAGCCTGTCCTCGGCGCGGGTCATGCCGACATAAAGCAGGCGGCGGTATTCATCGTCGGCCAGATCGCGGGCCCGCGCCGAGACCGATTGCGAAAAGCCGTTGGCCACCTCAGTGCCCGACCGCCACAGATACCCCTTGCCAGTCCAATATTGGCCGGAGCCGTCGAACGGCATCAGTCGGGGCAGATGCTGGTCGCTGAACGGCGCTGCACCGCCATCTACCAGGAAGACGACCGGTGCTTCGAGGCCCTTAGCAGCATGAACCGTCATCACCCGCACCTCGTCGCGAGTCTGGTCCATCTCGCGCTTGACCTCCGGGCCGGCATTTTCCAGCGTCGAGAGAAACGCCTCCAGCCCCGGCAGGCCGGCGCGTTCCTCGGCCAGGCAGAAATTGAGGAATTCATCGAGGATGTCACCGGCTTCCGGGCCGAGCCGGGCGATCATCTTGCGGCGCACGCCATCGCGCGCGAGCAACCCAGCGTAGAACTCGAACACCGGCTTGAAGGCAACCTCGTTGGTCCAGGCATCGAGCTGGGCAACCACCTTGGCCAATGTCTCGTCATTGTCCGCGCTGGTACGCAGCGCCGCATGGAGAGACGCGCCACCGGCTCGAGCGGCGCCGAGGTCGAACAGCATCTGTTCCGAGACATCGAAGATCGGGCTGCGCAGCAATGCCGCCAGCGAGAGATCGTCCTGCGACTGGATCAGGAAACGGCCGAGCGCGACGAGGTCCTTCACCGCGATATGGCCGGGCAGGCTGAGACGATCCGCGCCGGCGACAGGGATGCCCTTTTCCTTCAGGCTACGCGACAGCGCGTGCACGAAACGATCGCGCTTGCGCACCAGCACCACGACATCGCCGGCCTTCAGCTTGCGGCCCTTACCTTCGATGACGTCGCCGGCTTCGATCCAGCGCATGACCGTCTCGGCGATCTGCTCGGCCAACCGCACCGCCGGCGCGCTGACATGGTTGACCGGCAGCGTCCAGTCATCCGGTTCCTCGACCACGTCCGCGCCGATCGACGGCCAGACCTCGACATAACCCGGCGCGTCGTTGCGGATCGCCTTGTGGTCGAGCGGGTCGGGATCGTGGCTGATGCCGCGGCGCACTTCCGGCGTGGCGAAGACGCGGTCGACGGCGGCGAGCACATCACCGGTCGAGCGGAACGACCAGGTGAGTTTCAGGTCGGCGAAGCCCGCCTCGGCCTCGCGCACCCGGCGCGCGAACAATTGCCGGCTTTCATGGAAAGAGTCCGGTGCCGCACCTTGGAAGGAGTAGATCGACTGTTTCTCGTCGCCGACCGCGAAGACCGTGCGGCGAACACCCCGCGCGCCCTCGCCGGCGAAGAACTCCTCGGCCAGCCGCCTCACCACCTGCCACTGGTCGGGACTGGTGTCCTGCGCCTCATCGAGCAGGATGTGGTCGATGCCTTGGTCGAGCTTGTACTGAACCCACGGGCCGGCGTCGGTGCGGGCCAGCAAGTTGACGGTGCGAGTGATCAGATCGTTGAAGTCGAGGAAGCCGCGCCCGCGCTTCAACTGCTCGTAGCGGGCGATCAGCCAGTCGGCGACGGTGAGCGCGGCGCGCGTACCTTCCACCATGCGCAGCAGCGCCAGACGGTCGGCGATCCTGGCAATGGCCGAGGCAGCAGCTTCGTAGCGTTCGGGCAAATCGGGCAGGCTGGCTATCAGCGCCTTGCTGAACAGCCAGGATGGATTGTACGGCTCGCCTTTTTCGCTGAGAAACGCCTTCCTGAGCAAAGAAAGCCGCAGCATTGGAGCCGTTTCCGCGAAAGCGGAAATTGCTTTCCCGACCAGGTACTCCTGCGCGCGGTTGGCACCCAGCCGCGAACAACTTGCCTGCAACTCGACCAGGAAATCCGGCTCGAAACCCGGCAGCGGCCACAGGGAAGCGGCGATGCTTGTGGCGGTTTCGCTCGGTACGAAACCAAATTCCGCGAACAGATCGGCAAAGCCCTCGCCATCACCGCCGATCGCGTCGATGAAGCCACGCAGGCCGTCGCGCTTGCGCATGATCTCGGACAGGAGATCGTCCAGCCCCTTCTCGCCGCCGCGTTCCAGCACGGTGGCGAAGGCCTCGGCCAATTCGGCACCGCCCGGCGCGCCGGCGCCGGTGATCATGTCGCGGCGGGCCTCAGCCAACAGAGCCTGCTCCATCTGCGGGTCGAGCATTTCGAAATGCGCCGCGATGTTGGCTTCGAGCGGGAACTGGTGCAGCACGGATTCGCAGAAGGCGTGGATGGTCTGGATCTTCAACCCGCCCGGCGTTTCCAACGCCTCGGCGAACAGCCGGCGCGCCCGGCGCATGGTCTCACCATCAGGCGCGCGCTCATCGAGCGCCGCGATCCTCTTCGACAGTTCGGCATCCGGCAGAACGGTCCATTCCGACAATGTCGAGAAGACACGATTCGACATGTTGGCGGCGGCGGCGCGCGTATAGGTGAGGCACAGGATCTTCGACGGGTCGATGCCGCGCAGCAGGAGCCGGATGACACGCTGTGCCAACACATGCGTCTTGCCGGAGCCGGCATTGGCCGAGACCCAGGCGGAGGTGCGCGGGTCGGAGGCGCGCGCCTGGCTTTCGGCCGTGCCCGCCGGGATGGGATATTGCTTTTTCAAGCCTCCCCTCCCTCGTCCGCGCCATCGCCGCCGGCCGACCATTCCAGCACGCGGGCGAGATGGTCGTAATCGCCGTCGGTCTCGCCCTCGCGGAACGGCAGCGCGCGCGAAAGATAGCCCGTGTCCAGTTTCGCGTAATGGGCAAGCAGCTGTTCAAGGCGTGTCCAGGCATCCTCGCCGAGGTCGGTCGCGGTGCGCGGCTTGCGGTTGTAATCGAGGATCGATTCCTGCTCGACCTCGCCATTCGCCTTCAACCGTACGAAGGCGAGTTCGGCGGGTTCACGTGCGCCCAGGTCCTTGAAGGCGCCGCGCCGCAGCAGCGCGGCCTCCAGCGCCAGTTGCGGCGACAACAGCGTGTGCGCCTGCGCCTTGGAGGGCGACGATCCGGTCTTGAAATCGAGAATATCGGCCATGCCGCCAGCCAGCAGATCGACGCGGTCGGCATAGCCGGACACGGTGACGCCGGACTGGCCGACGATCGTCTTTTCCGCACGCTCCTCCGAATGGCGGCGGGCGACATTGGCGGCGCGCGACCGCTCCCAGGCGACAATAGCCACGGCGAGTTTCTCGAAGCGTGGCCACCACACCGCTTCGACATCCGGCGGCAAAGCCGCCTCGGCGAAACAGGCTCTGCCGGCGTCCAGAAGAACGGCCAGCGCTTCCGGCGCGCGCGGATCGTCCACCGCCTTCGAAAAACGGTGCAGGATGGCGTGGAACAGCGTGCCGCGTTCGGCGGCGCCGGGATCGCGGATCACCGGTTCCAGCGGCATCAGGCCGAGCACGCGGCGCGCATAGACGGCATAGGGGTCGCGCCGCAGCGTCTCGATCTCGGTGATCGAGAAATGGCGCGGACGGCGCTCCAGCGGCGGCTTCGGTTGCGGTCGCGGCGCGAAATCCACCTTCGGCCCGGCATCGAGGCCCCGCGCCCAGGCAAGCAGTTCATTGCCGCGGCGGCGCAACGGTTCGGCCTGCGCCTTGCCGATAAAGGTGAGTAGGCGCTGCAGCCAGCGCGAGGCGACCGCCGGTGCATCGCCGGCCCGCGCCGAGCGGGTGAGAACGACGTTTGGCGCACCCATCGCCATCTGGAAATCATGCGCGGCGAGGCCAATGCGGCGCTCCGGCGGCTCCAGGTCGATGCCGGTCTTCATCAGTCGCGACATGAACCGGTCGCCCTCCGGCTTGCGCGGCCACACACCCTCGTTGAGGCCACCAACGACCAGCGTGTCGACATGTTGCAGGCGAGCTTCCAGCGTGCCCCAGATGGCAATCGCCGCATCGGCGCCACGCGCGGGCTTGACCATTTCCGGTGCGATCAGCGCCATCGCTACATCCGGCCATTCCCGCGGCGACAGCGTGAAAGCCGCCTGCGCCCCGACCAGCCCACGCAGCAGTTCCGCCAGTTTCTCGCCGGCGTCGCCATCGTAAAGCGCGGCAAGTCCACCATCCTCGGCACGGCCGAGGTTTTCCAACGCCGCCACGCTGGCGCGCACCAATGGGACGACGTCGCTTTCCGGCTCGGGCAGGCAGGCGGCGAGTGGCGCGACCGCCTCGTCCAGCCGGGCGAGCATGGCCCGCGCTCCTTCGATGCGGCTGGCTGACAGCCGCGACAGCCAGAACGGCCGCCGGTCGGCTTCCTGTGCCTGCACCAGTCGCGTTTCGAACAAGGTGTTGAGCGACACGATATCCGGCCGGCCGGTGCCTCCGCGCAACGCGACGAGTTCGACGGTTTCCGCCGCCCGCCGCACCGACGCACGCGGCAAACCCAGGCCAAGCAGAGGGTGCTTGAGCAGCGCCAGGATGGCGACCGGGTCGCCGGGCCGCAGCACCGTGTCCAACAGAAGCCGCAACAGGCTGGCCGGCGGCGTGTCGGCCAGCGGCTTGCCGCCGGAATCGTCGGCAACGATGCCAAGCCTGAGCAATTCAGCGGAGACGCGCCGCGCCAGGGCACGATCGCCAGTGACCAGCGCCGCGCGATGGCCCGGCTGCGCAACCGCGCGGCGCAAAGCGAGCGCGATGCTGGCCGCCTCGTCGCGTTCATTGGCGGCCTCCACCAAGGTCACGCCCTGCAACGCCGCGGAAATGCCGGCATCGTCGAAGCGCGCGCGCGTCTCGGTCCACAGTTCGGTGGTTTCGGCAGGGCGCAGGGCTTCCGCCACCAGAACCGCGCGGCGGCGTCCCGCGTCGTCCACGGTGGCGAGTTCCTCAATATCGCCGCGCAGGATGCCTATCCTGCCGATCAGCCTGGCGAGACCGTATTGCGGATGGCCGAGCAGCGCCGGTCGCGCGTCGGGCGCCGTGATCGCGTCGAAGGACGGCTGATCCATCGCTATGTCGAGGCCTGGCAGCACGACGGCGCCATTGGGCAAGCCGGCAATCACAGCCAGAAGGTCGGCGGTGGCGGGAATGGAGCCGGTCGAGCCCGCGGCGATCACCGGCCCGGCGGGCGGATTGCGCTTCAGGCGTTCCGCCTCCAGGCGGATCAGCGTGCCGCGATGCGCGGCCGGATTGGAACGGTCACGCTCGATCAACAGCTGCGGCCAGGCTTCGGTGATGATCTTGAGGAAATCCAGCGTCACTCGCCACCAGCCGGCGAGATTGCCTTCGACCAGGCCGGCAAGCTTGGTCCAGTCGGAACCCTCCGTCTCGATTTCGTCCATCAGCCGGGCGAGATCGCGCGCCAGCCAGACGGCGTCGGCGGCCGAGGCAGGAATGACGACCTCCTCTTCGAACAGCGCCGCGACATGGGCCGGCAAGCGCCGCTTCCAGGCCCGCACCAACGGCGCCAGAAGGAGAAGGCGTTCGAGGGAAGCTATCGGCGGCGCAAGGTCGATGGCATTCGCGTCCTCGGCATCCTGTTCGAACGCCGCCTCGTCTTCGTCGAATTCGCCGAGCGGCTTGATCACCGGCAGAATGGTGGAAGCACCACCCAGACGTTCCGCGAAAACGCCGCGCAGCGCGCGGGCGGCGCGGCGGGTCGGCACGTAGATGGTGACGCCGGCCAGCGCCAGTGGGTCGCCGTCATAGCGAAAGCCCGGGATCAATCGGCAGCTGAGCAAGGCATCGGCCAGCGTCGACAGGAAGGGAGAACCGGGCGCAATGGAGTAGACGCGAGGCAAGCCGCTCATTGCGCGTCCGTCAGCGCCCTTCTGACCGCCGCTTCGGCCGGCGCGATGGCATCCGGCGTGCCGACGGTGATCCAATGACCCTGCATCGTCATGCCGAAGAGGCGGCCGGCGGCGATGGCGCGGTCGAAATAGGCGTTGAGCGAATGCGGTTCGGCGGACGCGCCGGCGAAGATAGAAGGCGCGACGATTGCCGCGCCTGCATAGATCAGCCCTGTAGGATCGCCCTTCGCGCGTGCAAGGCGTCCGTCCGGCGCGATCAGGAAATCGGTGCCGCCCGAATGGCCGGTCGTCGATGAAAGGTCCGCGAGCATGATGAGAATATCCATCGCCGTCGCATCCCAGGCAAGGGCGAGACGCTCCAGATTTGGGCTACCGGCATCGAGCCAGAAGGTATCGGCGTTGAGGATGTAGAACGGCTTGTCGCCCAGTTCCGGCAGCGCCTTGACGATGCCGCCGGCGGAATCCAGCAGACGGTCGCTTTCATCGGAGATGACGATTTTCGGGTGATGGCGCGCCGCCAGGTGGCGGACGATCTGGTCAGGCAGGTAGTGCACATTGACCACTGCCTTTTGGACGCCAGCCTGGTCGAGGCTGTCCAAACCCCAGTCGAGCAGCGTCTTGCCGGCGATCGGCACCAGAGGCTTCGGGATGGTGTCGGTGATCGGCCGCATGCGCTTGCCAAGCCCGGCGGCCAGCACCATCGCAACGGTGGGACGTGTCGTGCCGGTCATTCCGTCTCCAAAAGGACGCCAAGGCGATCGTAGACGGCGCGCACTTCGGCAAGCGCCGGATGGACCAGCAACCGGCGAAGATAATCCCGGATGCGTGGCAGATGCTTCAGGTAATAGGGCTTTCCATCGCGACGATCGAGGCGGACGAAGATGCCCAGGATCTTCGAATGCCTTTGCGCACCCATGATCGCATAGGCTTCCTCGAAGGCGGCGCGGTCGAAATGGCCCGCCACCGCGCGGGACGCGACATAGGCCTCGACAATCTTGCGCTCGACCGCTGGTTCAATGGTGACCCGAGGATCCAGCGCGAGCGACGCGACATCATAGGCCGGGGGACCGATCAGCGCATCCTGGAAGTCGACGACGCCGAGCCGATCCAGCCCCTGCCGTTCACCACGCCAGATGAAGTTGGGCGATTGCACGTCGCGCAACATCAGCGTCAGCTCCGTTCCATCCAGGCGGTCGAGCGCGGCGTTCCAAGCGGCGCGAAAGGCGTTCCGCTCCTCATCGCTCGCCGGGTTTCCGCGAAAGAAAGGCAGGTACCAGTCGATGAGAAGCTCGGCCTCGATGAGCATCGCCGGCCGGTCGAAAGGCGGCATGTGGTGGATGTGGCGCGGCGCGACAGTCACCCGGTCCGGCCAGTGCCTGCCATGCATGAAGGCGAGCAGTTCGGCGACCGCCTGATATCGTTCGACGATTGGCGCACCCTCCGGGGTCAGCAAACCATCGACACCGAGATGTTCGATCAGCACAAAGCCCCGATCCAGATCCTGTTCGAATATCTGCGGAGCGGCGATGCCGGCATCGCGAAGCAGCTTGTCGACACCGACGAAGGCTGCCACAGTCTGCGCGGTATGGGCGATTTCGGCATAGGCCTTGCCGTCCCGGACTGGCGGCCCGAGCACAAGGCGTGGCGAATTCATCAGCACGCGCGGCGCTTCTTCCGGCTGCGAGACGATCTCGTAGGAGCGCGCCGAGGCATCGCCGACGAAGTGCCGGCGGCTGGCCGCGCCCCAGCCGGATGCTTCCAGAAAAGCTCGCATTGCGAGCGAGCGCGCAATGCGTTCGAGTGCCGGCCCTACGCCGGTAATTTGCGCCAGGCGGCCGTCATCCCGGTGGACGAGTTCAATAGTGACAGCGGTGTCCGGCAGCCGGTCCTCAGCCCGCTCGGGCCATTCGATCAGCGCGGCGCCATCCGCCAGCACCTCGGGAAAGCCAAGCTCGTCCAGTTCGTCGGCAGAAGACAGACGGTAGAGATCGAAATGATGCACCGGGACGCGCGTGTCGTAGCTCTGCACCAGCGTGAAGGTGGGGCTCGGCACTTCGAGCCCGACATCGTCGGCCAACGCGCGGATCAGCGCCCGCGCCAGCGTCGACTTGCCGGCGCCAAGGTCGCCGCGCAGCGCCACCACGTCGCCGGGGCGCAGCGCCATGGCGATGTCTTCGCCGAGGCGCATCGTCGCCGCTTCGTCAGCGAGAAACCGCTCCACCATCGCCGAGGCTATTCAGCCGCCGCGCGAATGCCGGCCGGTGCCGCCGGGAAGGTGCAGATCACCGTCGTGCCCCGGTTCTCGCCCGTCTCGATGCGCACCGAACCGCCGTGCAATTCGACGAAGCTCTTGACGATGGAGAGCCCGAGTCCGGCGCCGCGCCGACGACCGCCATTAACCCGCGGCTCGAAACGGCGGAACACCGAATCCAGCACGTCCGGCGGCATACCCGGCCCATCGTCCTGCACCGAAAATTCGACACCTTCTGCCGTTTCGCGACAGGCCAACCTGATGGTGCTGCCTTCCGGCGCGTAGTTGGCGGCGTTGCTCAGCAGATTGTAGAGGATTTGCCGCACGCGCGTTTCGTCGCCGTGGAAGCTCTTCGGCGCGGCCGCGATGTCGATGCCGAGCCGGATCGCATGCTCCTCCAGCCGGTCGGCCACCAGTTCGGCGGCGGCCTTGACCGTGCCTTCCACCTTAACCTCGGAAATATCGAGCTGCATGATGCCGGCGTCGACGGTGGCGAGATCGAGGATGTCGTTGACGATGGTGAGCAGCACCGACGAGGAGGAACCGATATGGTCCAGATATTCCTGCTGCTTGGTGGTGAGCGGCCCCGTCCCCGGCAACGACAGCAATTCGGTGAAGCCGATGATGTTGGTCAGCGGCGAGCGCAGTTCGTAGGACACATGCTGGACGAAATCGTTCTTGAGCTGATCCGACTTCAAGAGTGCGTCGTTCTTATCCTTCAGCGCCCGCTCGACATTGACGCTGTCCGTCACGTCGACAAAGGTGAACATCACCTGGCCGTTCGGCAGATGGATGACGGCGTAGCGCAGCGTATTGCCGTTCTCCAGCGTGGTCTGGCCGTGGTGGTCGCGGCGTTCGTCGTCAAAGCCTGTGACGGCCGCGACGAAGCCCGCCCACGGCCCGTCCTTGGCGCGACCGGCGCAAAGATCGCGGATGGTGGTGACGTGAACGGCAGGCAGCACGGCCTCCGCCGGCAATTCCCACATCTGGGCGAATGCGGGGTTGGACAGGCGCAGCCGGCCATCCGGCCCGAACACGGCGACGCCCTCGGTGAGGTTGTCGAGCGTTTCACCCTGCACGCGCACTGCCGTCTGGTAGCGGCTCTCGAGATCGATCTTCTCGGTCAGGTTCTCGAAAACCCAGGTGACGCCCCCCTTAGGCTGCGGATTGCCGACGACGCGAATGGTCTTGCCGTCCGGCAGGTGCCACCAGTGCTCCACCGGCTCGACTGAGCGATAGGCCGAAAGCAGGTTCTCCTTCCAGCGGCGCCATTCCGGCTGCTCAGCGATCTTGCCTGCGCTGCGCAGGCGGTCGAGCAGCAGCACATTGTCGGGCGTGCTGGAGAGGAAGGCCGTATCCAGACCCCACAGCTTCTGGAAGGCCTGGTTGTAGAAGCGCAGTTTCTCGTCGGCGTTGAAGATGGCAACCGCCGTGTTGAGCTTATCCAGCGTGTCGGCATGGCTGCGCACGGTGCGCTCATATTCCTCGCGCATGGCATCGGCGGCGCTGATGTCATGGGCAAGGCCGGCCGAGCCATCGGTGCCGGCAAAATCGGTGACGGCGAAGACATGGCGGTCGCCAGCGATGACGGTCGACAGCGTTTGCTCGAACACCGGCCTCGACTTGTGTTCACTGGCGATAGCGTCCCGCGCCTGGCTACCCAGGAACTCGCGGCCGTCGCGCAGTGCGGCGTCGCGGTCGGCGGCTTCAACCGCGGTCCAGTAAGCGCGGTTGACCCATTTCAAGCGACCGTCGGCACCACGCATCCACAGCGGCATCTTCAGCACATCGAACAGGCCCAGCACGGTATCGTGCTCGGCGCTGACACGCTGGTGCTCGAGCTTCAGCCGGGCCAGGTTGCGCTGCGCCTCGGACAGGGACACGAAGCGGACGATGCCATGCGCGGCGCCCTTGCGCCCCTGGATTTCGAGCGGAGCGCCGGCTTGCGTTTCAGCGACGAGATCGAAGGCAATGCCCTTTTCGCGCAATGCAGCGACGGCATTCTCAAGCGCGGCGGCCGAACGCGGCATCAACCAGCGGCCGAAGGCTAGGAAGGCGGCGCGGTCGTCCGGCGCGCCGGTCTCCATCGGCAACGAGCCGACGATTTCGGGTTTCTTGTTCTCGGCTGGCCATACAACCACGCGCTGGTCGCGCAGGTTGAGCAAGGCTTCAGAACGCTGCAGCGCGGCATTGGCGTCGGCGAGGCGCCCGCGCAGGTCGAGATTTTCGGCGGCGGTGCGCTGGCGCTCGCGGATGAGCGCTATGGCGGACACGAAGGCGGCACCGACGACGCCGACGGTGAGAGCAAGCTGGATGACTTCCATGGTGCTGATCGGCACGCTGGTGCCCTTGACCAGCGCATCTTCGGCGCGAGCGGCCAACGCATGGAACGGAAGGACAAGCGCGGTACCGCAAAGCAGGCGCGCAAACCGGCCGCGCGGCGAAAGCCGCTGGCGGAAAGCTGAAGGGCGAGCCGCGATCGCCCTATCCTGATGGCCGCCGGCTACGGCCTGTCCCGCCTTGAGCGGGTCTTCCCCCGGCATGTCCTGGTCCTCTCCGCCTGAATGCAAGACCGCCCCCGATCCCGCGTCGCTCGCCCGGAATCCAGAACGCCGCGCGGCCCTGTCACGGACACGCAAAGAACGCTCCTTTACCTGGAAACCCGCGCCTCGTGCCGAGTGCCGGACGGGCCGCGGCCGCGCGCAAGCCGGAAGCTTCGCGAATCACCTCACCATACCCCCTCGCAGAATCGGCGTGAAGGCAGCGGCTGCGCAAAAATAAAGCCGGGCGAAATGTCAATCGCCCGGCTTCAATATATTGTAGCAGAACTAACTGCGATTAATAACGGTAGTGTTCCGGCTTGAACGGACCCTGGGTAGTCACACCGATATAGGCAGCCTGTTCATTGGAGAGGTCGGTGAGCTTGGCGCCAAGCTTGCCGAGATGCAGCCGGGCCACCTTCTCGTCGAGATGCTTGGGCAGCGTGTAGACCTTGTTCTCGTATTTGCCGGGCTGCGTCCACAGCTCCATCTGCGCCAGCACCTGGTTGGTGAAGGACGCCGACATGACGAAGCTCGGATGACCAGTGGCGTTGCCGAGGTTGAGCAGGCGGCCTTCCGACAAAAGCAGCAGACGCTTGCCATCCGGGAAGGAGATCATGTCGACCTGCGGCTTGACATTGGTCCATTTGAGATTGCGCAGGGCAGCGACCTGGATCTCGTTGTCGAAGTGGCCGATGTTGCCGACGATGACCATGTCCTTCATCGCCCGCATATGGTCGAGGGTGATGACGTCCTTGTTGCCGGTGGTGGTGATGACGATGTCGGCGGTCGGCGCCGCATCCTCCAGCGTGACCACTTCGAAGCCGTCCATAGCGGCCTGCAACGCGCAGATCGGGTCGACCTCGGTGACCTTCACGCGAGCACCGGCGCCGGACAGCGAAGCGGCCGAGCCCTTGCCGACGTCACCGTAGCCGCAAACGACGGCGACCTTGCCGGCCATCATCACGTCGGTGCCGCGGCGGATGCCGTCGACCAGTGATTCCTTGCAACCGTACTTGTTGTCGAACTTCGACTTGGTGACCGAGTCGTTGACGTTGATCGCCGGGAAGGGCAGCAGGCTCTTCTTCTGCAGCTGATAAAGCCGATTGACGCCGGTGGTGGTTTCCTCGGTGACGCCACGGATCGCCTCGCGCTGTTTGGTGAAGAAACCGGGCGAAGCCTTCAGGCGCTTCTTGATCTGCGCGAACAGGATTTCTTCTTCCTCGCTACCCGGCTTGGACAGCACGTCCTCGCCAGCCTCGGCACGGGCGCCGATCAGGATGTACATGGTGGCGTCGCCGCCATCGTCGAGGATCATGTTGGAGAGGCCGCCGTCGGCCCACTGGAAGATCTTGTCGGTGTAGTCCCAGTATTCTTCGAGCGACTCGCCCTTGACCGCGAAGACCGGGATGCCGCTCTCGGCAATCGCCGCGGCGGCGTGATCCTGGGTCGAGAAGATGTTGCAGGAAGCCCAGCGGATATCGGCACCCAGGGCCTTCAGCGTCTCGATCAGCACGGCGGTCTGGATGGTCATGTGCAGCGATCCGGTGATGCGAGCGCCCTGCAGCGGCTTCTTCTCGCCGAATTCCTCGCGGCAGGCCATCAGGCCCGGCATTTCCGTTTCGGCGATCTCGATTTCCTTGCGGCCCCAGCCGGCAAGCGAAATATCGGCGATCACATAGTCTTTGCTACCCGTCATTGTGGTGCTCCGATCTGGTTTTGCGTGCGGACGCGTTCAGGCCGTTTGGCGCAGGAAAATGAACGCGGCGTTGGCGCCTGCCTAGCAGATCACGCCGAAAGCGACAATGGGATATAAAGAAATCTTTATCTGCGCATATCGCAAAGGCTAGGCGATGTCGGGATTAACGACCGTCAAGGGCAAGTCGACACCGATCTTGTCCAGCATCTTTCGAAAGCCGGCAATGTCATAGCCACCACCTTCCGTGACGAGCGCGACGGTGCGGCCGGAGCCCTCGGCCGCGTCTGGCAAGGCAGCCACGACATTCTCCGCCGGGTCGAGAAGCAGCCACGTCGGCTGTGCCTGTTCGAAGAAGGAACGCAACCAGGGCAAATGCGTGCTGGAAAGGGTCAAAACATCGATTGAAGGATGTCGCGCGGCTATTTCGGCTGCAAATTCGGTTACAGCCAGGAGCGTTCGTTCCGGTTCAGACAGGAAAGCCCCGCTCTCAACCAGTTCGACCATCGGGGAAGCATTGATGAGCGCCACACTGGCGGGATCAACCGCGCGCTCACGAACAAAACGGGAAAGCTCGGCACTTTCGATCAGTGAGCGGACGCCCATGATACCGACCTGGCCGCTTCGGCTGCGTGCCAAAGCCTCCTCGAGCGGAGGCGCTACGCCGTAGACGGGCAACGGGCAGCTATCTCTCAATGCATCGAGAACCATGATCGACGGTGCATTCGAAGCCACCACAATCGCCTGCGGCGCGTATTCCAATAGAAAGCGGATGGTACCTTGGATGATCGACAGGAGCTCGTCCCTGCCTTTGCCCCCATAGGGGAAACGAGCCCTATCGGCGAAGTAGAGGATATCCCGCCGTGGCTGCCGGCGCCGGATCAACTCGACGATCGCGTAGCTGCCGATGCCGGCGTCGAATACAGCAATTGGTGTTGACAGCGCTAGGGGATCTGGAGAGCCCAAATGGGCCACCAAACTCAGATTTCCTCGCCGAACTTCGAGGCGACGAGATCGTCGAGTGCGGCGATCACCTCGGCGGCTTCCTTGCCGGACGCCGTGACACGGATCGAGCAGCCGGGGCTGGCGGCCAGCATCATCAGGCCCATGATCGAGGTGCCGCCGACCTTGGTGCCGTCCTTCTCGACATGGACGCACGCGTCGAAGCTGCCGGCGACCTGCACGAACTTTGCCGAGGCGCGAGCATGCAAGCCACGCTGGTTGATGATCCGCATGTCACGGGCGACGTGGCCAACTTCGGTGGACATGGTGCTCATTTGCTGGTCAGCAGTTGGCTGGCGACGTTGATGTATTTGCGGCCGGCGGCCTGGGCTTCGTCGAGCGCGGCGACCATGTTGTCGCTCTTGCGCACGCTGGAGAGCTTGATCAGCATCGGCAGGTTCATGCCGGCGATCACCTCGATCCGGCCTGCCTCCATCACCGAAATGGCGAGATTAGAAGGCGTGCCGCCGAACATGTCGGTGAGCAGGATGACGCCCGTGCCACCATCGACACGCCGCACCGCCTCGACGATATCGCGCCGGCGCTGCTCCATGTCGTCGTCAGCCCCAATGGCAACGGTCTCGAAATTCTCCTGCGGTCCCACGACGTGTTCCACCGCTAGGCGAAACTCGTCGGCCAGTCGACCGTGCGTCACGAGCACGAGTCCGATCATTCTTTGGCGGCTCCCGTCATGGCCCCTTCACAGGCGCATTTTATGCTCGCCAGCCTGTCCAGGCGGCGGGAGCGCTATCTTGTCGACGCACGGCGCGTTGACAAGCCCCAATTTGCACCATTCCGAGCCATTTTGACGCATTGCAGCATGAAAGTGCCGCAACGTCATCGAAAAGACGCGATCGACAGCCGCGCCGAGACGGCCGCCACCGCTGCGGTGACGTTGCGTGCCGCAACGTCAAGCGCGGCGATCGTGCAGCCGGCTATTTCTATGGTCGCATCCTTTTGGAAACGCTGCATTTCCGCCTCGGCAACCAGGCGCACGCAGAGGTCGATGACCGCTTCCTTCTCGAAGGCGAGCGGCTGCGGGCCGATGCCGGCAACCTCGGCGAGGCCGGCGATAGTGGGGGGTGCCTGGCAGACCAGACGACCGCCGTGGCCGGAAATGAAAAGCTGGTCGTCCGCGACCAGGCGCGAAAACAGGCCGAGGCTACGGAAGTGGCCGATCAGGGCCAGCGCCAGGGTCGATTTGCCTGCGCCCGAGGCGCCGGTGATCAGCAGACCGCAGTCGCCGGCCAGTAGCGCGGTGGCGTGGATGTTGCGCGGAGGCTCTACCGGCACGTTCGGTCCCTGGCCAAGGCGCCTCACCCTTCGGCCGGCAGCGCGACGATGAAGCGGGCACCCTTGATATCGCCGGGCTTGGTGCCGAGGATGTTCTCGGCGGTCAGCGTGCCGCCATGCGCCTCGACGATCTGACGGCTGATCGACAGGCCAAGGCCGGAATTCTGGCCGAAGGCTTCGCCGGCCGGACGGTCAGTGTAGAAGCGCTCGAAGATGCGCTCGATGTTCTCGGCGCGGATACCGGGACCGTTGTCTTCCACGGTCAGGATGTTGAACTTGCCGGAACGCGACAGCGACATCGAGATATGGCCGTGCTCGTCCGGCACGAAGGAGCGGGCATTCTCGATCAGGTTGGTGATGACCTGGCCGAGCCGCAGGTCGTGGCCCTGCACATAATAGCCCTTCACGCCCTGCGGCAGCTTGGCCACCTTGAGCTCCAGCTCCACCGCTTTCTTGTGGTGCGACGCCTCGCGCGAGATGCTGACGAGATCGGAGACGAATTGCTTGAAATCGACGCGCGCGGCGTCGTCGCGCGCCAGTTCGGCATCGAGCCGCGAAGCGTCGGAAATATCGGTGATGAGCCGGTCGAGCCGCCGCACATCGTGCTGGATGACCTCCATGAGCCGAGAGCGCGAGACCTCGTTCTTGGCCAGCGGCAAGGTTTCGACGGCGCTGCGCAGCGAGGTCAGCGGGTTCTTCAGTTCGTGCGAAACATCGGCCGCGAAACTCTCGATCGCCTCGATGCGGGCATAGAGGGCGTTGGTCATGTCACGCACGGCAATCGACAGATTGCCGATCTCGTCCTGGCGCTCGGAAAAATCCGGGATTTCCTCGCGGTTGCGCATCGACCGGCGCACCCGCACCGCCGCCGCGGAAAGCCGGCGCAGCGGGTTGGCGATGGTCGACGCAAGCAGCATCGACAGGATCGCCGTGACCAGCGCCGCCACGCCGAACACGCGCAGGATCGCCTTGCGTTCCGCCGCCACGATCTTATCGATGTCGCCGCCTTCGGTGGACAGCATCAGCACGCCAAGCACCGCGCGGAAACGCTGAATGGGGACCGCGACGGAGACGATCTGCTCACCCTTTTCGCTCACCCGGACGATGGTGGAAGGGCTGCCGGTCAGTGCCTTCACCACCTCCGGAAAGGCGCCGCCATTGCCGCCGGGCTGTTCCTTGTAGACCGGCAGCGAGTGGTTGGAGAAAATGTCGAAGATGAACTTCTGCGCCCGTTCGGCGACGCTCGGTTCCTCCTCGTCGACCGGCGGCAGGTCGTAGCGCAGGATCTGGCCCTTGGAATAGAGGTGCCTGGAATCGAGCAGAAGGTTTGCATCGCGGTCGTAGATGCGGGCGCGCGTGCGCGTTGGCGAGATCAGCCGTCGCAGCACCGGCGCCACGCGCTCGGGATTGATCGGGAAATCAAGATTGTCGAGTTGGTCGGCGGAAGGGCCGATGCTCTCGCCGGCCTGCAATTCCAGCAATTTCTCGGGATCGATGCGGATGGCGTCGGTCTCGACGGTTGCCGAGGCGGCGATGGCGCCGGCGATGATCTCGCCCTGCGTCATCAGGCTCTCGACACGCGCGTCGATGAGGCCGTCGCGGAAAGTGTTGAGATAGAGGATGCCGGTGACCAGCACCGCCAGACCGGCCAGGTTGAGGAAGAGAATGCGGCGGGTGAGGCTGGAGAAGATGTGATGGCCGAGGAAACGGCGCATCGGCACCGTCACCTTCGAGAACATGGCAGGCAGAATGCGCGGCGGCCGCCGCGCGGCCGCTGTCGGCCTGTTCCGCTCCACCTCTACCGCCATCGTATCCCGATCAGCCTCACGCTTCGCGGAATCGGTAGCCGACTCCATAAAGCGTCTCGATCATCTCGAAGTCGTCGTCGACGACCTTGAACTTCTTGCGCAACCGCTTGATGTGGCTGTCGATGGTGCGGTCGTCGACATAGACCTGCTCATCATAAGCCGAATCCATCAGCGCATCACGGCTTTTCACCACGCCCGGCCGCTGTGCCAGCGAATGCAGGATGAGGAACTCGGTGACGGTCAATATCACCGGCTCGCCCTTCCAGGTGCAGGTGTGGCGTTCCTGATCCATCACGAGCTGGCCGCGCTCGAGCGAGCGGGACTGCTGCGTCGGGGCTTTGGCCGCGGCCTCGCGGGCGCTGGTGCGGCGCAAGACGGCGCGCACGCGCTCGACCAGCAGACGCTGCGAGAACGGCTTCTTGATGAAGTCGTCGGCACCCATCTTCAGGCCGAACAGCTCGTCGATCTCGTCGTCCTTGGAGGTCAGGAAGATCACCGGCAGGTCGGTCTTCTGGCGCAACCGGCGCAGAAGCTCCATGCCGTCCATGCGCGGCATCTTGATGTCGAGGATGGCGAGGTTTGGCGGACGCGCCGCCAGGCCTTCCAGCGCCGAGGCACCGTCGGTGTAGGTCTCGACCCGATATCCTTCCGATTCCAGTGCGATCGAAACCGATGTCAGGATGTTGCGGTCGTCGTCGACCAGGGCGATTGTTGCCATTTCAAGCGGCTCCCTCATGGGCGGGCGTCCCTTCGTTCCGTCGGAACGAGCTTTTGCAGGACAAATTAGGTACAAAATGTGGCACGCCGCCAGCCCTCCTACATCGGCTGGGCGCCTATGTCCACAATCGCGCCCTTCGCCGTGCTCTCGCCGCGATAGGACGACACCGCGCCGTAATGCTTTGGGCGTGACCCCGGCTTTTTTCATATTTAAACGATTTAAACAACTTTCAAATTTTTTAAATCGATTAATGATTTGATATCGTTTGCTTTTTCTGATTTTGGCCTTTTTCCAGGGCTTTACTCATCCTTTCGGCGGACAGCCATCCAAGGCGGCATTCAACAGGGAGAATTATCGATGTCGGAACGCGGCAAGCGTAATCCCGCATGCGGGCTCGACACCATCGGCCTGAAAACGACGGGCATGGTGCGGTACAATTTCGGTGCCGCCGAGCTCTATGAGGAAGCGCTGCGCCGCGGCGAGGCGAAGCTGACCGCGCATGGCGCACTGTTGGCCGAGACCGGCCAACACACCGGTCGTTCGCCCAAGGACAAGTTCGTGGTTCGCGACGCCAAGACCGAAGACAGCGTCTGGTGGGGCAACAACAAGGCGATCACGCCGGCACAGTTCGAGACGCTCTTCGCTGACTTCCTGGCGCATGCGGCCGACAAGGATCTCTACGTGCAGGACCTGGTCGGCGGCGCCGACGCCGAGCTTTGCCTGCCGACCCGCGTGGTGACCGAGTTCGCCTGGCACTCGCTGTTCATCCGCAATCTTCTGATCCGTCCGGAAATGGAAGCGCTTGCCCGCTTCCTGCCGAAGATGACGATCATCGATCTGCCATCCTTCCGCGCCGACCCAGCCCGCCATGGCACCCGTACCGAGACGGTGATCGCGCTCGACCTGACGCGCATGATCGTGCTGATCGGTGGCACCTCCTATGCCGGAGAGATGAAGAAGTCGGTGTTCACCGCCCTCAACTACCTGCTGCCCGAGCAAAGCGTGATGCCGATGCACTGCTCCGCTAATGAAGGGCCCGACGGCGACGCCGCCGTGTTCTTCGGTCTCTCCGGAACCGGCAAGACCACGCTGTCGGCCGATCCGGCGCGCACGCTGATCGGTGACGACGAACATGGCTGGGGCCCGCACGGCATCTTCAATTTCGAGGGCGGCTGCTATGCCAAGACCATCAAGCTCTCGGCCGAAGCGGAGCCTGAAATCTTCGCCACCACGCGCCGCTTCGGCACGGTGCTGGAGAACGTGATCCTCGACGACAACCGCGTGCCGGATTTCGACGACGGGCGGCTCACCGAGAACACGCGTTGCGCCTATCCGCTGAACTTCATTCCCAATGCCAGCGCCAGCGGCCGCGCAAGCCACCCCAAGAACATCATCATGCTGACGGCCGACGCCTTCGGCGTGATGCCGCCGATCGCCCGGCTGACGCCGGCGCAGGCGATGTATCATTTCCTGTCCGGCTATACCGCGAAGGTGGCCGGCACCGAAAAGGGCGTGACCGAGCCGGAAGCGACCTTCTCGACCTGCTTCGGCGCACCCTTCATGCCGCGCCATCCTTCGGAATACGGCAATCTGCTGCGCGAGCTGATCGCCCGGCACGGCGTCACCTGCTGGCTCGTCAACACCGGCTGGACCGGCGGCGCCTATGGCACCGGTCGCCGCATGCCGATCAAGGCGACGCGCGCGCTTCTGGCCGCCGCCCTCAACGGCTCGCTGAACATGGCCAGCTTCCGCACCGACCCGAATTTCGGCTTCGAGGTTCCTGTGACCGTGGACGGCGTCGACGGCGCCATCCTCGATCCGCGCTCGACGTGGGCCGACAAGCCCGCCTATGACCGTCAGGCCGCCAAGCTGGTTGGCATGTTCATCGACAATTTCGGCAAGTTCGAGGACCATGTCGATGCATCGGTGCGTGGTGCTGCGCCACGCGTTCAGGTAGCTGCCGAATAACAGCATTCCGACGCATTTCTCCTCCAGGGCCCGATTGCGATCGGGCCTTTTCTTTTTGGCGCCGCCGCGCCATCACTGGTCAATGGGCAACGAAGATACAATCACCATCAGCCGCGAGGCGGTCATCCATCCGGACGACCTCGAGGAGAGCTTTATCCGCTCCTCGGGTCCCGGTGGGCAGAACGTCAACAAGGTGGCCACCGCCGTGCAGCTGCGCTTCGACGCAGCAGGCGCCACTGGCCTTTCCGAGCGCGTGCGCGACAGGGTGATCCGGATGGCTGGCCAGCGCGCGACCAAGGATGGCGTCATCGTCATCGAGGCCGGCCGTTTCCGCACGCAGGAACAGAACCGCGCCGACGCTAGGACCCGGCTGACGGCACTGGTGGCCAAGGCCGCCGAACCGCCACCACCACCGCGCAAGAAGACGAAGCCGAGCAAGGGCGCGATCGAGCGGCGGCTGAAAAGCAAGGCGGGACGCGCGACCGTCAAGAAGCTGCGCGGCCGGGTTGGCGACGAGTAACAGGCACGTTCCGCAACGTGACTTCACATCGTCGTCTTCGGATGCGAGGTTGGCACTCCCGCAAACAGGCAAGGAGAGGCCTCAATGGGAATTTTCGATTTCGTCAAAGGCGTCGGCAAGAAGCTTGGCATCGGCGGCGACGAGGAAGCAGCGCCTGAAGCCGACGCCCTGAAAAAGGAGCTGGATTCACACAAGCTCGGCACCGACGGCGTCCAGATCGAGGTCAAGGGCGACACCGCCGTACTGAAGGGCGAGGTCAAGGACCAGTCGATCTTCGAAAAGGCGGTGATCGCGGTTGGCAACACGCTGGGTGTGTCGAAGGTGCAGGCCGACGAGTTGAAGGTCGGCACCGACGCCGCCAGCGCCGCACCCGCCAAGGCGCCCGTCTTCTATACGGTCAAGAAGGGCGACAACCTCTGGAAGATCGCCGAGGCGCAATATGGCAAGGGCAATGGCGCCAAGAACCCGCTGATCTTCGAGGCCAACAAGCCGATGCTGACCCATCCCGACAAGATCTATCCCGGCCAGGTTCTGCGTATTCCCGAACTTTCCTGATCAGGGGATCGCTCGGCGATCATCGACGAGACGGCGGCTTTCGGGTCGCCGTTTTTCGTTTCCGGACGCATTGCTATTCTATGAGCGCTACCAGCAACCGGAGCCCGACCATGCTCGTCCTGCCCAAAGGCGTCCGCCATATGCCCGGCTTCCTGCCGCGACCCGCCCAGGAGGCACTGGTCGAGGCGGTGCGCACCGTGGTGCAGGAAGCGCCGCTCTACGTGCCGGCGATGCCGCGCACCGGCAAGGAGATGAGCGTGCGCATGACCAATTGCGGAACACTCGGCTGGGTCACCGACAAGGAGCGCGGCTATCGTTATCAAGCGACGCATCCGGTGACAGGAATGCCCTGGCCACCGATCCCGGAAAGCCTGCTTGCCTTGTGGCGCGAGGTTTCGGGCTATCCGCACCCGCCGGAGGCCTGTCTCGTCAATTTCTACACGGCGGATGCCAAGATGGGCCTGCACCAAGACCGCGACGAACAGGAATTCGACGCGCCCGTCGTCTCGATCTCGCTCGGCGACGATTGCCTGTTTCGCGTCGGCCAACCCAAGCGCGACGGCAAGACCGTTTCATTCAGGCTTAAGTCCGGCGACGTCGTGGTGCTTGGCGGCGAAGGCCGCCTGGCCTTCCACGGCGTCGACAGGATTTATCCCATGACTTCGGCGCTGTTGAAGAATGGCGGCAGGATCAATCTGACGCTGAGGCGGGTGACAGTGCCGTAGCCGAGATGTCAGCGCCAGTTCTCTCTGGACAGGCTCAACCCAGTTCGAGGATGCTGCGGCGGTCGATTCGTTGCTGTGGTGGGCATGGGCAAGACTGGGCGCAACCTCAAACTGGCCCTCCTCATATTGGGTGTGGCTCATCTCATCGGCGCTTGTATCTACAAATACAGCAGCCTCACCGGCATCAGCGGACTGCTCTATGCCGACGGCACGCCCGTCGGCGGCGATTTCATCAATCTGTGGGCGGCAGCCCGCATGGTGCTGTCCGGACACGCGAACGAGATCTACGCCGTCAGCGGCTTCAAGGCTTATCAGGCCACGTTCGTTGGCGGCGCCGATCTGGGACTGCGTCTGTGGGCCTATCCCCCACATTCCCTGCTTCTGATCTGGCCGTTCGGCCTGATCGGCTACTACCCGGCCCTTGCCGTCTGGTCCGTGTTCGGCCTGATATTGCTGTTCGTCGGCGCGCGGCGGTTCGGCTTCGATCGCCTCGAAACCGCGGTTCTGCTCACATCGCCGGCCACGGTCGTGAACCTCTATTATGGCCAGAGCGGCAGCGCCGTCGCAGGGCTCGTCTTGCTGGCGCTGTCGGCGCGAACCAAGCGCGATGCCGTTCCTTCGGCGGCCGCCACAATCCTGACGATCAAACCGCAGGGCGGTTTCCTGCTCCCCCTGCTGTGGGCCGTCGAACGACGCTGGCGGATGATCCTTTGGACGGCGCTGGGAACGGTCCTGTTCGCGGGCTTTTCGGTACTCATGTTCGGCACGGGGCCATGGCGCGACTATCTCGGCGACACCTTGCCGGTCTTGAGCGATCTCGAACGGAACGGCAGCGGGCCGTTCATGGCCATGATCCCCTCCATATTCATGGGCTTGCGCATCGTGACCGGAAACTCCGTCCTCGCCCTGGCGATCCACGCCGCCTTCGCCTGCGGTGTCGGCCTCGTTTTCGCGTGGCGCATCTGGCGTGTCCACGACCCGGAACGCCGCGCCGCACTCCTGTTGCTGGCGACGGTTCTGATCACCCCCTACATCCACAACTACGATCTGGCCCTATTGTTGAGCGGCGCGCTCATCGTGGCGCGGCGGCCGTGGGTGATCGCCAGCGGGCCGCTAAGAGCGGAACTGCCGATCATCCTTGCATGGATGTTGCCGCAGCTCGTGCTTGTTCTCAACATAGCCGGCCTGCCGATCTCCTCGCTGCTGGTTCTCCCGCTTCTTTTCCTGGCTTGATGCGAAGTCCGGCGAGCCGGCGACCAGGATCACAACTTCCGCAGCGCCACTTCTTCGACCAGATGGTTGGCGCCCTTGCGCAGGATGAGGTCGGCGCGGGGGCGCGTCGGCAGGATGTTCTCGCGCAGGTTCTTCAGGTTGATGTTGGCCCACAGCCCTTCCGCGATCGCGCGCGCCGCCGGCTCGGACAGTTGCGAATAGCGGTGGAAGAAGGATTCCGGATTGCGGAACGCGGTTTCGCGCAATCGCATGAAACGGGCGATGTACCATTCATGGATCAGCGCCTCGTCGGCATCGATATAGATTGAGAAATCGAAGAAATCCGACAGGAACGGCACGAACTTGCCGTCCATCGGCAGCCTGCCGGGTTGCAGCACGTTGATGCCTTCGAAGATCAGGATATCGGGCCGATCAATGGTGACATACGCGCCCGGCAAAACGTCATAGGTGAGATGCGAATAGAGCGGCGCGCGCACGTCGCGCTCGCCCGACTTGATCGAGGACAGGAAACGCAGCAGGGCGCCGACATCATAGCTGTCGGGAAAACCCTTGCGTTCCATCAACCGGTCGCGGCGCAGCACCTCGTTGGGCAACAGAAAGCCGTCCGTGGTCACCAGGTCGACTTTCGGGCTCGACGGCCAGCGCGCAAGCAGTTCCTTCAGCACACGTGCCGTGGTCGACTTGCCCACCGCCACCGAACCGGCGATGCCAATAATGTAGGGCGTCTTGACCACGCTTTCCTTGTTGAAGAAAGCTTGGCGCTGGCGAAACAGCATCTGGCTGGATTCGACATGCGCCGAAAGCAGGCGCGACATCGAAAGATAGATGCGCGTCACCTCCTCCAGATCGACCGGGTCGTTCAGCGAACGCAGGCGGCGGATTTCGTCCTCGCCCAGGGTCATCGGTGTGTCGGCGCGGAATTTCGCCCAATCGGCGGCCGAAAAGAAAAGGTAGGGGGAATATTTTTCGGTAGGCGCGAGCTGATCCATCGCGTGTCCCACTCCCTCCAGCATCAGCCCCGCTCTTGCCGCGAGGCCTTCTCGGCAACGCCTGAACGCCCCGTCCGGCGTTCGAGTTCCGCCAGCACCTCGCTTAGCGGAACGTCCGCTAAGCCGAGCACCACCAGCCAATGATAGAGGAGATCGGCGCTTTCCGAAACGAGGGCCTGACGATCGCCCTTGATCGCGGCGATGACCGTTTCGACCGCCTCCTCGCCGAGCTTCTGCGCCGCCTTGTCCATGCCGCGCGCATAAAGCTTCGCCGTCCACGAATCCGGATCGCCGGATCGCGCGCGTTCGCGGATGGTCGCTTCAAGGTCGGACAGCGAAAAGCCAGTCATAATCGCCGTTTAGGACCCTTTGGCGTCCGAGTCGAGTCGTACCGCCAGGCCGGCCGCCGCCATGTGCCGCTTGGCCTCGGCAATGGTGTAGGTGCCGAAGTGGAAGATCGAGGCGGCCAGCACCGCCGTGGCATGGCCGTCGCGAATGCCGGCGACCATGTGATCGAGATTGCCGACGCCACCCGAAGCGATCACCGGCGCGCGCACGGCATCGGCCACGGCGCGCGTCAGCGCGATATCGTAACCGGCCTTGGTGCCGTCGCGATCCATCGAGGTAAGAAGGATTTCGCCAGCGCCGAGATCGACCATTTTGGCGGCGAACTCGACCGCGTCGATGCCGGTCTTCTCGCGTCCACCATGGGTGAAGATTTCCCAGCGATCAGTCTCGCCATGCGCCGACACCTTCTTGGCGTCGATGGCAACGACGATGCACTGATTGCCGAACTTGTCGGCGGCCTCGGCAACAAAGGCCGGGTTCTTCACCGCGGCGGTGTTGATCGACACCTTGTCGGCGCCGGCCAGCAAAAGCTTGCGGATATCGGCCACCTGCCGCACACCGCCACCAACGGTGAGCGGCATGAAACATTGCTCGGCAGTGCGAGCAATGACGTCGAAGATGGTTTCGCGATTGTCGGAAGATGCGGTGATGTCGAGGAAGCAAAGCTCGTCGGCGCCGGCCGCGTCATAGGCCTTGGCTGCCTCGACCGGGTCGCCGGCATCAATGAGATCGACGAAATTCACGCCCTTGACGACGCGGCCGTCCTTGACGTCCAGGCAGGGAATGACACGGGCTTTGAGGGTCATTTGCCTTCCATCGTGGCCAGCAGATCGTTGAGCAGTTGGCCGACCAGCGGCGGCGCTTCCGCCTTGGCGTCGAAGGCCGGATCGTAAGCCGAAATGGTGATGCCCACCACCGACATCTCCTTGGCCATGATGCAGGCGGCACTGCGCAACTGCACGGGGTTGGGCCCGCCGGCGGTCGCATAGCGGTTGACCTGCAATTCGTTCGGATCGTGCACGTCGAGGTCGATATGCAAATGCGTGCGCGCAGCACCAGTCGCCTTCAGCTTGGCAGCTGCGGAGGCGGCCGCGCCGCATTCGGTGCGGATGACCGGCAGGGTCTCAAGCAGCGCCTTTTCATCCGGGTCGAGGTCGCGCGCATTGATCAGCACGGAACGCGACGGATCGATCGGCTTGAACCCCGGAACGGCCGCCGCCATCGGCTTCCAGCAGAGGCCGAGCGCGGTCGAGAACGCCATGCCGTCGAGAAAACCGTAGATCGAGGTTTCCGGCGTGTTGAGATCGCCATGCTGGTCGGCCCAGACGATGGAATCCGCGTCTTCGCCGGCCACGGCACCACAGGCCGTCAGGCAGTTTCCGGTAAGCACGACCGGGAAGCGCCCCTCGTCACGCGCATTACGAACTTTTTCAGCCACTGTGTTGCAGACGGCAAAACCGGTGGCGATCTCGCGGCCCGGCTCCGGCCCGACCTTGTCGATATCCTCGACCTCGACATCGTGACCGGCCAAAGTCAGCGCCTCGACCAGACCGCCGGCTATCAGCGCATCCGGGCCCTGACCGAAGCCGACATGGTAGAGGCCGCTGTCGTAAGGGGCGAGAACGATGGTCAGCTTCACCAGTTGGCCTCCCTGGTCTTGCCCTTGAGGATCGCCAGCGCCTCGGCAGGATCGATGCGGCCATCATAGAGCGCGCGGCCCGAAATGGCACCTTCGAGCTTGCTGGCGTCGGGCATCGTCATGCGCACGATGTCGGCGATGGACGCCAGGCCGCCCGAGGCGATAACCGGGATCGACACCGCTTCGGCAAGATCGATGGTCGAGCCCCAGTTGATGCCGGTCAAAACGCCGTCGCGGTCGATGTCGGTGTAGATGATTGCGGCCACGCCGGCGCCCTCGAACTTCTTTGCCAGTTCGACGACGCCGAGGCTTGAGGCCTCCGCCCAGCCTTCCACAGCCACCTTGCCCCCCCTCGCGTCGATGCCGACGGCCACCTTGCCCGGAAACGCCCGGCAGGCTTCCTTGACCAGTTCGGGATCGCGGACGGCGACCGTGCCGAGGATGACGCGAGCCAGTCCACGGTCCAGCCAGTCCTCGATCTGCGGCAAGGTGCGGATGCCGCCGCCAAGCTGTACCGGATTCTTCGTTGCCTTGAGGATAGCGCCGACAGCGGCGCTGTTGACGCTCTGGCCCTTGAAAGCGCCGTTCAGGTCGACGACGTGCAGCCACTCGAAGCCTTGGTGTTCGAAAGCGCGGGCCTGGTCGGCGGGGTCTTCATTGTAGACGGTAGCGGTGTCCATATCGCCGAGCTTCAGGCGAACGCACTTGCCGTCCTTGAGGTCGATAGCTGGGAAAAGGATCACTTACACGCCCTCGACGATGACGACTTTGCCGACCGACCCGGCCAGCCGATGCTTCAGCGCTTCCTGGTATTCCGGCGAATTGTAGCAGGCCAGCGCCGTCTCGTAGGTCTCGAACTCAATGATCACATGCCGGTTGCCGGTCGGTCCTTCGGGGTCGGTGTTGCGACCGGCGCGAACCAGGAACTTCGCGCCATATTTGGCGAAGGCCATACCATTGGTCTCGATGTACTTCCTGTAGACATCCGGGTCGCGAACATCGACCATCGCCATCCAGTAGCCTTTCTTGGTCACGACGCTCTCCTCACGGCTTCCAGCGCAGGAAATTGGCGATGAGTGCAAGACCCAGTGCCTGGCTCTTTTCGGGATGGAACTGCGTGCCGGCGATGTTGTCGCGTGTCACCGCCGCCGTCACCGGCCCGCCATAGTCGGCCACTGCCAGCACTTCGCCGGCTTTGCTGGCATCGAGATGGTAGGAATGGACGAAATAGGCATGCAGCCCGTCCTGCCCGGTTGGTATGCCGGCAAACAGCGGGTGCTCGCGCTTCAGCTCGATGGTGTTCCAGCCGATTTGCGGGATCTTCAAGGACGGGTCCGACGGCGTGATTTCCTTGACGTCGCCGCCGATCCAGCCGAAGCCCGGCGTCACCGTCTTTTCCAGCCCGCGCTCCGACATCAACTGCATGCCGACGCAGATGCCGAGGAAGGGCCGGCCTCTGGCGATGGCGACCTCCTGCACGGCTTCCCACATGCCGTCGACGGCATGCAGGCCGGCGGCGCAGTCGGCATAGGCGCCGACGCCGGGCAGCACGATGCGGTCGGCGCCGCGCACGCGTTCGGCATCGGCCGTCAGCTCGATTTCAGCCGTTATGCCGGCTTCGCGCGCGGCACGCTCGAAGGCCTTGGTGGCCGAGCGCAGATTGCCCGAGCCGTAGTCGATGATGGCAACGCGCATGTCAGTGTCGTCCGGGATGAGAAAGTCCAAGCGCCATGCCGGTCTGCACCGTACGGGCGGGATTGGCAGCCGGCACGATCGTCGGCAACGGCTCGGTGGCGGCTGCGATACCCTCGTCGCGTCCGAGCCCGAAAGCATAACGCGTCTCGGCATCGGTCAGGTCTTCGGCCTCGACGATGCCCCATTCCGTCCAGCCGGCGCGACGCAGCCCGGCGATCCGAAGCGCCTGGCCTTCCAGTCCGAAATAAAGCGAGACGAGCAATGTCAGCAATGCGCCGGTAAGGCCAAGTCCTCGGCTTTCGCCAAGCGCCGAGAGCACGCCGAGCACAATGATGGCAGCGACAGCGGCGAACCACAGCCGATGCCACAACAGCCATAGCGGCGGCACGATGAACGCGAACCAGGAGAACCCGTCGCGGATCAGCCGCGCCCCTTCCGGCCTCGCGCCGAGGCCGTCGGAAGGCGGCTCCAGAACGACATAGCTGGCCATGGCTACCCCTTCAGCGAACCCTTGGTGGAAGGAACCGTGTCAGGCTGGCGCGGATCGCTTTCCAGCGCCGCCCGCAGGGCACGCGCCACCGCCTTGAAGCAGGTTTCCGCGATATGATGGTTGTTGGCGCCGTAATGATTGGTCACATGCAGCGTGATGCCGGCATGCTGCGACAGCGCCTGGAAGAACTCGCGCACCAGTTCGGTATCGAATGTGCCGATCTTCGGCGCCGAAAAGGCGACGTTCCAGACCAAGAACGGCCGCCCCGAAACGTCGATGGCGGCGCGGGTGAGCGTCTCGTCCATGGCGAGGTCGATCGAGGCATAACGCATGATGCCCCGGCGCTCGCCGAGCGCCTTGGCCAGCGCCTGGCCGATGGCGATGCCGGTGTCCTCGACCGTGTGGTGGTCGTCGATATGCAGGTCGCCCTTGGCCCTGACCGTCATGTCGATCAGCGAGTGGCGCGACAGCTGGTCGAGCATATGGTCGAAAAAACCGACGCCCGTCGAAATATCCGACTTGCCGGTCCCGTCGACATGGACCGACACGGCGATGTCGGTTTCCTTGGTCTTGCGGCTGACTTCGGCTGAACGGGGCGCCATATCTCTTCCTCTTTTCAGGAAAACGAGTGCGTTCTAACAGCATGATCCGGCGATTGCCAGTTGCCAAAACCAACCGCCGGAACATATGCCTGTCGAGTGCCGGTCTGGGTTTGCAAACGGGATGCCGCTGCATACATATGCCGCAACTCAACTCGTGACGCGCCAGTCGCCTTGAAAGGGATCGCGCGGGATCGGAGCAATCGATGTCGAATGAACTTTCCATGCACGCCACCACCATCATCACCGTGCGCAAGGGCGGCAAAGTGGTGATTGCCGGCGACGGCCAGGTGAGCCTCGGCCAGACCATCATGAAGGGCAATGCACGCAAGGTGCGCCGCATCGGCAAGGGCGGCAATGTGATCGCTGGCTTTGCTGGCGCCACCGCCGACGCTTTCACGCTTTTGGAGCGACTGGAAGCCAAGCTGGAGCAATATCCGGACCAGCTGATGCGCGCCAGCGTCGAGCTCGCCAAGGATTGGCGCACCGACCGCTATCTGCGCCGGCTGGAGGCGATGATGCTGGTGGCCGACAAGAACGTTTCGCTGGCGCTGACCGGCAATGGCGACGTGCTGGAGCCGGAACAGGGCGTGATGGCGATCGGCTCGGGCGGCAATTACGCACTGGCCGCGGCGCGCGCGCTGATCGACACCGACAAGGACGCCGAGGAGATCGCCCGCAAGGCCATGCAGATCGCCGCCGACATCTGCGTCTACACCAACCATAATTTCGTCGTCGAAACGCTGGACGCAGCCTAGATCGTGAACTCCCAGATGAGTTCACGATCCGATGTGGCCCCCAGCTACGAATTCCGCCCGCTGACGGACAAGGACATGCCGCTCCTTGCCCGCTGGCTCGCCGAACCGCATGTCGCGGCGTGGTGGGGCGACAAGGAGACGGAGCTGACGGGCATCGCCGAGACCATCGACAGCATCGCGGTCGAACCCTTCATCATCGAGCTCGACGGGCGGCCTATCGGCTTCATCCAGAGCTACGACCCGTATCTCGACGACGGTGAGAACCCCTTTCAGGACCAGCCGACGGGCACGCTGGGCATCGATCAGTTCATCGGCGAGCCTGAACTCGTCGGCAAGGGACACGGCACTCGGCTGATCGGCGAATTCGTGGAGATGCTGTTCGAGGAAGGGGCGCCACGCGTCATTCTCGACCCGGACGCGGCCAATGCGGTTGCAATCAGGGTCTATGAGAAGGTCGGTTTCCGGACGATCCGCCGTTTCAAGACCGCCACCGGCGAAGCGCTTTTGATGGCGCTCGACAATCCCGAAGAAATGGATGCCGAATGACGGCATCGCGCGCCGGAGAGCCGCCGCTTCATCAGCGATTGGCCTGGCCGGCGGGTCTGGCAATTGCTGCCGCACTGATCGCCATCCAGGCGCTGACGTTGCATTTCCAGGGTCACCCCGCGATCTGCACCTGCGGCTATGTCAAGCTCTGGCACGGCGTGGTGGTGAGCTCGGAGAACTCCCAGCACATCACCGACTGGTACACGCCCTCGCACATCATCCACGGCTTCCTGTTCTATGCGCTGGCCAGGTTCCTGTTCCCGCGTTCATCGATCTGGACGAGGCTCGCCTTCGCGCTGCTGATCGAGGGCGGCTGGGAGATCCTGGAAAACAGCCCGATCATCATCGACCGCTACCGCGCCGGCACGATTTCGCTCGACTATTACGGCGATTCCATCGTCAATTCGGTGTCGGATACGCTCGCCATGGTGGTGGGTTTTGTGATGGCACGCTTCCTGCCGGTCTGGCTGGTTGTGTCTATCGCCATTCTGTTCGAGCTGGGCACCGGTTACATGATCCGCGACAACCTGACGCTCAACGTGCTGATGCTGGTCTATCCGCTGGAGGCGGTGAAGGCCTGGCAGGGTGGAGCATGATGACTGGAAGCCTGTTGTGATCAGCGCGGAAACACTCGACAGCGCGGTCACCGAGGGGGTGATCACGGCACAGCAGCGTGACCGGCTCTATGCGCTGGAGCGCGGCAACCCGTTCACCACCGAAGGTGACGCTGAGTCCGACGAAGAAAATCTGCGGCTGATCGGCGGCGGAAACGATCTTTTCGTCACCGTCGGCACGGTCTTGCTGACGGCCGGTTTCTATTTCGTGCTCCACACCCTGCTTCCAGGCCAGCGCTTGTCGGTCGCGGTGCTCATCGCGGCGTTTTCCTGGCTGCTCGCCGAAGTGGTGACGCGCCAGCACCGCATGAAACTGTCGTCGACGGTGCTCAGCCTGTTTTTCGTCGTGTCGTTCACCACCGCGCTCGCGCTGGAAATCCTCGCGCGCTATCCGATCCAGAAACCGGAATCGATCTGGCAGCTATTGGCTCTGCGCCAGCAGGCCTCCAGCGCCGGCTATCTCTTTCTCGGCGGCGTCATGGCGGCGGTCGCGGTCTATTTCTGGCGCTTCAAGGTGCCGATTCTGGCCGGTGTATTCGCGATCGCGGCGACGCTGCTCGCTTTCCTGCAGACCGCGCTGCTGCTTTACGACGGCGTGACCACCGGAGCCGTGGCCCCGCCAAGGCTGGAGGACATGCCGCAACTGATGCGGGCCGCGCTCTACATGCCGCTGATCTGCGGCCTGATCGTGTTCGGCACGGCGGTCGCGCTGGACGTGTTCGACCGAGAGCGGCGCAAGATCTGGTCCGATTGCGCGTTCTGGCTGCATGTCGTGTCGGCGCCGATGCTGGTGCACCCGCTCTTCATCATGGCCACGGGTCAGGATGTCGTGATGGGCCGCATCGAACCCGATGCGAATGCCACGATCATGCTGGCCATCCTCATCATCGCATTCGTCTATGTCGCGCTCGCCATCGACAGGCGCTCGCTGCTGGTGCCGACGCTTGCCTATTTCGGCTCGCTCGGCATCTACTACCTCGTCAATTCCACGGCAAACAGCACGGGCATACCGCCCTTTGCCCTGATCCTGTTGGTCGTCGGCGCGCTGATCATCACCTTCGGTGCCGGCTGGCAGCATATCAGGCGCTTGATCGTAAGCCCTACCCTCCCCACATCCGTGCTCAACAAGCTCCCTCCCATCAAACAAGCGTAGACGTGTCATATTCATGAGCAATTTCTCCCCCCGCGAAATCGTTTCCGAACTCGATCGTTTCATCATCGGCCAGAAAGACGCCAAGCGCGCCGTAGCGATCGCGCTGCGCAACCGCTGGCGCCGCCAGCAGCTGGAAGGCCAGATGCGCGAAGAGGTGATGCCGAAGAACATCCTGATGATCGGCCCGACCGGTGTCGGCAAGACCGAGATCTCGCGCCGTCTGGCCAAGCTCGCAGGCGCCCCCTTCGTCAAGGTCGAGGCAACCAAGTTCACCGAGGTCGGCTATGTCGGCCGCGATGTCGAGCAGATCGTGCGCGACCTGGTCGAGGTCGGCATCGGGCTGATCCGCGAGAAGATGCGCGAGGACGTGAAGGCGCGTGCCCATGTCAACGCCGAGGAGCGCGTGCTTGAGGCTCTGGTCGGCAAGACCGCGTCGCCCGCCACGCGCGACAGCTTCAAGAAAAAGCTGCGCGACGGCGAACTCGACGACAAGGAGATCGAGGTCGAGGTGGCCGATACCGGCACCGGCGGCATGCCCGGCTTCGATATCCCCGGCATGCCGGGTGGCGTCGGCGTGCTCAACATCAACGACATGTTGTCGAAGGCCATGGGCGGCAAGCGCACCAAGACGCGCAAGACCACGGTCAAGGAATCCTACAACCTCCTGATCCAGGACGAGTCCGACAAGCTGCTCGACCAGGACGAGGTGGTGCGCCGCGCCCTGGAAGCGGCCGAGAACGACGGCATCGTCTTCCTCGACGAGATCGACAAGATTGCAGCCCGTTCCGACATTTCCGGCGGCCCCTCGCGCGAAGGCGTGCAGCGGGATCTTCTGCCGCTGGTCGAAGGCACCACGGTGGCGACCAAATACGGACCGGTGAAGACGGACCACATCCTGTTCATCGCGTCAGGCGCATTCCATGTCTCGAAGCCGTCCGACCTGTTGCCGGAACTGCAGGGCCGCCTGCCGATCCGCGTCGAATTGAGAGCGCTGGAGAAGGCCGATTTCGTCCGCATCCTGACCGAGACCGAAGCCAGCCTCATCAAGCAGTATATCGCGCTGATGAAGACGGAAGGCGTCGACCTGGAGTTCACCGACGACGCCATCGATTCATTGGCCGGTATCGCCGTAGATCTCAACGCGACGGTGGAAAACATCGGCGCAAGGCGGTTGCAGACGGTGATGGAGCGCGTGCTGGACGACATTTCCTACGAAGCGCCGGACCGCAACGGCGCCAAGGTGACCATCGACGCCGCCTATGTGCAGAAGCATGTCGGCGATCTGTCGAAGAACACCGACCTGTCGCGCTTCATCCTCTGATCCCGATCGACATGCGTTATCGCGGGCACCCGGCAACCGGGTGCCCGCTGCCTTTTGTGGCGGCCAGTGTGGCCAAATGGAAGCAGGGCGGTACCTTTCGCCGCAAGGGGTCACGAAAGGCTCGACTCGTCATCCGGCTTTTCCTAGAGCAGATTGAACCCCGCGCCCGGCATGGCCCGGGAGGTTCACGACTGGATGGCGCGGCGACTGATTTCGGGCAGCGGCTGATGAAAAAACTGATCTCTCTTTTCCTCGCTTCGGCAGTGACCGTAGCAGCGGTGGCAAGTGGTGCGGCCGCCACATTGGTGCCGGCCGGCAACCGCAATGCCGAGCAGCCGCCGATCCCAGGCTCCTCGGCCAAGCGCACCAAGGCGACCAACACGTCCTTCGACGCCAAATACCGCAAGGTCTACGCCCTGCTGCAGAACGACACCGAGCTGCGCGGCAAGATCAAGAAGGTCGCCGCTGTCTACGGTATCGACCCGATGCACATGGTCGGCGCGCTGGTGGGCGAGCACACCTACAATGTCGGCGCCTACGACCGGCTGCAGACCTACTACGTCAAGGCGATGTCGTATCTGTCCAGCAGGCTGACCTTTGCCTATCAGGGCGAGGATATTTCGGACTTCATCAAGCGGCCGGAATTCGCCAAATGCGCCAGCGAAAGCGGTTCCAACGCGCTGTGGGAATGCCGGGAAGGGGTATGGAACAGCGCCTTCCGCGGCAAGACCGTGGGCGGCACCAGTTTCCCCGACGACCGTTTCGGCGCCACTTTCTTCCAGCCCTATTATGCCGGCCAGACCTTTGGCCTCGGCCAACTCAACCCGCTGACCGCGCTTGAGATGAGCGACATGGTCAACAAGGTGTCGGGCCTGCCCAAACTCGACGTCAGCGACCCGAACCAGATCTACAAGACGATCATGGACCCGGACCTGACGCTGCCTTACGTCGCCGCGATCGTGAAGACCTCGATCCAGGCCTACAAAAACATCGCCGGCTTCGACATTTCGCAGAATCCCGGGGTGACCGCCACGCTCTACAATGTCGGCAATCCGGAAGCCCGTGCTCATGCGCTGAAGGTCGAGAACGAGCGCCGCCGCGCCGCCGGCGAGCCGGAAAAGCTGCCGGAAGAAAATTACTACGGCTGGCTGGTCAACGACAAGCTCGCCGAACTCAAGGCGTTGTTCTAAGCTCAACTGCATCCGCGCCGACATCGGTGCGGGGCGGCTCGTATCGCGCTGATTGGCTTGCCCACTTCGATCGGGCACTGGCGCGACCGGTGCTTGTGCGGCCGAACGGGTTCTGCGACAAAGCTCCCTGTCATGCCTCCGCATCCTGGTTTTCTTGATTTTCCCGCGCATCTGCCCGACGGCGCACAGCCGCGCATGGTGCTGTTCGGCGCGCCGCATGGCAGCACCTATCCCGGCGCCGACCCTTCGGGTTTCGCTGGCGCGGCGGCCGCTATCCGTGCCGCCAGCCAGGGCGACGTGCAATTCCTCGACAGCTTTGACTTCGACTTCGGCGGCCCCCTCTTCGCGGGCCATGAACCCTGCTGCGTCGATACGGGCGACCTGCCAACATCCGTCGCCGACAATGCTGGCAACCGCAAGCTGATCGAAGACAAGACGCGCGCCATCCTGGCTAGCGGCGCCACGCCGCTGATGATCGGGGGCGATGATTCAGTGCCCATCCCCTTCTTCGCCGGCTTCGCTGATCATGGCCCGATCTGGATCCTGCAGATCGACGCCCATATCGACTGGCGCGACGAGCGTTTTGGCGAACCCCTAGGTTATTCCAGCACGATGCGCCGGGCGAGCGAGATGCCGCATGTCGCCGGCATCGTGCAGGCGGGCATCCGGGGCGTCGGCAGCGCCAGGCCGCGCGAGGTCGAGACCGCCAGGCGCTGGGGCGCCTACCTCGTCACGGCCAGGGAGATCCATGCCGAAGGCATAGAAGCCGCCCTCAAGCACATACCGGCAGGTGCCAGCGTGGTCGTGACCCTCGACTGCGATGGGCTCGATCCCAGCGTGACACCGGGCGTCGCCGGCCGTGCACCGGGCGGGCTGACCTACCAACAGGCGATCGGGCTGATCGAGGGGGTGAGCCAGCGCGGACGCCTTGCCGGCTTCGACCTTGTCGAGTTCTACACGCCCGCCGATGTCGACGGCATCACGGCGCTCACCGCCGCGCGTCTTGTCGTGAATGCGATCGGCCGTATCGTCAGGCAGACTTGAACGGGTATGTTGGCGCGTGACGCGCCCACTGACATCCGTCCGCGCGACACCGCTTGACTGCGTCGCGAAATATGGAATAAATATTTCATACTTCTCTTTTCTGGTTCTTTCGTTCCGAAACTGGTGCGGCCGCATACGACCTCCGGCGCACCTACCGACGAGGTTGTCATGACAGTGCGTTTTGGTCTTCTTGGCGCCGGCCGCATCGGCAAGGTGCATGCACGGGCGGTGGCCGCGAACCCGCAGGCAAAGCTGGTGGCGGTGGCCGACGCCTTCGAGAAGGCCGCGAAGGAAATCTCCGCCGCCTATGGCGCGGAAGTCCGCTCCATCGAGGCGATCGAGAAGGCCGCCGACATCGACGCCGTCATCATCTGCACGCCGACCGATACCCATGCCGATCTGATCGAGCGTTTCGCCAAAGCCGGCAAGGCGATCTTTTGCGAGAAGCCTGTCGACCTCGACGCCAAGCGCGTCGAGAAGTGCCTGGCCGTGGTCGACAAGACCAAGGCCGTGCTGATGGTCGGCTTCAACCGCCGCTTCGATCCGCACTTCGCCGCCGTGCGCAAGGCGATCGACGACGGCGCCATCGGCAAGGTCGAGCAGGTGGTGATCACCTCGCGCGACCCCGGTGCGCCGCCGGTCGACTACATCAAGCGCTCGGGCGGCATCTTCCGCGACATGACCATCCACGACTTCGACATGGCGCGCTTCCTGCTCGGCGAGGAGCCAGTGGCGGTGTCGGCGCACGCTTCCGTGCTGGTCGACAAGAAGATCGGCGAGGCCGGAGACTTCGATTCCGTCAGCGTCATCCTGGAAACGGCGTCCGGCAGGCAGGCGATCATCTCCAATTCGCGCCGTGCCACCTATGGCTACGACCAGCGCATCGAAGTGCACGGCTCGAAGGGCATGGTGGCCGCCGAGAACCAGCGGCCCGTGTCGATCGAAGTGGCCAGCGAGAAGGGTTATACGCGGCCGCCGCTGCACGACTTCTTCATGACCCGCTACATCGACGCCTACGCCAACGAGATCGCCGCCTTCATCGCCACCGTCACCAAGGGCGCCAAGGCTTCGCCGTCCGGCACCGACGGCCTCGCCGCGCTGAGGCTGGCCGATGCGGCGCTCAAATCCGCGAAAACCGGCAAGGCGGTCCAGGTCAAGCTCGATTGAGGACGACGCCATGGCCACGCAGTTGAAATTCGCGTTGAACCATATGGCAGCGCCTCGGATCGACTGCCGGCGGTTTCTCGATCTCGCAGCCTCCCTCGGTGCTGTCGGCGTTGAACTGCGCAACGACCTGGCGGACAAAAAGCTGACCGATGCCGCCTTCTTCGACGGCGACGCGCCGGCGACGGTGGGTGACTATGCCCGG
This sequence comes from Mesorhizobium sp. 2RAF21, assembly GCF_052115345.1. Lineage (NCBI taxonomy): Bacteria > Pseudomonadati > Pseudomonadota > Alphaproteobacteria > Hyphomicrobiales > Phyllobacteriaceae > Mesorhizobium > Mesorhizobium sp. 2RAF21. Next base: position 75,178 of record NZ_JBFRGM010000006.1, on the reverse strand, counting down.
TCCAGGGGCCTGCGCCTTCTCGGTCTGTCGGAAGCATATGGGTTCAACGCGTGGTCCGAGGCGATGCGCGCGAAAGTGCAGTTGCTGATCGATCAGGCTGTCGAAGCCGGCGCGGAATCGATCAGCCTCATCCCGCGCAACGATGCCCCGCGCTATGCCGAAGGCGAGCGCGACGACGCGCTGCGCAGCTCGCTCGGCGAAATCCTGCCGATGCTGGACCGGGCGAATATGATCGCGTTCATTGAGCCGCTGGGTTTCGTCACCTCGTCGCTGCGCCACAAGGCCGACGCCATCGCCGCCATCGAGGCGGTCGGCGGCAGCGAGCGCTACAAACTTGTGCACGATACCTTCCACCATCACCTTGCCGGCGAAAGCGAGTTCTTCCCCGCCTATACCGGCATCGCCCATATCTCCGGCGTCGTCGATCCAACGCTCAAAGTCGAGCAGATGCAGGACGGACACCGCATCCTGGTCGACGACCGCGACCGGCTCGGCAATGTCGGCCAGATAAGGGCGCTGCTTGATGCTGGGTATGACGGCGCGTTCTCCTACGAGCCTTTCGCCGCCGAAGTGCACGCACTGGCCGATCCGGAGCCGGCACTCGCCGCCAGCATGGCATTCATCGCCACGCGGGTGTGAGAAGCGATCGTCTGAATAGCTGGATGGGATTTAACGCCCGCTTGCCCGCGCACCTGGAAATACCGTCGGCGACGGCTTGCCGATTTTTGGGGCCGATTTTTGGAGCCGATTATGGGGCGTGACATGCGCCCCTACTTTCACTATAAAGCGCGGCATGATCCACCTGTCCGCCTCGTTTTGGTACTTTAGCTACTGCAGCTCGCTGGCGGCGGGAGGATTGCGCTCGATCTGAAGATTGCAGCATCAACATCCGAACAGCCGCCAGACCTGGCGGCTTTTTTGTTTCAGCCGGCAGGTCCCCAACCAGGAGCAGAATGCCGTGTTGACCACCACAGACGACCTTCGGGTCAAGGAACTCAAGGAACTGAGCACGCCTGACCAGGTGATGCAGGAGATACCGCGCACGCTGACGGCGACACGAACCGTCACGGCGGCGCGTAACGCCATCCATGCCGCCCTCACCGGTGCCGACGACCGACTGGTCGTCGTGGTCGGCCCCTGTTCGATCCACGACCCCGCGGCCGCGGTGGACTATGCCAGCCGTCTGGCGGCGCTGCGCGACAGTCTGTCGGACCGGCTCGAGATCGTCATGCGTGTCTATTTCGAAAAACCGCGCACCACGGTCGGCTGGAAGGGCCTGATCAACGATCCCGACCTCGACGGTTCCTTCAACATCGACAAGGGGCTGAGGTTGGCGCGCAACGTACTGGCCGCGGTCAACAATCTCGGCCTGCCGGCGGCGACCGAGTTCCTCGACATGACGACGCCGCAATACATCGCCGACCTCGTCTCCTGGGGCGCGATCGGCGCGCGCACCACCGAGAGCCAGATCCATCGCGAACTGGCATCCGGTCTGTCCTGCCCGGTCGGCTTCAAGAACGGCACCGACGGCAATCTGCGCATCGCCGCCGAAGCGGTGAAGTCGGCTGCGCAGCCGCACCATTTCATGGCGGTGACGAAAGGCGGGCGCAGTGCGATCGCGGCGACCACCGGCAATGAGGACTGCCATGTCATCCTGCGCGGCGGGCAAACCCCCAACCACGACGCGGCGAGCGTCGAGGCCGCCTGCCTGGAACTTGGCCGCATCGGCGTTGCGCCGCGGCTGATGATCGATGTCAGCCATGCCAACAGCAACAAGAAGCCGGAAAACCAGCCGAAGATCGCGGCCGATGTGGCCAACCAGGTTGCGACGGGCGACGGACGCATCATCGGCGTCATGATCGAGAGCAATCTGGTCGCTGGCCGCCAGGACGTGGTGCCCGGCAAGCCGCTCGTCTACGGGCAGAGCATCACCGACGGTTGCATCGACTGGGCAACCACCGAGACCGTGCTGCAGGGTCTGGCCGAGGCGGTCGAACAACGCCGGGCGACGCGGCGCGCGATGATCGCCAAGCGCCCGGGAGCGGCGTAACCGTGGCGACAACCACATGCGGGGAGCGGGTTTTGCCACTCCCCGCAAATGGGAACGGCCCTAACGCACGTTCACCCAGCGCTTTTCCTCGAACGAGCGTGCCATGGCATGCACGGTGCGCTCGATCTCCAGCCCTTCGTCGAATTCGATGAGGTTGGCCGGCTTGCCCTCGATGCGTCGGATCAGTTCGCGACACTCGATCGTCTTGAGATCGTTGAAGCCCAGGCCATGGCCGGGCGCCGGAATGAAGCGGTCATAGGGCTTGTGCACGGGCGCGGCCAGGATGGTGCGGTAGCCCTGCTCGGTCGGCCGGTCGGAGGTGACGTAGAGTTGGAATTCGTTGAATCGTTCCTGGTCGAACAGGATCGAACCTTTCGAGCCAAAGATCTGCACGGCGATACGGCCCTTGCGCCCCCAGGCCGAACGGTTGACCAGGAGCGTGCCCGAGACGCCGTTGTCGAGATGGATCAGCACGCTCGCTATGTCATGGGTCTCGACGGGGCGGCGGCCACCATCGGCCACGGCACGGTCGGCATAAGGTCTAGACATGTCGCACATGACGCTGGCGACGCGGCCGAACAGCGCCTTGACCAGCGACAGCGGATGCACGGCGAAGTCGTCGAGCGCGCCGTAGCCGGACGTCGCCGCATGCTTCCAGTTGAACGGCGCTTCCGGGTCGGCCATGAAGTCTTCGTCCATCTCGACGCGCAGATGGTTGACCTTGCCGATGACGCCTTCGCCCAGCAGCGTCGCGATGTGCCGGATCGCCGGGCTCTGGATGTAGTTGTAGCCAAGCACTGCTGCCTTGCCGGAGCGGCGGGCCGCCGCCAGCATCGCCTCGGCCTCAGCGAAAGCCGGCGCCATCGGCTTCTCGCACCAGATATGCTTGCCGGCTTCGAGTGCGGCGATTGCCATCTCGGGATGGAACTGGTTCGGCGTTGTGATGGAGACGACGTCGACAGAAGGGTCCTCGATCACCGCACGCCAATCGCCCGACCCCTTGTCGAAACTGAATTCGTCGGCGCGCTGCTTCGCCAGCTCGGCGCTAGTTTCGGCAAGATGGACCAGCCGCACCGGCCCGACATCTCCAAACACGGTGCGCACGGATGTCCAGGCCATGGCGTGACACTTGCCCATGAAACCGGTTCCGATCAAACCGACGCCAACCATGCGATTTCCTCCCAGACGATGATGATGTGAACCTATTAGTCCATTTAATTCAAAAATGGAATGTATGATCCATTTCTTGTGGCAATTCACAACGGGAGCGCTATGCTCTTGCGATCAGGGACGGAACAGGGGATTCTCGGCACCATGAACCCTCGCCTGCCGCAAGACTACGAATCGCTTCGCAACCTCGTTCTTGAGAAGCGCTCGGCGCTACCCAAGCGCATCGCCCAGATCGCCGCCTACGCGCTCGACAACCCCGACGAGATTGCCTTCGGCACGGCGGCGAGCATCGCGGCCTCTGCCGGCGTGCAGCCCTCGACGCTGATCCGCTTCGCCCAGTTCCTCGGCTTCGACGGCTTCACCAGCCTGCAATCGGTGTTCCGAGAGCGGATGCGAGAACGGACGGTGTCGTATGAGGACCGGCTGAAGGCGCTGCGCGGCGGCGGTGCCACCCAGAACCGCGCCATCTTCGACGGCTTCGTGGAATCCGCCACCCGCTCCCTGGAAGCGGTATCGCGCTCGTTCGATGACGGCATGCTCGACCGCGCCGTGGATATCCTCGCCGGAGCCGAGACCATTTATCTTCTGGCCCGCCGCCGCTCCTATCCGATCACTTCCTATATGGCCTATGCGCTGGGCAAGCTGAAGATCCGCTACATGCAGGTCGAATCCGCCGCCGGCTTCGACCCCGAGATCATGTCCTTCGCCTCGCCGAAGGATGCGCTGGTGGCGATCAGCTTCTCGCCCTACGCCTCGGCGACGGTCGATCATGCACGCATACTGGCCGAGCAGGGCGTGCCTGTGGTGGCCATCACCGACAGCGCCTTTTCGCCGCTTGCCCAGTCCGCCAAGGTCTGGTTCGAAGTGGCGGAAGCTGACTGCGCGGGCTTCCGCTCGCTCTCGGCCACCATGGCGCTGGCCATGACATTGGCGGTCGCCGTCGCCGAACGGCGCAGCTGACGCAGGCTGCAAAATCAGAATGGGAATGCGTATTCCATATTGACTATGGAATGGAATTAACATTTCATATTAGGGACAATGATGGCGCCTTTGCGCGCCGACAGCCTTTCGTGTGAGGGAGAAAAGCATGGCGAGCCCCCGCGGTGCCGGCAAGGCGCTGGACGTCATCACCATCGGCCGCGCTTCGGTGGACCTCTACGGCCAGCAGATCGGTTCCAGGCTGGAAGACATCGCCTCCTTCGCCAAGTCGGTCGGTGGCTGCCCCGCCAACATCGCCGTCGGTACGGCGCGGCTCGGCTTGAAGTCGGCGCTGTTGACGCGTGTCGGCGACGAGCAGATGGGCCGCTTCATCCGCGAACAGCTGCAGCGCGAGAAGGTCGATGTCGCGGGCGTCCACACCGACGCTGAACGGCTAACCGCGCTGGTGCTGCTTTCGGTCGAGGACGAGGGTGTCTCGCCGATGATCTTCTATCGTTCCGACTGCGCCGACATGGCGCTGGCGGAAGACGACGTCGATGAAGCTTTCGTGGCCTCGGCGCGCGCCATCGTCGTCACCGGCACGCATTTCTCGCGGCCGAACAGCGACGCCGCCCAGCGCAAGGCGATCCGCATCGCCAAGGCCCATGGCGGCAAGGTGGTGTTCGACATCGATTACCGGCCGAACCTGTGGGGCCTGGCCGGCCACGCCGAGGGTTTCGGTCGTTATGTCAAATCCGATCGTGTCTCGGCGCAATTGAAGCTCGTGCTGCCCGATTGCGACCTGATTGTCGGCACCGAGGAGGAAGTGTTGATCGCCTCCGGCGAAAGCGACCTGCTCACGGCGCTGAAGACCATTCGCAAGCTGTCGGCGGCCACCATCGTGCTGAAGCGCGGCGCCAAGGGCTGCATCGTCTATGACGGGCAGATCACCGACGATCTCGAGGACGGCGTCGTCGGCGACGGTTTTCCGATCGAGGTCTACAACGTGCTCGGCGCCGGCGATGCATTCATGTCGGGTTTCCTGCGCGGCTGGCTGGGCGGCGAAAGCTTCGCCACCGCCGCGACCTGGGCCAACGCCTGCGGCGCCTTCGCAGTGTCGCGCCTGTTGTGCGCGCCGGAATATCCGACCTTTACCGAGCTGCAATTCTTCCTGAAGAACGGCTCGAAACATCTGGCGCTGCGCAAGGACGAAGCGCTGAACCATGTGCACTGGGCAACCACCCGGCGACGCGACATCCCGCTTTTGATGGCACTCGCCTGCGACCACCGCGTGCAGCTGGAAGACATCGCCGCCAAGACCGGCGCGGATCCTGCGCGCATCAACGCCTTCAAGGTGCTGGCGGTGAAGGCCGCGGCACAGGTGGCCGCCGGGCGCGACGGCTACGGCATGCTGATCGACGAAAAACACGGCCGCGAGGCGATGTTCGAATTCGCCCACCACCCCTTCGCCTGGCTCGGCCGCCCGGTCGAGCTGCCAGGCTCGCGACCACTGCGTTTCGAGTTCAGCCAGGACATCGGCTCGCAGCTGGTCGACTGGCCCGTCGACCACTGCATCAAGTGCCTGTGCTTCTATCATCCGGACGACCCGGAAGCGCTGAAGAAGGAACAGCAGGAGAAGCTTCGCACCCTGTTCGAGGCCGCGCGGAAGGTCGGCAGGGAATTGCTGGTCGAGATCATCGCCGGCAAGCACGGCAAGGTCGACGACACCACCATTCCGCGCGCGCTGCAGGAGCTCTATACACTCGGCATCAAGCCTGACTGGTGGAAGCTGGAGCCGCAGGCTTCGGCCGGCGCCTGGGCCCGGATCGAGGAGACCATCGTCGGCAACGACCCGTTCTGCCGCGGCGTCGTGCTGCTCGGTCTGGAGGCGCCGCTCCCCGAACTGGAGGCAGCCTTCGCTGCTACCGCCAATGCCCAGATCGTCAAGGGTTTCGCCGTCGGCCGCACCATCTTCATGCATGCCGCCGAGCAATGGCTGGCCGGCAAGATGAACGACGCGCAGGCTGTCGACGACATGGCCGGGCGTTTCGAGGAACTGACCACGGCGTGGCTTGCCGCGCGCGGCCGCAAGGCAGCATAGAAGGCCGGGAGGAGAGACGACATGAGCAAGACCGTTCGCCTGACGATGGCGCAGGCGTTGACCCGCTTCCTCGCCGCCCAGATGACCGTGATCGATGGCGAAAAACTGCCGATCTTCGGCGGGGTGTGGGCGATCTTCGGGCACGGCAATGTCGCCGGTATCGGCGAGGCGCTCTACCAGCATCGCGACGATCTGCCGACCTTTCGCGCCCACAACGAACAGGCGATGACGCATGCGGCGATCGCCTACGCCAAGGCGAACTTCCGCCGTCGCTTTATGGCCGCAACCAGCTCGATCGGGCCCGGTGCCGTCAATATGGTGACGGCTGCGGCACTCGCCCATGTCAACCGGCTGCCCGTATTGCTTTTGCCCGGCGACGTCTTCGCCAACCGCGTGCCCGACCCGGTGCTGCAGCAGGCCGAGGACTTTTCCGACGGCACGGTTTCGGTCAATGACTGCTTCCGCCCGGTCTCGCGCTATTTCGACCGCATCACCCGGCCCGAGCAGATCATTCCGGCGCTGGCCCGCGCCATGCAGGTGCTGACCGATCCGGCCGAGTGCGGACCGGTGACGCTGGCGCTGTGCCAGGACGTGCAGGCCGAAGCCTATGACTATCCCGAAAACTTCTTCGCCGAGCGCGTCTGGCATCTGCGCAGGCCGCGACCGGACCGCGCCGAACTGGCGGCGGCGGTCAAGGCGCTGAAAGCTGCCCGGAAGCCGCTGGTGGTCGCCGGCGGCGGCGTGCTCTATTCAGGCGCCTCCGGCGAACTGGCCATGCTTGTCGAAGCGGCGGGCATCCCGGCCTGCGAAACGCAGGGCGGCAAGTCGTCGCTCGCCGACACCCATCCGCTCAACATGGCGGCCGTCGGCGTCACCGGTACTTCGGCCGCCAACCGGCTGGCCGAGGAGGCCGACGTGGTGTTGGCGGTCGGCACCCGGCTGCAGGATTTCACCACCGGCTCCTGGGCGCTGTTCCAGAATTCGTCCAAGACCATCATCGGCCTCAACGTCCAGCCTTTCGACGCTGGCAAGCACCATGCACTGCCGCTGGTGGCCGATGCCGCCGAAGGGCTGGCCGAACTGGCGGCCGGACTGCAAGGCTGGAAAGCGCCGGCCGACTGGACGGCCAATGCCGCAGCCGGCAAGAAGGCCTGGCAGGCCGAGGCCGCCAGGGCGACCGCACCCACCAATGCAGCCTACCCTTCGGACGCGCAGGTGATTGGCGCTGTGCAGCGCGCCATGGGCTCCAGCGTCACCGTGCTGCATGCGGCCGGAGGCCTGCCGGGCGAACTGCACAAATTGTGGCAGGCCGGCGCGCCGGGCTCCTATCATGCCGAATACGGCTTCTCGACCATGGGCTACGAGATCGCCGGTGCACTCGGCGCCAAGATGGCGCGGCCCGAACAGGAAGTCGTCGTCATGCTGGGCGACGGCTCGTATCTGATGCTCAATTCCGAGATTGCCACCTCGGTGATGCTCGGGCTCAAGCTCACCATCGTTTTGCTCGACAACCGCGGCTATGGCTGCATCAACCGGCTGCAGATGGCGACCGGCGGCGCCAACTTCAACAATCTGCTGAAAGACTCGCGCCACGAGACGCTGCCGGACATCGACTTCGCCGCCCATGCCACCAGCCTCGGCGCAATCGCCGAGAAGGTCTCCTCGATTGCCGATCTGGAGAACGCGCTTGAGAAGGCGAAGAAAAACAGCCGCACCACGGTCATCATGATCGACACCGACCCGCTCATTTCCACCGAGGCCGGCGGCCACTGGTGGGATGTCGCGGTGCCGGAAGTCAGCACGCGCAAGGAAGTCAACGCCGCCCGCAAAAGCTATGAGGAAAAGCTCAAGCTGCAGCGTGTCGGCGACTGAGGCCGCAATACGAATTCGAGACCTGGAGACCGACGACGTGAAAGCCAAACTGGGCATGTCCCCCATCGCATGGTGGAACGACGACCTTGCCGAACTGAGCGACGACGTTTCGCTGGAGGAATGCCTGCGCCAGTCGCGTTCAGCCGGTTTCACCGGCATGGAGCAGGGCCGTCGCTTCCCGACCACGCCGCAGGAAATGCTGCCGATCCTGAAGGCGGCCGACGTGACGCTGTGCGGCGGCTGGTTCTCCGGCACGCTGGTCAACGAAGACCTTGCCGCCAACAAGCGCCGCATCCAGCCGATGATCGACCTGTTCAAGGCGGTCGACGCGCCCTGCATCGTCTATGGCGAGGTCGGCCGCTCGATCCAGGGCGACCGCTCCAAGCCGCTTGCAACCAAGGCCGTGCTTTCCGGCGACGAGATGAAGGCCTATGCCCGCAAGCTGACCGAATTCGGCGAATGGTGCGCCGGCCAGGGCATGCCGCTCGCCTACCATCATCACATGGCGGCGGTGGTGCAGTTCGAGCATGAGCTCGATGCCTTCATGAACCATTCGGGCGAAGGCATTCCGCTGCTGCTCGACGCCGGCCATCTGGCTTTCGCCGGCGGCGATGTGCTGCGCGCCATCGACAGGCACCACAAGCGCATCAGCCATGTGCATGTGAAGGATGTGCGCATGGATGTCATCAAGGGGCTCGACTGGACGAAGCAGTCCTTCCTCGATGCGGTGGCGCTCGGTGCCTTCACCGTGCCTGGCGACGGGTCGCTGGATTTCGGCGCGATCGTGCAGAAGTTCGCCGACCATGGATATGAGGGTTGGTTCGTCGTCGAGGCTGAACAGGACCCGAAGAAGAACCCGCCGCTGAAGATGGCGCAGGTCGGCCACAAGGAATTGATGCGGGTGATGACGGCAGCCGGCTATACGGTCGAGACGCAAGGTTTTCCGGTAGCCTGAAGCTGGCGACGCGCCCAGCCGCATGGCCACGGTCGTGACGCTGGCCCGGCCCGGTTCGCCTGCTATAGAGACTGGAAGGAAGCCCGGCGCGTAAAGTGCGGGTCAAGCGGGAGCCGCGATGATCAAAGACAACCAGCATCCCTTCTTCCGGCCGCTCTGGCGACGCCTTGTCGTGATCGCCGTCTGTGCCATCTGGGCGGCCATCGAGTTCGCCGCCGGCACGCCGTTCTGGGCCACGCTCGCCGCCGGCATGACCGCCTATGGCGTTTGGACCTTCCTGATTAACTACAAGCCGGTGGACGAGCCCGCACCGCCACCCGGCGACGACAAGGACTGAGTGAGGAGACGACCATGTCCAAGCTTCTGGTGAAGGCCAAGAAAGGCCACGGCCGCGTTGCCCACGTCACGCCTGAGACGGCCGGCTGGACCTATGTCGGCTTCGACCTGCACCGGCTGGCACCGGGACAGAGCGCGTCGGGCGCCACCGGCGACCGCGAGGCCTGCCTTGTGCTCGTAACCGGCAAGGGCAAGGCGACGGCGGGCGGCGACGATCTCGGCCTGCTCGGCCAGCGCATGTCGCCCTTCGAGGGCAAGCCGTGGTCGGTCTACGTGCCGCAGGGCTCGAACTGGTCGGTGACGGCGGAAACCGAACTGGAGCTCGCAGTGTGCACGGCGCCGGGTCTCGGCGGCGGCTTGCCGGCGCGGGTGATCAACCCCGACGAGCTCGGCCAGGAGGTGCGCGGCAAGGGCACCAACACCCGCTACGTCACCAACATCCTGCCGGAAGGCCAGCCGGCGGATTCGCTGCTGGTGGTCGAGGTGATCACACCCGGCGGACACACGTCGAGCTACCCGCCGCACAAACACGACCAGGACAATCTGCCGGCGGAATCCTATCTGGAAGAGACCTATTACCACCGGCTCAACCCGCCCCAGGGTTTTGCTTTCCAGCGCGTCTACACGGACGCCGACGACAAAGGCGTGCGGGCGCTCGACGAGGCGATGGCCGTGGAGGACGGCGACGTGGTGCTGGTGCCCAAGGGCTATCACCCCTGCGCCGCCTGCCATGGCTACGATCTCTATTATCTCAACGTGATGGCCGGGCCGAAACGGACCTGGAAGTTCCACAATGCTGTCGAGCATGAGTGGCTGGTGGGGAAGTGAGGCAGTCGGCAGTCGAAACTGTTCTCTCGTATTCAGCGACAGCAACTGATGATCGGAATACCCGCCATAGCGTCGTCGTTCCACGACTGCCGACTGCCTATTCCCGACTGCCTAACCAACAATCCTGAGCATGTGATTGTCCCAGACATAGTCCGGCTCGCTGACGGTTTCGCCGTCCGGCTTGACGATGGCGCCGGCGCCGGTGGTGGCGAGGAAGCCGGCATGGTCGGGTGCCAGGCCGCAGACCTCGGTCAGGTTGCTGGTCTTGGTCACCTTGCCGCTCGCCGCCTCGATGACAACGTAGGAATTGCCCTGCGGTGACGACACCGCCACCGTGCCGGTGACGGGATTGGCGGCCACCGAGCCGATATAGTTGCGGAAGCCGGTCAACACCTCCTTCGGCATGTCGAGCAGCGCCAGTTCCTTGCCGCGCTCGGCGCGGCCAACCAGCAGCGGTTGTTCCGTCGCCGGGCCGCGGTGCTGGCAGCCGAACCAGATCGTGCCCCCGGCATCGATGTCCATGTGGCGGATGGAAAGCTGGTGCAGGGCCGGCGGCAATTCGTGCTTCTCGATCAAGTCACCGGTGACACGGTCGACCAGCACGAAGGACGGCTTCATCGTGGCGATGTTGAGCTCCGAGCGGCCGAAATCGGGATGCGTTTCGATGCCGCCATTGGCGACCGCGATGGTGCGCCCGTCGCCGAGCAGCAGCAACTCGTGCGGACCGACGCCATAGGTCGGGAATTCGCCGACGCGCTTGAACCCGCCTTTGGCGTCGTAGACGCCGACAACGCCGGCGGCATTGTCGAAGTCGTTCTCGGTGGCATAAAGCAACGCGCCATCGGCCGAAAAGACGCCATGGCCGAAGAAATGCCGGCCGGTCACACTGGCAATCGTCAGCGGCTCGTTGCGGCCCTTGTGGTCGAACACCATGGCGAAGGTGCCCGGCTGGCGGGCAAACACCACGGAGCGGCCGGAGACCGGATCGAAGGTGACGTCATGGCCGCGCTCTGGCAGCGCCACTGAATGCAGAACCTTGCCGGCTTCCGAAAGCACCGCCGCGCCGAAGGAACCGTCGCGCTTGACGAAAGCCGTGGCGAAGACGGCATCGGTCTCCAGCGTCGCTGCCCAGGCCTTCGGGGCCATGACTGCAGCGAAGCCGGCGCCGGCAGCCCTCAGGAAGTCGCGGCGGTCGATGAGCGGCGTGCGCATGGCGGCCGCTCAGTCCCCGTCCAGCGAGGAAAAACCGGCGGTCAGGCCGAACTCGGCGGTCAGCCGGGTGCCGAAAAGGTTGGTCAGGCTGCTGGTGATCAACGCGAAGCGTTCCAGAAGCGCGCGTCGTTTGGGATCGGCCAGCACCTCGGCGATCGGCCCCTTGACCTCTTTCGCCTCGCCAACGGCGTTGCGCAACTGGATATGGATCGACTCGGCGATCCAGCGCGTGTCCTGCGGCAGCGCATCGCCGAGCTTCGAGGCCTCGAACAGCCGATCCATGCCGTCGAGATTGGCGGCCAGCGAGGCCCCGGTCAGCTCGGAGCGCCAGAAGATCGCCTGCTTCGGCTTGTCGGCATCTGGCGTGTCGCCGTAAAATCCCTTGAGGCGCTGGTCGCGCAGCAATTCCAGCCCGTTGATGAAGACACCCAGCAATTCGGTCACCGCCTCGCCGCCATCACGGTAGAGCGGGTTGTTCGGCCCGGTGTTAGCCCATTGCGCGGCGAAGCCGTCGGGCTTTGCCCAGGCGGCGCTGACATCGGCCGCGATCGTCTCGATGTTGCCGGCGACGGCCGCGCCGAAGGCGCAACGAGAGGCGCCGTCCTTGCCGGCCAGCTTCTCGGCGTCGGTGCCATGGAGCACGAACTCCAATGCACCCAACCCCTGCATAGCGACGCTCTTGCCGGCGATCGCCACCGGGTCGGCAAGCGTGGCATCCTTGGATGCGATCGCCGCCTGCACCTGCTTCAGGCCAAGTCCCTTGCGGTCGGGCCAATACAACATGCGTTCCAGCCGGTTGTTCTCGGCGATCGGACCGAAGCGGATGATTTCCACCGTCGACCAGGCGCCGACGACACCGGCGAATTCGGCGCGGGCCGCATCGAGCCCTTGCTGCGAAGGCGCCGCGCACAGCGCCTTCATCGCCTTGGTGGCGGCGGCGGTGTGTTCTGCCAGCGAGGCGTAGGCCGGGCGCACGAAACCATCGACGGCGCGGTTGATGACGTCGGCGGCCTGCACCGCCGCGGCGGCCGGTTTTACGCCGACCAGCGCCAGCGGCAGGACAAGGGCAACGGCAAGGCGCTTCAGCATCATAGCGACTCCAGGAATTTGATTAGCGCGGTGCGCTCGTCGACACCCGCCACGGCAAAGCGGTCGCGCGCCTTCTTGCCTTCGCCGCCATGCCACAGGATGGCCTCGGCCAGATTGCGGGCGCGGCCGTCATGCAGGAAGAAGGTGTAGCCGTTGACGCGCTGGGCGAGCCCGATGCCCCACAATGGCGGCGTGCGCCAATCGCTACCGCTGGCATCGCCTACGGCCTGGCCATCGGCCAGGCCCTCGCCCATGTCGTGCAGCAGGAAATCAGAGTAAGGCCAGATGAGCTGGAAAGACTGCGCCTTGTTCGGCGCGTCGCGCCGGGTGACGAATTTCGGCGTGTGGCAGGAGGCGCAACCCATGTCGTAGAAGGCCTTCTTGCCGGCCAACACCTCGGGCGCGGCGACGTCGCGGCGCGCCGGAACCGCGAGGTTCTGCGAATAGAAGGTGACGAGGTCCATAATGGGATCCGGTGCCTCGACCGGGCCCAGCCGCTCCTGCACGCCGTTCGGCATGGCCAGGCAGGCCTTTTGCGCCGGAGTGCAATCGCCCCAATGCTGCGGCACTTCCGGCGTCGAAATGCCGATGTCGCCGGCAAACGCGTCCGCCGATTGCTGGCGGATCGACGGCGTCTGCGCCTTCCAGCCGAAACGGCCGAGCGCCAGCTTGCCGCTCAACTCGTCGCGCACGATGTTCGGGCGGCCGGCTATGCCGTCGCCGTTGCGGTCGTCGGGATCGGCATTGGCGAGGATGTCGGCGGGATGGATCTGCTCGACCAGGCCAAGGCCTATCATCGCCGGCGTCATGCGCGGCGACAACGTCGTGTGCGGGTCCATGGGACCGTAGCCGAGACTGTCTACCGCGTAGCTCGGCTTGCGCAGCGACACCACCGTGCCGTCGCCGAGCGTGACCGGCTGTTCGGTATAGGTGACACGCATGCGGCCTTCGCCGACGAGACCCGGGACGGCGAGTTCCTGCAATTGCTTGCCATAGACCGGGTCGGGGAAGTTCAGCACCTTGCGGTCGGCGCGCAGCGCCTTTTCCTCGTCGGTGCCGGCCTCGCGCGCCAGGCGCAGGAACATCGACGTCGTGCCCTCGTCGCCCATCGGCGGATGACCACGACCGTCTTTGAGATGGCAGTTCTGGCAGGCGCGTTCGTTGAACAGCGGCCCGAGCCCATCGGATGCCTGGGTTGAAGACGGCGACGACACCCAGACCTTGGTGAAGAAGCCATTGCCGATCTTGAAGGTGCCCTCTTCCTCGAAGGTGAGGTTGGCCGAAGATTGCGAGAAGGAATCGGCGGTGACGCGTTTCTTCGTGGTGCCGGCGCCGCCCTGCATCAGCTCGAACGCTTCCGGCTTGGAAAAGTCGGTGGTGGGTTTGGTGATGGCCTCGACGCGCGCGCGGTCGGCAGCCGTCAGGTCGGCGCGGCTGGTGGGAAGGTCCGGCGTTTCCGGCGAGCCGGCAGCGGCCGGCAGGGTAAGAAAAACAACCGCGCCGAGAACCGCCGGCGCGGCGATCCTGCCGCCGAGGCGACAGCCATGCCCCGCCGCGACAGCGGCGGAGGAGGCGAGCAGGAAACGCACGCGGCGCAACAAATCTATGGTGCGCCGCATATGCGCATGTCCTATTCCGCTTCGTTGGCCGCGTCTGCGTTGAGCAGGCCGTATTTCTCTTCACCGATCGAGGCGAGCAGGTCGAGCTGGGTTTCGAGGAAGTCGATATGACCTTCCTCGTCGGCCAGCAGTTCCTCGAACAGCTTCATGCTGACATAGTCGCCGGCCTCGGAGCAGATCTCGCGCGACTGCTTGTAGGAAGCGCGGGCGTCATACTCACCGGCAAGGTCCGATTCCAGCACTTCCTTGACGTTCTGGCCGATGCGCAGCGGCGCCACCGACTGAAGGTTTGGATGTCCCTCCAGGAAGATGATGCGCGCAACCAGGCGGTCGGCATGTTGCATTTCCTCGATCGATTCCGCCCGCTCCTTCTTGGCGAGCTTGGTGTAGCCCCAGTCCTCCAGCAGGCGATAATGGACCCAGTACTGGTTGACGGCGCCGAGCTCGAGGAAAAGAGCCTCGTTAAGCCGCTCGATGACCTGTTTTTCGCCTTTCATGGGTTCTGCTCCCGTATTGGACGCGCAGATCTCTGACGCGATCCAGATGTGAAACGATGTCCACGCCGCCCGCCTCCGAACGAGCGTGGTAGTTTTCGGTTACCCGAATGATCGTTTCCACCACATTTGGGAAGCAGCCGCAACAGCGACCGCGCATGCGCATGGAATGATAGACCTTGGCCGGGACAATGAGTTGCCACGGGTCCTGATCCAGCAGCTCGATGATGGCCTGCTCGATCTCCTTCTCGGTGATTATGTTGCAGTGACAGATCAACATGTCCGGTTCTGGATGGCTGGCTGCGCCCTCCGGCGCCGCGTGGCTTTCTGGGTTTTGTTTGGCGTCCGCGACGGCGGGCGCCGTCTTCCTACTTGAACACCTTGTCGGGCGAATCGAGGCTGGCGGAGCCTTCGAAGGCGATGGCATCGAGCTTCAACGTCGCCACCACGCGTTCGATCGACTTGGTCTGGTCGACCAGCGCGTCGATCGCCGCTTGCACGGTGGCGTTGCCTTCGGTGTTGCCTTCGCCGATCTGCTGGTCGTAGGCCTCGCCTGCCTCGGCGCGCGCCTTGATGGCTTCCATCTTGGCGACACTGGTGTCGAGCTTGCCGGCGAGTTCCTTGTCGAGCGCCGGGTCGGCTGCCTTGACCATGTCGGAGACCGACGGGCCGGAGACGGTCGAACCGTCGAGGCGCTTGTACTGCGCCCGATAGGCGTCGCGGATACCGATCGCGTCATAGAGATGCGAGTTGTGGGTGTTGTCCGAGAAGCAGTCGTGTTCTTCTTCCGGATCGTGCAGCAACAGGCCGAGCTTCATGCGCTGCCCGGCCATTTCACCGTAGGACAGCGAACCCATTCCGGTCAGGATCGCCGAAACGCCGGCCTTGGGATCGCCTTCGACGAGGGTCTTGCGCGCCGCGCCGCCTTCCTTCCAGTTGCCGACCATCTCTTCCAGATCCGAGACGATAAGGCCGGAAGCCGACTTCAGATATTCGGCGCGGCGGTCGCAGTTTCCACCGGTGCAGTTCTTGATGTCGTAATCAGTGAACGGGCGGTTGCCGGCACCGGGGCCGGTGCCATTCAAGTCCTGACCCCAGAGCAGGAATTCGACGGCATGATAGCCGGTGGCGACGTTGGCCTCGATGCCGCCGGCTTCCTGCAGCGTGCTGGACAGGAACTCGGGCGACAGCTTGGAAGCATCGACCTTCTTGCCGTTGATCTCGATCGACTTGTTGGCGATGACATTGGCCGTGTAGAGCGCGTTGGTGTCCGACTGCGTGCCGTAGCTTGCTGCGACATAGTCGATCAGGCCTTCGTCCAGCGGCCAGGAATTGACGCGGCCTTCCCAGGCATCGACGATCGGGTTGCCGAAGCGGTAGACCTCGGTCTGCTGATAGGGCACGCGAGCGGCCTTCCAGGCGTCGCGCGCGGCATTCAGCGTTTCCTGCGAGGGCTTCGCGATCAGCGCTTCGACGGCGGTATCGAGCGTCTTGGCCGTGGTCAGCGAGTCCTCGTATTTGGCCAGCGCGATGTCGGAATAGGTCTTGAGCACCGCCTTCGGGTCGGTCTCGGCCTTGGCTGGCAACGCAAAAATAGCCGTGGTCAGCGCCAGCGTGGCGGCGACCGCGGCCAGCTTGCCGCCATAGCGCACCGTCAGCTTCGTATTCTTCATTTCAATCGTCTCCCTCGGGACTATCAACGAATAACCGCCCGGCGCGAGCAGGAAAGCCCAGCCGACAGACGATGCAAACTGTGTGAGAAGGTCGCGCGGACGCTGCGACGCCTGTCGCAGGAAACCGACCGAAAGATCGCCGAAAGGCGCGGCGCGCGCTGAAAAACCACCGGAATGCCTCCAATCGAACGGGTTCAAGGCCCAGACATCAAAGGAATGCGCTCGACGCGCGAGCCTCCATAAACCGACGGAACTGGCAAAAGTCAATGCAAATCGACAATAAATCCAATCAAAACAATAGTTTAGAATTATTCTAAACTAGAACGATCAAGTTTACGTCCTGACGACCGCGGCGGCGCCCACATTGACAAGCCGCTGTCCAGGGTGCGACCCCGGCATGGCCTCTTGCGGCGGAAGTGGACAATCGCCACCTGCCGGCAAGCCATAGGATCGGAGCGAAGGCGGGTTGCGATGAAGAATGGAGTGGTCATTGTCGGGGCGGGCCATGCCGGCGTGCAGGCCGCGGCCAGCCTGCGCGAGGAGGGCTACGAAGGCCCGGTCGTGCTGGTCGGCGACGAGAAGGACTGGCCTTATCACAAGCCGCCGCTGTCGAAGACCTTCATCAAGGACGGCGAGGCCAAGCCGCAGCCGCTGCGCGGCGACACCTTCTTTTCCGGCCATAACATCGATTTCCGCCCCGGCATCCGCGTCGAGCGCATCGATCTTAGCCAGCGCCGGCTCGACATTGCCGGCGGTGATGCGCTGCCCTTCGACCGGCTGATCCTGGCCACCGGCTCGCGGCCGCGGCCATTGCCCTTGCCCGGCGCCGACCTTGCCGGCGTCGTTTCGCTGCGCTCGCTGGACGATGCGCGCGCCATCCGCGACCTCAGCGCTTCGGCCAGCGACGTCGTCATCCTCGGCGGTGGCTTCATCGGGCTGGAGATCGCCGCGACCCTTGCCGCCGGCGGGCGCAAGGTGACCGTGATGGAGGCCGCCGACCGCGTGCTCGGCCGCGCCATCGCCCCGGTCATCGCCGGCCATGTCCATGACAGGCTGGTCGGTGGCGGCGTTCGCATCCTGACCGGGACGACGGTTTCCAGACTGGAGGGCGACAACGGCCGCGTCGCCGCCGCCGTCACTTCGACCGGCGAACGGCTGCCGGCGCAGCTCGTCATCATCGGCGTCGGCGTGGTGCCCAATGTCGAGCTGGCGGAGGCTGCAGGTATTGTGACCGGCAACGGTATTCGCATCGACCAGCATATGCGCAGCTCGGTGCCCGAGGTGCTGGCCATCGGCGACGTCGCCAACTACCGCCATTGGGCGACCGGCGGCGACGTCCGGCTGGAATCGGTGCAGAACGCCACCGACCAGGCCAAGCTCGCTGCGCGTACCATCCTCGGCCACGCGGATGCCTATGCGGCGGTGCCGTGGTTCTGGTCCGACATCGGTGACATGAAGCTGCAGATGGTCGGTCTGACCGGCGGCTCCGACCAGTGCGTCGTGCTGGGCGACGCCGCCGAAAACAAGTTCTCCGTCTACCACTATGCGAATGGCCGGCTGATCGCGATCGAGTCGGTCAATCGCCCGGGCGACCACATGCTCGGCCGCAAGATGCTGGGCGCCGGTTTCTCGCCAACACCGGACGAAGTGGCAGGCGGCCCCGACGCGATGAAAGCGGCGCTGGCGGCCTTCCAGCAAAGCGAGCCGGCCGCCTAAGTCACTTCATTGCCGGGCCAAAGGCCTCGCTTGTCTCGATGCTATCCATAATCAGTCGGCACCGGCCAGCACCGGTCGCCCGGCCTGCCGCCGGCGCGACGGCTCGGAACGATGGAGATGGACGGCGAGCGTGTCCCACGGCGGCGTGATGGAAAGTTGGGAAAGGATGCGTCCGACCTCACCGCGGTGATAACCGCCATGCAAGATCACATGACCAAGCATCTCTTCGCGCGACATGCAGCCCTTGTCGCCGTCGGTGAAGACGAAGGCTAGCCGCTCGTCCAGCGACGCCGGCGAGACGCCCGCGACATAATCGACATACCAGTGGTCCGAAGCCGCGACGGCTGCGCGCAGTTCCTGCAGCGTCGGCGTCTCCTCGCTCGCATCCGACATATAGCCATGACGGGCACCGGTGAGATGGGCGGCGAAGATGCGGGCCACGACATGTGAATGGTCGATCAGTTTCGCCGCTTTCGCCAATTCGGTCCGATACCGTTCCGGATCGAGTTCACCGAGCTTGTCGAACAAGTCTTCATTCGCCCAGGCCTGATAGCCGAACAGAGTCCGCAGCAACCCGCTCATGACGAGGTTCCTTTCGCTTGCAGTGGAATGTGAGTAACGTGTTCATATTCCGCCGGGAGCCGCGTTTTTGTCTACTCGCATTGCCAAATCGCGCGCGGTCATGCGCAAGGCGCCACGGCAGGCACGCTCACGGGTGACGGTCGAGGCGATCGTCGAAGCCGGTGCTCGCATTCTGAGCGAACATGGCTGGGCCGAGTTCACGACCAACAAGGTTGCCGAGGCGGCCGGCGTCAGCGTCGGTTCGCTGTACCAGTATTTTCCGGACAAGCTTTCGCTGATCGAGGCCATAAGGCGGCGGCATCTCGATGACTGCCTCGCAATCATGCGGCGCTCGGGCGAGGGCCAAAAATCGGTCGAGCGTTTCGTCGACGATCTCGTGCGTGACATGTTTGCGGCGCACAGCCTCAATCCCGGGCTGCACCGGGTGCTGCTCGACGAAGCGCCGAGTTTCGACGCGACCCGCGATCCGCACAGTGCATTCGAGGCGGAGTATATCGGCCACTACGCCGCGGCGGTGGAGGCCTACCGGGCGAGCGCTGAAGGCGCGAGCAACCGGGTCATGGCCATGATCCTTTCGGATGTCATGGACGGCGTGATCCACAATGCGGCGCGACGCGGCATGCTGGGCTCGGTGGAGCTGAAGCAGGAGCTGGTGCGGCTGCTGTGCACCTATCTGGCTGCTTCGGACCGCTGAAACCGGCCGGCAAGCCGGAAACGGTTCTTGAAACGCAATCTCCCCGGCATCGCGCGCGATGCCGGGGAGCAATCCTGTCCTCGATCCGGCGAGGAAATCAGGCCCTGGCGGCGCGGATCGAGCTTTCGAGGATGTCGAGCGCCTCGGTCATCACATTGTCCTGGATGGTGATTGGCGCCAGGAAGCGGATGACGTTGCCATAGACACCGCAGGTGAGCAGGATCAGGCCCTTGTCCAGCGCCTTCAGCCGGACATTGTTGGCGAACTCCGCCGACGGCATCTTGGTCCTCACGTCGTTGAACTCGACGGCGTTCATGAAGCCGGGGCCACGAATGTCGATGATCTCCGGCACGTCGTCGCGCAGTGCTTCCAGCCGCTGCTTCAGGCGCGAACCCAGTGCATTGGCGCGATCGTTCAGCTTCTCTTCCTCGATCACGTCCAGCACCGCATTGGCGGCGGCGACGCCGAGCGGATTGCCGGCATAGGTACCGCCGAGACCGCCGGGGTTCGGCGAATCCATCAGTTCGGCGCGGCCGGTGACGGCCGAAAGCGGGAAGCCGCCGGCCAGGCTCTTGGCCATGGTGGTGAGGTCGGGGGCAGCGTCATGATGCTCCATGGCGAACATCTTGCCGGTGCGGGCAAAGCCAGTCTGCACCTCGTCGGCGATGAGCAGGATGCCGTGCTGGTCGCAGATCTTGCGCAGCGCCGAGACGAAGTCGCGCGGCGCCTCGTAGAAACCGCCCTCGCCCTGCACGGGTTCGACGATAATGGCGGCGACGCGGGCCGGGTCGACATCGGCCTTGAACAGCTTGTCGAGCGCGGCCAGCGAATCGGCCACCGTTACGCCATGCAGCGCGACCGGGAACGGCACGTGGAAGACGTCGCCAGGCATCGCGCCGAAGCCGGCCTTGTAGGGCTGCACCTTGCCGGTCAGTGCCATGCCCATGAAGGTACGACCGTGGAAGGCGCCGGTGAAGGCGATCACGGCCTGGCGGCCGGTGGCGTGGCGGGCGATCTTGACGGCGTTCTCGACGGCTTCGGCGCCGGTGGTGGCGAAGATCGTCTTCTTGTCGAACTTGCCCGGCAGCAGGCCGTTCAGGCGCTCGGCCAGCCGCACATAGTTCTCATAGGGCACGACCTGGTGGCAGGTGTGGGTGAAATGGTCGAGCTGCGCCTTCACCGCCTCGATCACCTTGGGGTGACGGTGGCCGGTGTTGACCACGGCGATGCCGGAGGCGAAATCGATGTAGCGGCGGCCCTCGACGTCCCAGATTTCGGAATTCTCGGCACGCTCGGCATAGATCTGCGTGGTCATGCCGACGCCGCGCGAAATGGCGGCGTTCTTGCGGGCGGAAATGGTCGCGTTGCTCATCGTGCTTTTCTCCTCAAGGGCCTTGCCCTCACAACCGGTTCTGTCGCCTAGCCTTCTGGCTTTATTTCGTGCCCAGCTCAAGCCGACAGCTTGGCCCAAGCCGTTGGGCCTGCGCAAGCCGCAACCGCACGATTCGACCTCGCCGATCGGTACGGAATCAATGACCTATTTCAAATTCCGAGCAGCACGATATCCTGCCTGATAGTGGTATTGCGTCACATCAAGGTGACGACCGGTCCCGGGGGTGCCTTGACCATGAAAACACGACGATCGGTCCCGTCGAGATTCAAGGCGGCACGCCTCTCGTTCCAATTGCGTCCCGTCACCGCCGTCCTCGCCATAGCCACGCTCGCCGCTCTCGTTTCCGGCTGCCAGCGCAAGGACGCGGCGGCGGCGCCGAAGCTGCCGGTGCTGGTCGGTACCCAGCAGGCCGAAATCACCGATTATGCCGACAGCGTCTCGCTGACCGGCGTGATCACCGCGCGCACGCTGAACAACCTTTCCTTCCGCGTCGGCGGCCGCGTGGCCGAGCGGCTGGTCGAGGTCGGCCAGCATGTCGACACGGACCAGGTGCTGGCCCGCATCGACCCGCAGGAGCAGGAATCGGACCTCAGGACCGCACAGGCCAACCTTGATGCCGCGCAGGCACAGTCCACCCAGGCCGCCGCCGCGTTCGACCGCCAGAAGGCCCTACTTTCGCAAGGCTTCACGACCCGGCGCGACTATGACCAGGCCGACCAGGCGCTGAAGGTGGCGCAGGGCAGCGTCGAGGCGGCCGGCAGCGCGCTGGCCAACGCCAAGGAAAATCTCTCCTTCACCGAACTGCGCGCCGGTGCGCCCGGCATCATCACGGCCAGACAGGTCGAGGCCGGACAGGTGGTGCAGGCGGCGCAGACCGTCTTCACCGTGGCCGAGGACGGCGACCGCGACGCGGTCTTCAACGTTCAGGAAACGCTGGTCGCCGGCGTGCATGGCTCGACGCCGCCGCCGGTCGCGGTGGCGCTGCTGGCCGACCCCAAGGTGACGGCGCAAGGCACGGTGCGCGAGATCGCGCCGGTGGTCGACCCGGCCTCCGGCTCGGTGCGCGTCAAGGTGGCCCTTCCCGCCACTCCGGCGGCCATGCCGCTGGGGGCAGCGGTCGTCGGCAGCGTCACCGGCAAGCACGGCAAGGCCGTGGTGCTGCCCTGGCAGGCGCTTACCTCCGCCAACGGCAAGCCCGCGGTGTGGGTCGTCGACCCGGCCAGCAAGGCTGTCGCGATCGCGCCGGTCGCCGTGATGGGCTACGACACCGCGTCGGTCGCCATCGCCGACGGGCTGACGGCCGGCCAGACGGTCGTCACCTCCGGCGGGCAGCTGCTCAGCCCAGGCCTTGTGGTCGAGACCACGGAGGCCAAGCCATGACCCGTGCCCTGCTGATTGCCGCCATGCCGATTGCTGCCCTGCTTTCCGGCTGTTCGCAGGAAAGTGGCGACAAGGCCGCCGAAATCGTGCGGCCGGTGCTGTCGGTGACGGTGCAGCCGCGCGCTACCGAAACCTATGGCTTCGCCGGCACGGTCGAGCCGCGTTACAGCGCCGCCCTCTCCTTCCGCCTGCTCGGCCGCATCGTCGCCCGCGACGTCAATGTCGGCGACACGGTGACCAAGGGCACGACGCTGGCCGCGCTCGACCCGACGGCGCTCGATCTCGCCGTTCAGGCGGCGAAAGCCGAATTGTCCAACGCCGAGGCGCAGGCCGCCAACGCCGACGCCAGCGAGCAACGCATCGGCCAGTTGCTGGCCTCGAAGAACGTCTCGCAGGCCGTCTATGACAGCGCCCGTCAGGCGCAGCAATCGGCCGGCGCCAATCTGGAGCGCGCCAAGGCCGCGCTCGCCAAATCCGAGGAACAGCTCGGCTATGCTCGTCTGTTTTCCGATTTCGACGGCGTGGTGACGGCGGTCGGCGCCGAGGTCGGCCAGACCGTTTCGCCCGGGCAGATGGTGGTGACGGTGGCGCGCGCCGACACCCGCGAAGCCGTGGTGGACATCCCCGACTGGCTGACCGGCGACCTGACGGAACAGGCGCCGTTCGCGGTGTCGCTGCAATCGCTGCCCTCGATCAAGACTGAGGGCCGGCTGCGCGAGATGGCACCGCAATCCGACGAAACCACACGTACGCGCCGCGTGCGGCTATCACTGATCGATCCGCCTTCCGCCTTCCGCCTCGGTTCTACGGTGACAGTGACCCGTTCGACCTCGGTCAAGCCGGCAATCGAGTTGCCGCTTTCGGCGCTGCTGGAACAGGACGGCAAGACGCAGGTCTGGATCGTCGACGAAAAGACAGCGACGGTCGCCACGCATGACGTGCAGGTCGCCGCCCGCAGCGGCACCACTTTCACCGTGGCGAGCGGGCTGGATGCCGGTGCCCGCGTCGTCACGGCCGGCGTCCACAGCCTGACGCCCGGCCAGAAGATCAAGCTACCGTAGGAGCGGCCGCGTGAAGGGTTTCAACCTGTCCGACTGGGCACTCGAGCACCGCTCGCTGGTCTGGTATTTCATGCTGGTCTTCATCGTGGCCGGCGTCTACGCCTATATCAATCTCGGCCGCGAGGAAGACCCCTCCTTCACCATCAAGACGATGCTGATCCAGGCCAACTGGCCGGGCGCCTCCGTGGACGAGCAGGCCAAGCAGGTCACCGACCGCATCGAGAAGAAGCTCGAGGAACTCGACAAGCTCGATTTTACCCGCTCGGTGACAACGGCGGGCCGCACCATCGTCTTCGTCAATTTGAAAGACAACACCAAGGCGCGCGACGTGGTGCCGACCTGGCTGCAGGTCCGCAACATGATCGAGGACATCAAGCCGCAATTCCCGCAAGGCGTACAGGGCCCGTTCTACAACGACCGGTTCGGTGACGTGTACGGCAACATCTACGCCTTCACCGCCGACGGCCTGACGCCCCGCCAGCTGCGCGACTATGTCGAGAACGTGCGCGCCGAAGTGCTGACCGTGCCCAATGCCGGCAAGGTCGACTTGATCGGCGCGCGCGACGAGGCGATCTATCTCGAATTCTCGACGCGCCAGATCGCCGCGCTCGGCCTCAACCAGCAGCAGATCATCGCCTCGCTGCAGGCGCAGAATGCCATCGCGCCCTCCGGCGTCATCCAGTCGGGACCGGAGCAGGTCAGCGTGCGCGTCACCGGCCAGTTCGCCTCCGAAGACAGCCTTCGCGCCATCAATCTCAGGGTCAACAACCGTTTCTTCAGGTTGAGCGACGTCGCCACCATCACGCGCGGCTACACCGATCCGCCCGCCTCGCTGTTCCGCTTTAACGGCCAGGACGCCATCGGACTTGCCGTCGGCATGAAACCCAACGCCAACCTGTTGGAATTCGGCAAGGCGCTGGACCACAAGATGGAGGAGGTGAAGGGCGAACTGCCGGTTGGCGTCGGCGTGCATCTTGTCGCCGACCAGCCGCTCATCGTTGAGGAAGCGGTATCCGGTTTCACGCGGGCGCTGTTCGAGGCGGTGGCCATCGTGCTTGCGGTTTCCTTCATCAGCCTTGGCCTGCGTGCCGGTTTCGTCGTGGCGCTGTCGATCCCGCTGGTGCTGGCCATCACCTTCCTGTTCATGACCTATCTCGGCATCTCGCTGCAGCGCGTGTCGCTGGGCGCGCTGATCATCGCGCTCGGCCTTTTGGTGGACGACGCCATGATCGCGGTGGAGATGATGGTGGCGCGGCTGGAGGTGGGCGACCCGCTCAAGAAAGCGGCCACCTATGTCTACACATCAACCGCCTTCCCCATGCTCACCGGCACGCTGGTGACGGTGGCCGGCTTCATCCCCATCGGCCTCAATTCGAGCGCGGCCGGTGAGTACACCTTCACGCTGTTCGTGGTCATCGCGGTTTCGCTGCTGGTGTCGTGGGTCGTGGCGGTGCTGTTCGCGCCGCTGCTCGGCGTCACCTTCCTGCCGGCGACGATGAAGAAACACCACGACCAGCCCGGTCGCTTCACGGCGCTGTTCC
The DNA here is from genome assembly GCF_052115345.1 of Mesorhizobium sp. 2RAF21. Taxonomy (NCBI): domain Bacteria; kingdom Pseudomonadati; phylum Pseudomonadota; class Alphaproteobacteria; order Hyphomicrobiales; family Phyllobacteriaceae; genus Mesorhizobium; species Mesorhizobium sp. 2RAF21. The sequence goes on along the minus strand of NZ_JBFRGM010000006.1, from coordinate 50,494 downwards.
GGCGCACCCTGGTGCTTTCGGTGCGGCGCTACTGGCTGACCATCATCGCGACCGTACTGCTCTTCCTGACCTCGCTCGCCGGGCTCACCTTGGTGCAGCAGCAATTCTTCCCGGCCTCCGACCGGCCGGAGCTGATCGTCGACTGGAACCTGCCGCAGAACAGCTCGATCGCCGAGACGCGCGAACAGATGGAGCGGTTCGAGAAGCTGGCATTGGTCGGCAATCCCGACATCGCCCATTGGAGCTCCTATGTCGGGCAGAGCGCGGTGCGCTTCGTGCTGGCCTATGACGTGCAGCCGTCCAACCCGTATTTCGGTCAGACCGTCATCGTCACCAAGGGTGTCGAGGAGCGCAACCGCGTGCACGCTGCCATCGACAAGCTGCTGCGCGAGCAGTTCGTCGGCACCGACACTTTCGTCAAGACGCTGGAGCTCGGGCCTCCGGTCGGACGGCCGGTGCAATACCGGGTGAGCGGCCCAGACGTGCAGAAGGTGCGCGACCTGGCGCAGGATCTGGCCGGCCGCATTTCGACCAATCCGAAGCTTGCCGCGCCGACCTTCGACTGGAACGAGCCGGAGCGTGTGCTGAAGGTGGACGTGCTGCAGGACAAGGCGCGCCAGCTCGGCATCACCTCGCAGGACATCGCCTCGGCACTCAACAGCGTCGTCGGCGGCGTCACCATCACGCAGGTCCGCGATTCCACCTATCTGGTCAATGTGGTGGTGCGCTCGCGCGAGGCGGAGAGGAGTTCGCTGGAGACACTGAAGAACATGCAGTTGCCGACGGGCACCGGCGAATCCATCCCGCTCGCGGCGGTCGCCAATTTTGACACCGCGCTGGAGCAGCCGACGATCTGGCGCCGGCATCGCATCCCGACCCTGACCGTGCGGGCCGGGCTGGTCGGCAGTGCGCTGCCCGATACCGTCGTCAACGAGCTCAAGCCGACGGTCGATGCCTTCATCGCCAAGCTGCCGCAAGGATATAGCGTCGCCACCGGCGGCTCGGTCGAGGAAAGCGCCAAGAGCCAGGGACCGATCGCCGCCGTCGTGCCGCTGATGCTGTTCGTCATGGCCACGATCCTGATGATCCAGCTGCAGAGCTTCCAGCGCTTGTTCCTGGTGGTGGCGGTGGCGCCGCTGGGCCTGATCGGCGTGGTGGTGGCGCTGCTGTCGTCTAACTCGCCGATGGGCTTCGTCGCGTTGCTCGGCGTCTTGGCCCTGATCGGCATCCTGATCCGCAATTCGGTGATCCTGATCGTGCAGATCGAGGACCTCGTCGCCGAGGGCAAGGATCGCTGGCTGGCGGTGATCGAGGCCAGCGAGCACCGAATGCGGCCGATCGCGCTGACGGCGGCGGCCGCCTCGCTGGCGCTGATCCCGATCGCGCGCGAAGTGTTCTGGGGGCCGATGGCCTATGCCATGATGGGCGGCATCATCGCCGGCACGGCGATCACGCTCCTGTTCCTGCCGGCGCTCTACGTCGCCTGGTTCCGGCTGAAGGAACCGAAGGCAGCGGAGGCGGCGGCAAGCTAGTTACCCTCCCCTTGTCGGGGAGGGTAAGGGTCCGTCTCAGCCCGCCCTGACGAAGCCTTCCGAGGCCTTGAGCAGGCGGCGCGTGTAGTCCTGGGTGACCTGGGCCGAGACGAGGTCGGCGGCGGTGAGCTGTTCGACCGCCTCGCCATTCTGCATGACCATGAGGCGCTGGCACATGTGGTTGATGACGGCGAGGTCGTGCGAAACCATGAGGAAGGTCAGCTTGCGGTCCTTGCGCACCTGTTCCAGCAGGTTCAACACCTCGGCCTGCACCGAGGCGTCGAGCGCCGAGGTCGGTTCGTCGAGCAACAGGATCGAGGGTTCGAGGATCAGGGCGCGGGCGATCGCCACGCGCTGGCGCTGGCCGCCGGACAGCTGGTGCGAATAACGGAAGCGGAAACCGGAAACGAGGCCGACCTCGTCGAGCGCGCGCTGGATGCGCCTTTCGCCGTCGCCGATGCCATGGATGGCAAGCGGCTCCTGCAAAAGGCGATCGACGGTCTGGCGCGGGTGCAGCGAGCCGTAGGGGTCCTGGAACACCATCTGCACCTGGCGATAGAAATCACGGTCGCGGCGGCGGCCGAGCGTCTTGCCGTTGACGGTGATGCGGCCGGAAGCCACCGGCGCCAGGCCGGCGATGGCACGCAGCAGCGTCGACTTGCCCGAACCGGATTCGCCGACCAGCCCGAAGGATTCGCCGGGCTGAACCTCGACGCTGACACCTTTCAGCGCGCGGAAATGGTCGAACACGACCTCGACCTTGTCGATGGAGAGTGCCGCCGTCATGCCGCCCACTCCGCCTTGCGCGCCAGCACCGGCAGCGGGTGCCGATCAGCGCCGATCTTGGGCATGCAGTCGAGCAGGCCACGTGTATAGGGATGCTGCGCGCGGGCCAGTTCCGAGGCCGGCAATTGCTCGACCACCTTGCCGGCATACATGACCACGACGCGGTCGCAGAAGGAGGAGACCAGGCGCAGATCGTGCGAGATGAAGATCAGTCCCATGCCGCGCTCCGCCACCAGCCGGTCGAGGATGCCGAGCACTTCGAGCTGCACGGTGACGTCCAGGGCCGAAGTCGGCTCGTCGGCGATCATCAGCTCCGGCCCGGCGACCAGCATCATGGCGATCATGGCGCGCTGGCCCATGCCGCCCGACACTTCGTGCGGGTGCAGGTCGAAGACGCGTTTGGGATCGCGGATCTGCACGGCCGCCAGCATGTCGAGCGCGCGTTCGCGCGCCTCGGCCTTGGAGACCTTCTCATGCGTGCGCAGCGTCTCGACGATCTGCCGGCCGATGGTCATCACCGGGTCGAGCGAATATTTGGGGTCCTGCAGGATCATGGCGACGCGCCGGCCACGCAACGCCCGCCGCTCGCGCTGGGGCAACGACAGAAGATCGATGCCGTCGAACTCCATCCTGCCGGCCGTCACCTCGGCGCGGGGATCGGTCAGCCCCATGATGGCGCGGCCGGTCTGCGACTTGCCCGAGCCGGATTCGCCGACAATGCCCAGCCGCTCGCGCCCCAGCGAGAACGAAACGCCGCGCACCGCCTCGATGACGCCGGTGCGGGTGGGAAAACGGACCTTCAGGTCCTCGACGTGAAGAAGCGCGCTCATTGGCCCGAACTCCTTGGATCGAGCGCATCGCGCAGGCCGTCACCCAGGAGATTGAAGCCGAGGCTGACGATGAGGATGGCCATGCCGGGCATCGCCGCCACCCACCACTGGTCGAGAATGAAACGACGTCCCGACGCGATCATCGAACCCCATTCCGGCAAGGGCGGCTGTGCACCGAGGCCGAGGAAGCCAAGGCCGGCAGCGATGATGATGATGCCGGCCATGTCGAGCGTGACACGCACGATCAGCGAGGAGATGCACATCGGCATGACATGGCGCAGCACGATGCGGAAGGGCGAGGCGCCCATGATCTCGACCGCCTTGATGTAATCGGAGTTGCGCACGGTGAGCGTCTCGGCGCGGGCAATGCGTGCATAAGGCGGCCAGGAGGTGATGGCGATCGCGATGATCGCGTGTTCGATGCCTGGCCCGAGTGCCGCCACGAAAGCCAGCGCCAGGATCAGCTTCGGGAAGGCCAGGAAGATGTCGGTGATGCGCATCAGGATGGCATCGGTCCAGCCGCCGGCATAACCGGCCACCGTACCGACCAGGAGGCCGATGGGTGCGGCGATCAGCGCGACGAGCACGATGACGTAGAGTGTCACCCGCGAGCCGTAGATGATGCGCGAGAGGATGTCGCGGCCCTGTTCGTCCGTGCCCATCCAATGGGCGGCGCCGGGCGGCTGCAGTGCTGAGCGCAGGTCACCGATGACCGGCGAATAAGGCGCAAGCACGCCGGCGAGGATCGCGACCAGCACCAGCGCCAGGATGATCAGCAGTCCGATCATCGCCAGGCCGTTGCCGGAAAAACGCCGCCAGGTCATGTAGGCGCGGCCGAGCCGCGCCTGTGAACGCGAGGCCGGCCGCTCCGATTGCAGCCATTCGCGCCAGCTCATTGCCGCAGTGTCCGACACATTCATGTCCGCGTCCTCGGGTCGAGCAGCTGGTAGAGCAGATCGGAAAGAAGATTGAGGCCGATGAAGACCGCGCCGATCATGATGGTGGCGCCCAGCACAGCGTTCATGTCGGCGTTCTGCAGCGAATTGGTCAAATAAAGGCCGATGCCGGGCCAGGAGAACACCGTCTCGGTCAGCACCGAGCCCTCGAGCAATGTGGCGTAGGACAAGGCGATGACGGTGACCAGCGGCACCGCGGAATTGCGCAAGGCATGCCCCCAGATGATGCGCGCTTCCGACAGGCCCTTGGCGCGGGCGGCGACGACATATTCCTGCGAGAGCTCGTTCAGCATGAACGACCGCGTCATGCGGCTGATATAGGCCATGGAAACATAGCCGAGCAGCGAAGCCGGCAGGATGATGTGGGAGAAGATGTCCTTGAATGCCGACCAGTCGCGCTGGATTATGGCGTCGAGCAGATAGAGCCCGGTGACGGGCGTGAAGGTGTATTCATAGGCGATGCCGATGCGGCCCGGCCCTTCGACCCAGCCGAGCCGGGCATAGAAGACCAGCAGACCGAGCAGGCCCAACCAGAAAATCGGCATCGAATAGCCGATGAGGCCGACGACCCGCACCGCCTGGTCGATGAAGGAGCCGCGCTTGACGGCGGCGAGCACGCCGAGCGGAATGCCGAACGCCACGCCGATCACCGTGCCGACCGTCGCCAGTTCCAGCGTGGCCGGGAAAACGCGGCGGATGTCCTGCATGACCGGATAGGTCGACAGGATGGAAGTGCCGAAATCGCCGGTCAGCGCCTTCTTCAGATAGAGGAGAAACTGCTGCCAGACCGGCAGGTCGAAACCATATTGCTGGCGCGCCGCGGCGACGACGCTGGCCGGCGCGCGATCGCCGACGATCGCCAGGACGGGATCGATGGGCATGACGCGGCCGATGAAGAAGGTAACCGCGATCAGCCCGAGGAAGGTGACCGCGGCGACGAAGACGAAGCGCAGGAGCGCGAGCAGAAGCGCGGAGGCGTTTTTACGCCTCCGCGCCGGCTCATGAGACTGGACGAGCGACAAGGAACCGGGTGCTCCGGGGTGTTACTTGGTGACCGGGGCCAGGAAGTTGGTGTCGAAGGTCGGCCCCAGCTTCAGGCCCTGGACGTTCTTGCGCAGTCCGGCAACCTCGGTCTGCTGCCAGATGAAGTTGAACGGGCCCTGTTCGCGGATCTTGGTCTGCAGATCCTCGTACATCTTGATACGCTTGTCGGTGTCGCGTTCCAGGAGCGCGGCCGCCGATTCCTTCTGGATTTCCGCTGGCACGTTCCAGGCATTGCGCCAGGCCAGCGTCTTGTTCTTCGAATCGTCGGCGTTGTTGGGATTGGTGGCGAAGGTTTCCGAGTTGGAATTCGGATCCCAATAGTCGACGCCCCACTGCAGGATGGCCATGTCGTGCTGGCGCGCGCGATAGCGGGTCAACAGCTGCTTGAAGTCTTCCGGTACGAGCTCGATCTTGATGCCGGCCTGGGCCGCCGTCTGCTGAATCGATTCGGCGACACCGGATTCCGGCTGGCCGCTGCGCGTGTCCAGAGTGATGGTGAAACCGTCCTTCAGCCCGGCCTTGGCCAACAGCTCCTTCGCCTTGGCAACGTCCAGCTTATAATGCTTCTCGTCCACGGCACCCAGGATACCCTTGGGCAGGAAGTCCTGGTGGACGACGCCGATGCCGTTGAGCAGCGTGTCGCCGAGCGCATCGTAGTCGATCAGATATTTGAAGGCCTCGCGCACCTCGGGCTTGGAGAGGTTCGGGTTCTTCTGGTTGAGGCTGACGTAGTAGACCGTGCTCTTCGGCTTCGAGATGGTGGCGAGATCGGCATTCTTGCCGACCGAGCTGTAGTCGCCCGGCTGCAAATTGCGCGCCACGTCAATGTCGCCTTTCTCCAGCAGCAGGCGCTGGGCGGCGCTCTCCTTCACGTGGCGATAGATGACACGCGCCATATGGGCCTTGGTGCCGTAATAATTGTCGTTGCGCTCCAGCACCACGACCTCGTTGGCGCGCCATTCGCGCGTCTTGAACGGGCCGGAACCGGCATAGCCGGTCTTCATCCAGGCATTGCCGAAATCGTTGTCGAACTTGTATTCGGCGGTCGGCGTCGCGGCAGCCACATGTTCCTTGACCAGCTTGCTGTCGACCACCGCCGCCACCGTGGCGGTCAGGCAGTTGAGCACGAAGCTCGGCGCATAGCCCTTGTCGACGGTGAAGACAAAGGTCGAGGCGTCGGTCGCCTTGGCCTTTTCAGCGACGTTGTCGCCGGTGAGGCCGAACTGCTGGATGATGAAGGCCGGGCTCTTGTTCAGCTTGACGGCGCGCTCGAACGACCAGGCGACGTCTGCGGCCGAGATCGGGTTGCCGGAAGCGAATTTCAGGCCCGGCTTCAGCTTGAAGGTGTAGGTGAGGCCGTCATCCGAAACGGTCCAGCTTTCGGCGATGCCGCCGACCACCTTGGTGGTGTCGTTGACGTCGAGCCGGACCAGCATGTCGTAGGTGTTGCCGGTGATTTCGCCTGTGGAAAGCTCGAAGGCTTCGGCGGGATCAAGCGAGATGATGTCGTCGATCGCCCAGGCCTGGACCAGCGTGTCGGGCGGCGTGTCTGCCCATGCGGGCGCTCCGGCGAAGACGAGTGCGGAAAGGGCGGCGCCAGCCAGCAGGCCGCGCGAACGCAGAGCAATGGTTTGCATCATCATCGGAATATCCTTGTTTTCGTCGCCCCTGGTTCCCCGTTCGGGACGCGACGTCGTTGCGCCGGAAAGGCTCGTTATTTGTTGAAGCCTCGAACAACCATATCCGCCACCACCCTGCCCGGCAACGAGCATTTGATGGACAGAAGTGGATTGGGTTAAAACAGGTTTTCGTTCAGACGCGCTCAAGCGCAATGGCGATGCCCTGACCGACGCCGATGCACATGGTGGCGAGCGCGAAACGAGCGCCGCGTTCGCGCAATTCCAGCGCCGCCGTGCCGGTGATGCGGGCACCCGACATGCCGAGGGGATGGCCGAGCGCGATGGCGCCGCCATTCGGATTGATATGTGCGGCATCCTCGGCCAGGCCGAGTTGGCGCAACACGGCAATGCCCTGCGCGGCGAAAGCCTCGTTGAGTTCGACGACGTCGAATTGCGACGGCGTGAGGCCGAGGCGCGCACAGAGCTTCTGCGTCGCCGGCACCGGACCGATGCCCATGATGCGCGGCTCGACGCCGGCCGTGGCGCTGCCGAGAATGCGGGCGATGGGGGTCAGGCCATGCTTGCGGGCCGCCGCTTCCGAGGCAACGATCAGTGCAGCAGCACCGTCATTGACGCCCGACGCGTTGCCCGCCGTCACCGTGCCGCCTTCCTTGCGGAACGGCGTCGCCAGCCTGGCCAGCGTTTCGACCGTGGTGCCGGCGCGCGGATGCTCGTCCTTGTCGACGACGGTCGCCTCGCCTTTCTTCTGCGGGATCGTCACCGCGACAATCTCCTTGCCCAATCGGCCATTGGCCTGCGCGGCCACGGCCTTGTCCTGACTGCGCACGGCGAAGGCATCCTGATCGGCGCGGCTGACGGAAAACTGCTCGGCGACGTTCTCGCCGGTCTCCGGCATGGAATCGATACCGTACTGCTTCTTCATCAGCGGGTTGACGAAGCGCCAGCCGATGGTGGTGTCGTGGATTTCGGCGTGGCGCGAAAAGGCGGTCTCGGCCTTGGGCATGACGAAGGGGGCACGGCTCATCGATTCGACACCGCCGGCGATCATCAGTTCGGCCTCGCCGGCCTTGATGGCGCGTGCGGCGATACCGACCGCGTCCATGCCCGACCCGCACAGCCTGTTGACCGTCGAACCCGGTACCGCGACGGGCAGGCCGGCAAGCAGCAGCGCCATGCGCGCGACGTTGCGGTTGTCCTCGCCGGCCTGGTTGGCGCAGCCATAGACCACGTCGTCGACGGCCGCCCAATCGACACCGGGATTGCGCGCCATCAGGGCCCTGAGCGGCACGGCACCGAGATCATCCGTACGCACCGAAGCCAGCACACCCCCAAAGCGTCCGATCGGCGTGCGGATATAGTCGCAGATGAAAGCTTCGGTCATGTCGTGCGGTCCTCCCTCGCCTGCGCCGGTCGGCGCGGCACCAACCCAAGCGGATCGGATAATCTTATAAATCAGCCCGCCAGGCGACGGGCCGCGGTTTCGGCCATGGCCTCGGCAAGGCTCATGGACCAACGGGCGCGACAATAGGCGCGGAAGTCGAAACAGGGCAAGCCGGGACAGACTTCGAATTCGATGAGATGGATCGTATCGTCGGCCTCGACACGCAGGTCGATGGAAAAGACGTCGCGCAGACCAAGTCCGCTCACCAGCCGCTGCGCGATGCGGCGGATCCCGGCATCGGCCGCCGGCTGGCTGTCGGCAAGCGCAACAAGTTCGGGTTCGACATAGGCACCCGTCGCCTTCGCCGCGGTGCCCGTATCGCCGTAAAGCGCGAGGCTGTCGGCCATGGTCTGGAAGTCACCGCCGGATTCGACCAGGAAGACGCCGAGCGCCGACATATCGCCGTTTGCGGTGACATCCAGGAAGGAGGCCCGCACGTTGCGACCGGCGACATAGGGCTGCACCACCACGTCGTCGCCATAGTGTCGGAATACCCGGCGGCTGAGTTCCAGCGCCTGGCCGAGATCGTGGCAATGCGAATCCGGCCAGATGCCGATCTTGGCGCCGAGCCGGTTCGGCTTGACGAACCAGCCCTTGGCCGAGGCCGGCGGCTCGACCAGCCAGCGTCCGTCACGCGCGAGACCCGCCTGCGGCACCGGCAGGCCGAGCGCGCCGAGCACCGCGCCCGAGCGGAATTTGTCCTGGCACAGCGCGAACAGCGAATCGTCGGCACCAATTGTTCTCAGGCCGGCAAGCCGCGCGAGCGCAGGTGCCGCGCCACCGCGGAAATAGGCGATGCCGTCGGTCAGCGTCCAGACCAGCGTGGTATCCCGGTCCGCCTTGCCGAGCACAGCGGCAGCTTCATCCAACTCCACGGCCGAGAAGCCGAGGCCGCGATCGGCAGCCGCGCGTTCGATCGCGGCGAACTCCGGCGCCAGATCGGTCGACTGGGCGAGATAGGAGGAAATTTCCGCCGCCCGCTCCGGCGCGTGGCCGTCCGCGACGAGGCGATCGAAACAGGCCTTTTCCGGTTCGTAGACAAGCAGGAGGCGTGGATGCGGCATGGCGGCGGGTCCGATGGGAAACGGCGTCAGTCTCGCCGCCGCGAACCCGGTGGGTTCCTAGGAAATCGACCTTTGCCGCAACGCCGGCGACAGGCCCATCAGATCGCCACGCGTGGCTCGAAGCGGCCGCGCACCGGAAAATCGATCAGGAACGTCTTGCCGCCCTGAGGGTCGGCCGCGCGGGTCGCCTCGTCCTGGTCGGCCCAGGCAGAGGTGATAGCCAGCCGGTCGGCTTCCGCGCCGAAAAAAGCCGGGCAGGACGGCTGCAGCACCGGCATCGGGATGGAGCGCACCAGCTTGCCGTCCGGCGCATAGGCATTGACGGCGCTGGCGCCCCAGCAGGCATTCCACAGGATGCCGTCGCGGTCGACCACCGAGCCGTCGACATCGCCCGGGCTCTGCCGATGATCGCCGAACAGCTTCGGCTCGCCGACCGGCAGGCCGGTGGCCGGATCGCAATCGACGCGCATCAACAGTTTGACATCGCTGTCGACATAATAGGCAACGGCGCCGTCCTCGCTGAAGGCGATAGAATTCGGTATGGTGATGCCGTCAAAAAGCCGGCGCAGCTCGCCCTTGAAGAACCAGTAGATGGCACCCGCATTCTTCGCGTGCGTCTTGCTCATCGTGCCCACCCAGAACGCCCCGCACGGATGCACCCGCGCGTCGTTGGAACGGGTGCCGGCATTGTCGGCCTCGACCGGCGTGTGCAGGGTGAGTTTGCCGGTGGCAACGTCACGCACATGCAGCCCGGTTTCGGTGAAAACCAATTGCCGCTTGTCGTCGATGATGGCGATGGCGCTCGCCATCTGGCCGAGTTCATGCACCTTGGTGACGCCGCTGCGGCCGCGCTCGAGCAACTGGCCGTGGACGATGTTGAACCAGAACAGCGAGCCCGTCGCCGGGTCGTAGCTCGGCCCTTCGCCAAGTTCGCAGATGGTTTCCGAAAGAACCGAGACGATACCAGCCATTATTTCTCTCCGAAAACCGCATCCCAGGCAGCGACCGCCGCCTCGGCCCGCGCCGCGACCTCGGCCACTGTCATGCCCGGCTTGAACAGGCTCGACCCCAGGCCAAAGACGGTGACGCCGGCCGTCTTGTAGCCGGCGAAATCCTTTTCCGAGACACCGCCGACGGCGCCCACCGGCGTGCTGGCCGGCAGGACGGCGCGCATGGCGGCGATGCCACCGGGGCCAATGACACTCGCGGGGAAAAACTTGAGCGCGGACGCACCGAGCCGAATGGCCAGGAACGCCTCCGTCGGGGTGAGCACGCCGGGCATGGTGACCAGGCGGTGATGAGCGGCGCGTTTCATCACCTCGGCATCGATGTTGGGGCTGACCAGCAGCCGCCCGCCCGCGCCCTGCAACGCATCGACGTCGGCAGAGGTAAGCACCGTGCCGGCGCCGATCAGCGCGGTTTTCGGCAATGCCTGGACGATGGCAGCGATGGAGGTGAACGGGTCCGGCGAATTCAGCGGCACTTCGATCGCCTCGATGCCGGCCTGATAAACCGCGCCGGCGACGGCCACCGCCTCGCTGGGCTTCAAGCCGCGCAATATGGCGACAAGGCCGCGCTTCAACTGCGGAAATGGGGCTGTCTGGCTCATGCGCTCTGTTCCTTGCCGGCAATCATGCCGTTCTGGCGCGCCGCCGCGAACAGGCCCGCACGCACGGCAACGTCGGCATCGACCTGTCTGACGACAAGCCCCGCCATCTCCAATGCCGCGCCGTAGAGCGCGGCAAGCGCCCCCGAACCGACCAGCACAACCGGCGCGTCGCCGACCGGATAGCGGCGCAAGGCCGAAGCGATCTCGCCGCCGATCAGCAGACCGGACAGACGGGCGGCGGCATCGTCGGCCTTGAGGTCCTGCAGCAGCCCGGCGGCGCGAACGGCAAACAGCCGCGACGAGACATCGCCACCTTCCTCCAGCGCCTGCCTGCACCAGCGGTGGAACTGTGCGTTGTCCGGGATGACCGGAGCAGGTTGTTCGCCCAGCGAATGGCGCAGGATGGAATGCGTCGCCAGAACGGAGAACAATTCGCCCGTCGGCCAGGTACCGAAACCGGCGACCGCGCCATTGTCGACGACCACCCATTTCGAATGGGTGCCGGGCATGCAGACGACATGCCTGCCGGTCGCCGGCAGGCCGGCTCCGGCCAATTGCGTTTCTTCGCCGCGCATCACGTCCGGCGCGTCGGCCAGTCGCTGCGCGAGACCCGGCACGATGCGGATGTCGCGCGTCGTTCCCGGCACGCGGATGGCGCCCCGCAGGATGGCGTCGATCGGGGCCGGCACATCGACATAGGGCGCCTCGATCCAGCCCTGGCGCGAACCCGCCATGCCGCAAATGACGACGGGCAAGGTCGCCGGGGCCCGCATGGCCGCCAGATGCCGTTCGAGAACGGCCGAGAAGCCGGCCTCACGCGCGGTGATCAGCCCGTCGTCGCCGCGCTGTTCGGCCAAAACCCGGCCGGCGCCGTCGAGCAGCCAGGCACGCAGCCTGGTCGTACCCCAGTCGATTGCGGCAATCGCAGGCGACGCGTTCATAGCAGACCTCCGTCGACGATTAGCGTCTGGGCGGTCAGCATCGCCGATGCGTCGGAAGCAAGGAAGAGGCATGGCCCGACCATGTCGTCCGGCCCCATTTCGCGCGGGATCGCCTGGCGGGCGATGTGGGCTTCCAGCTTATCGCCGCTGACCCAAAGCTGACGCTGGCGCTCGGTGATGACCCAGCCCGGCGCGATGGCGTTGACGCGAATGCCGTCCTTGCCGTAGCGGCCGGCGAGCCCCTTGGTGAGGCCGATGATGCCGGCCTTGGCGGCCGTATAGGCCGGCATGTCGCCCATGTTCAGCATGAAGGACGTCGAGGTGAAATTGACGATGGCGCCACGTCCGGCCTTCTGCATGCCGGGCACCACCGCCTGGGCGGTGAAGAAATGCGGGCGAAGGTTGATCGACAGATTGTCGTCCCATTCGCTCGGTGTCACCGTCTCCGCATCGTGGCGGATATCGTTGGCGGCGTTGTTGACCAGAACGGTGATCGGCCCATGCGCCTGAGCCGCCGCTTGAACGGCGCCGCGCAAGGCTTCGATGTCGCGCAGGTCCGCCTTGAGGAAAAGCGGCGCATGAGCGGCTTCCCGGGCAAGCGCCTCGCAAAGCAGCCGGCTCGGCGCTTCGGCGATGTCGATGAAGGCAACCCTGGCACCCTGGCGTGCGAAACCCTCCGTCAGCCTGGCACCGATGCCTGTACCGCCGCCGGTGATCAGCACCGACGCACCTTCCAGATCGGCAAACCGCGCCGATGGCATCATGACGACTTCCTCCGCAACGCATAGTGCTGGAGCGTCCTTCGTGTCGGAATGGACACGCGGCGCTCTGGCCTGACGGCGCCGCATCCTAGCCAGCGGCCTGCCACGGGCAAGCGTGAAAATGCGCGCCGCTTCATTTTGTCTGACAAAAGGAGAAACGGGGAAGGAATTGGGCCGAAACGCGGCGGCGGGTTTGCCCCTGGAGCGGGTTAGACCGCCTTGGCGCGCAGCGCGCCGCGGAAGGAATCGCGCAGATAGCCCAGCGTAGCATCGGCATTGGCCGGTTTGCCGAACAGATATCCCTGGCCACCAGCGCAACCGAACTGCGCGAGACGGTCGGCCTGCGCCTCCTCCTCGATGCCTTCGGCCACGACATCCATGCCAAGGCCCTCGCACATGGCGAGAATGGCGCGGATGATATGTTCCGACGGACGGTCGTCGAGGATAGACGACACGAAGGCCCGGTCGATCTTCAGCTTGTCGAAGTTGAACTCGCGCAAGCGGCCGAGCGAAGACTGGCCGGTGCCGAAATCGTCCAGCGAAACGCGGATGCCGACCCGCCGCAAATCCTCGACGATCTTTTCGGCCGAGACCGGGTCGTTCATCAGGCCGGTTTCGGTGATCTCGATTTCCAGTCGGCGCGGGTCGAAGCCGGTGCGCTCGAGGATCGACAGGATGTGCAGCCCGGTGTTCTGGTCGACCAGCTGGGACGGCGACAGGTTGAAGGACAGGAACAAATCCGCCGGCCAGCCGCGCGCCGCTTCCGTGGCCTTGCGCAGAACAAGCTGGGACAGCGGCCCGATGATGCCGCGCTCCTCGGCGATCGGAATGAAGACGGCCGGCGATACCGGGCCCAAATCCGGGTCCGACCAGCGCGCCAGTGCCTCGAAGCCGATGGTGCGACGGGTGGCCAGATCGACGATCGGCTGGAAATGCGGCTCGACCTCGCCGGCCGAAACCGCCCGGCGCAGCGCCTGTTCGATGCGGGTGACGCGCTTGGCCGCTTCTTCCATCTCGCGTGTGTAGACGACGACCTGGCCACGGCCAGAGCGCTTGGCGTGATAAAGCGCCGTCTCCGCCTTGTTGAGCAGGATCTCGGTGGTCTCGTCGCCGGAATAAAACAGCGAGCAGCCGGTCGATGCCGACAGCCTGGCGGTGCGTTCGCCGACGTCATAGGGCGCCGACAGGATTTCGATCAGCATGCGCGCCTTTTCGGTCGCCGCCTCCTCGCTGAACACCATCGGATAAAGGAAGGCGAACTCGTCGGCGCCGATGCGGCAGACGGTGGAATAGCTGTCCATCGAGGCGCGCAGGCGCATCGCCACCTGGATCAGGATGTCGTCGCCGGCCTTGTGGCCGAACAGATCGTTGATCGGCTTGAAGCCATCGAGGTCCAGAATGCCGACGGCAAAGGGTGCCGGGTCGTCCGAGCGATCGGAAATGAGGCGTTCGACCTTGTCGAAGAAGCGGCGGTGATTGCCGAGGCCAGTCAACGGATCTGTGAAAGCCAGATCCGTATTCTCCCTGTTCGTCTGCCCGGTGCCAAACGAGGTTTGCATCGGCGTCCCTGTTCTTATTCTGGTATTTCTTATGAGACTGACATCAAACCGTTTAAGAAAGGTATCTCGAATATAAGCCGGCGCTTCCCGAGCGATGAAAAATTATCCGGCGCGATAAACCGTTAGCCGGTTCTGACGCGATACAGTTCAAGGGCCTTGCCCTCGGTGCCGGCAACAGGCTCCAGCCAGGACGGTACCTGGCCCTTGATGAGCGCTGCGAGGAACCCGTCGGGGCTTTGACCCGCGAGAAAACGAGTCTCGGAATTGCCACGACACAAGGCAACCAGCCCGATATGCTGGCCGCGTACGACCGCTTCAGCGGCCGTCGATGTGCCGGTGAATGCGTCCAGAACGAGGAGGTTGCCCTCGCCATTGCGATGATAGGGGCCGGCCAGCACGCGCTGCCCTGTATTGGCAAGTATCAGAGAGCCGAGATTGGATATGGCCATAACAGTCGTGGCCGGTTGCGCCGCCAGAGCGAGATAATCGCCGGGCGTCTCGCAGCTTTGACCGGCGACCGGGCTCGTTTCGCTTTCGGCGATTACCGAAATCGTCGAGGCGCTGACGCTCCAGACGGCGTTCAGTGAAACCAGCCAGACCGCGACGGACGCCAGCGTTGTTTTTGCCGAAGGGAAGTTCGTCGCGTATTCGCGCCAGCTTGCCACCCAGGCTGCCAGCGGGATGGCGGCAAGCGCGATCGTGAAATTTGTACCCCGCACCTGCCAGACGCTGATCGTCAAGGCGGTCAGGAGAAGCACGCCGACGACGAAGACCTCTCGTCGCCGGTCGCCGCGCAACAGGCGACGCAGCACAAGCGCGAGCGCAATCAGCGGCGTAGCATAGGCACCGAACAACATCGCGCGGTTGTCGGTCGCGAGTTGGAACAGCGACTGCACCTCGGATATTTTATCCAGCCACAATGTATGCAGGCGGGGATCGAGACCGGCATAGGGGCTGCGCAGGCATTGCGGGAAAAAGACAGCGACAACCGTGACTACCACGATCCCCAGCAGGAGAAGCGCGACCAATCTGTATGACCGGCTGGCGCGAACGCTGCCGACGGAAGCGGTGGCCGCAAGACCGAAGCCGGCAAGGGCTGCGAGCACGAACTGTATGACAGAAAAGCCGTCGCAGGTCGCAACGTTCCAGTTGGATGGCGCGATGGTGGTGACAAAGATAACGGACGAGACGCCGGCGAAGCCTAGCCCAAAGCCAAAGGCGGTGCGCGCCTCCCGCTCACCATGCATGAAGAACAGCGCCGCCACGCCGAGGCCGGTCACCACGACCAGCGGGGCGGTCTCCATGCCGACGGCGAGTGTTAGGCCCGCGCATACTCCTGACAGGGTGGCCGCCGGCCGCCAATGTGGTGCGTTCAGCAAGAAGTAAAGGCTCGCCGCGACGAGCATAAGCTGTACGTTGTGGTGATCGATGTTGCCGGGTTGATAGAGGCCGATAAAGAAAGGCCCTGCCGCCGCGATGACGAGTGCCGGCACGCCCGCCGCATTTCCACCGTACTGGCGCGCCGCCTGAACAATGAAGAAGACCGTCCACCAGCACATCAACGTTGGCCAGACGATTTTCGCAAAAGTCTCCGCCGCAGGCATGGATAGGCCGAGCGCGTGGGCTGTCGTGATCAGCGCGGCCAAGGGTGCATCCACCAACCGCGACCAGTGCATGATAAAACCACCCTGCGGCCCCATACGGTACTGGTGCAGGTCGAACCAGCCTTGTCCGCTGAGGAGATCCCGCACTTCGACCAACCGCATCTGGCTGTCGTTGTCTCCCCCGGCATTGGTGAGGGTTGGAAATCCGATGCACGCCTCGATCGCCACAAGCAACATCGCGGCACCTGCCGCGAAGGCGAGGTCGCTTCGCCAGCCGTGTAACGGCCAAGGCTTCAGGAACTCGTTGGCGGGATTAGCCTGTGTTTTCATGTTCGCGATCGATGCAGCAGCCAGAAGCGGCAGTCTAAGCAGGCAGCCTTCAACAAACTGTAAAACAGCGTTCCAGCCCTGCATTGGGCGGCGCGGATTCGGACGAACCTCGTCTTAACCCATTGAGGATAGCTTGGGACGACCGCGCGATCGAGAGGCGCGGGCATCGTCACGGAAGGTCAGATGTCCCAGGTGAGCTTTTTGAAGACGGCGGAGAAGAGGGTTCTCAACACAATCCATGACCGGGCGGTGTTCCGGCGCCGCGTTCGGGTCCTCTCAACGTGTCTGGCGGAAGAAATGAGCGCCACGGGCAGCGTTCTCGACCTCGGCTGCGGCGACGGGTCGATCGCGCGTGCGATCATGGACATCAAGCCGGGACTGACCTTTCGCGGCATCGACGTCATGCTGCGGCCACACACGCATATCCCGGTCGAACGCTTTGACGGCGAGACGATCCCGGCGGGCGACGGTTCCTTCGACTGGGTCACCATTGTCGACGTGCTGCATCATACCGACCATCCAGCCCGGCTCCTCGCCGAAGCTGTCCGGGTGGCGCGCGAGGGAGTGGTGATCAAGGATCACCTGCGCGAAGGCTTCGCCGCATACACGACCCTGCGCGTCATGGATTGGGTCGGCAATAAGGGGCACGATGTTCGCCTGCCTTACAATTATCTGAGCCGGGCCGAATGGGGCGTGGCATTCCGCGGTGCGGGCATCGAAGTTCGAAACTGGCGCGAGAACCTCTCGCTCTATCCCTTGCCGGCCAGCCTCGTCTGCGACCGGAATCTGCACTTTATTGCTGGGCTGCGAAAGCGAGGCGCTCAGTGTCTGTCTTCAGACACGAAGACCCATCGCGAGGTCACGACGTAACTCATGAAGGCTGCGGTGATCGTAACGGTCAGCGACGCTGCCGATGGCGCCATGGCCAGGCGGCTGGTGCAGATATGCCCGACCAGGCTCGATGTAGCAGCGCAAGCGAGTTGTGCCATAGCATAGCGCGGCAACGGCGAATTGTCGCGATGCATGCCTCCGAAGGTCCAGTCCCGCTGCGCGAGATAGGCTGCTCCGAAGGCTGCCGCATATCCCGCTGCGCCTGCGAGAAGCGCAGGCACGCCGCACCGCAGCAGAATATAGGTCAGCGCGAATAGCAGGAGATTGGCACCTGCGCCGACGATGACGAAGCGCGTCAGGCGACTGCGAAGGAAGTTCTGCGCCGTTATGACCATCGTCTACGGGCTGCCGACGGAGATGTCGCCGTCAGCCTTTCGCTGTTTCAGCGGAATCTCCAGCACGCCGAGCAGAAATGCCGAGAAAAACGCCTGAAACGAAATAACGATGAGGGTAAGGCCGAGGACGACGATGCGGGGAAGTTCGGAATCGTTCAGTGGCCCGAAATCGAGGCTTGCCCAGCGAAATACCGCGTAGCCTAAGAAGCCCAGGCCTGCCGCAAAGCAAATGCCTGCATTGGCCGCGAGCCGGTCGACGGTAATGGTGTGGCTAAGCCAGCCGGAGCGGCGATTGGATGGCAGGATGCCCATGTTTTCGGCGTAGGTGCGCGAGATCGCTCCGAAGGTGATGAGCTGCATGCCGGCAACGACCATGAAGCAAGCCGCGACGAAGGTGTTGAGGTCGAGAGAGAGATTGTCGATTACCCTTAGCGGCCCGAACACCAGCAATGCTCCAAATAGCGTGCCGATGCCGCACAACGCCGCACCCGGTATGAAGAACAGCCAGCGCGGATTGTACATCAGGAGGAATTTCAGATGGCGCCAACCGTCGCGCCACGTCTTGAGGTGTGGGGGGCGGCTGCGACCGTCCGGTTTCAAGGTCGTGGGCACTTCGTCGATAACAAATCCGGCGAGCGCGCTGCGCACCACCATCTCGGAGGCGAATTCCATACCTGTAGTCTGCAGGTTCAATGTGCGGATTCGCTCGGCTTTGAAACCACGCAGGCCGCAATGAAAATCGTTCGTCCTGATGCTAAAAAACAGCCTGCCCAAGAACGACAGGACGGGATTGCCCAGATATCGATGCAGCATTGGCATCGCTCCAGGCTCGATGCCACCCTTAAAACGGTTGCCCATGACAAGGTCAGCGCCACCGCGCAAGCGCTCGATGAACGCGTCGAGCTGCTCGAAGTCGTAGGAATCGTCGGCATCACCCATGATGATGAAGCGGCCTCGAGCAGCGGCGATGCCGCCTTGCAAAGCCGCGCCATACCCTTTTTCGGTGACTGGCACGACACGTGCCCCAAAGGTCGTAGCAATATGCTGGGAACCGTCCGTGCTGCCATTGTCTGCGATCAACACTTCGCCCGATATTCCTGAGCGGCCCAGAAAGCTCTTTGCCTTCAAGATACAAGTTGCGATGGTCTCGGCCTCGTTGAGGCAAGGCATGAGGATAGTCAGTTCCAGGACGTCCGGCGTCGGCTCGATGGTAGGAGCTGTAACCGCCTTGTCGAACTTCTTAGCGAGCGCGCCCAACGCATCCCTCCCATCAACCCAAGCAGCGGGGACTATGGGCAGCAAAGCCTTAAGATTTCGCTGAAACACAACTCCCGGTCGCTAGAAGATTCGACTGGTGGATTGGCAGCACGAATGCCAGGCGCTACATCATCGCCACCTGGAAATATCGCGCTCACCGGAGACCCTCCATGCCCCTCAAAGTCGCCGTCCAGATGGACCATGTCTCGACCGTGAACATCGCCGGCGACACGTCGTTCGCGCTGTCGCTGGAAGCGCAGCGGCGCGGCCACCAGCTCTTCCACTACACGCCGGACCGGCTTTCCATGCGCGACGGCAAGGTGTTCGCCCGCATCGAGGAAATGCAGGTGCGCGATGTGAAGGGCGACCATTTCACCCTTGGCGCGCCAGTGCGCACCGACCTGTCGGAAATGGACGTGATCCTGCTGCGCCAGGACCCGCCCTTCGACATGAACTACATCACCACCACGCACATTCTGGAGCGCATCCATCCGAAGACGCTGGTGGTCAACGACCCGGCCTGGGTGCGCAACAGCCCGGAGAAGATCTTCGTCACCGAATTCGCCGACCTGATGCCGGAAACGCTGATCACCAAGGATCCGCAGGAGGTTGCCGCCTTCCGCAAGGAGTTCGGCGACATCATCGTCAAGCCGCTCTACGGCAATGGCGGCGCCGGCATCTTCCACCTGCACGAGGCCGACCGCAATCTCGGCTCGCTGTTGGAAATGTTCGGCCAGCTGTTCCGCGAACCCTATATCGTCCAGCGCTACCTGAAGGACGTGCGCAAGGGCGACAAGCGTATCATCCTGATCGATGGCGAGCCTGTCGGCGCCATCAACCGGGTGCCGTCGGACACGGAATCGCGCTCCAACATGCATGTCGGAGGCCGCGCCGAGAAGACCGAACTGACGGCACGCGAACGCGAGATCTGCGCCCGCATCGGCCCGGCGCTGAGGGAACGCGGTTTTATCCTTGTCGGCATCGACGTGATCGGCGACTACATGACTGAGATCAACGTCACCTCGCCGACCGGCATCCGCGAGGTGAAGCGTTTTGGCGGCGCCGACATCGCCGCCCTGTTCTGGGACGCGGTGGAGGCGAAGCGGTGACCCTGAAGACCTATACCGGCAGTTGCCATTGCGGCGCCGTCCGCTTCGAGGCGGATGTCGACATCGCTGCCGGTACGGGGAAATGCAACTGCACGATCTGCACCAAGATGCGGCTGTGGTCCGTGGAGGCGCGCGCGGAAACATTCCGCCTTGTCGCCGGCGAAAGCGAGCTGACCGACTACCAGGGCAAGAACGACGTCGCGCACCACTTCTTCTGCAAACATTGCGGCGTGCGGGGCTTCGAGCGGGTGGACACACCCAACATGACCGGCGCCACCTATTTCAATATCAATGTCGCCTGCCTGGATGGCGTCGACATCGACGAACTGATGGCTGCCCCCGTGACCTATCGCGACGGCCGCAACGACGACTGGGGTTCGACGCCCGCGGAGACCCGGCACCTCTAAGCGGTGGAGTTGGCGATGTTCCGCCCGATTCAACCGCATACAACCCGGCCTACAGCCTGGGCGCGACGATGTTCCCTTATTGTTCTTGCTTTGATCGATAATCCATGCTTGTCTTCGGCCGTTAGCCAGACTTGATCGCCCGGACATGGGCGGCCACTGCTTCGGGGGCAGCATGGTTTCGCGGGTCCGTACGGTTGCATTCCAGGGCATCGAGGCCGTGCCTGTCGATGTGCAGGTGATGGTCGCGCCCGGCAAGGTCGGCATGCAGATCGTCGGCCTGCCGGACAAGGCGGTCGCCGAAAGCCGCGAGCGGGTGCAGGCGGCCCTTCACGCCTCCGGACTGTCGATGCCGGCGCGCAAGGTGACGGTCAATCTCGCACCGGCGGACCTGCCCAAGGAAGGCAGCCATTACGATTTGCCGATCGCGCTTGGCCTGATGGCGGCGCTTGGCGCCATCCCCGGCGATATGCTGGCGGCCTATGTCGTACTGGGCGAGCTTTCGCTGGACGGCACGATCGCGGCGGTGGCCGGCGCGCTGCCGGCGGCGATCGGCGCCAATGCCGAAGGGCGCGGGCTGATCTGCCCCCATGCCTGCGGCCCGGAGGCGGCGTGGGCCGGGCCCGATATCGACATTTTGGCGCCGCGCAGCCTGATCGCCATGGCCAATCATTTCCGCGGCACGCAGGTTCTGTCGCGGCCGGAACCCGGCGTGCACCACGGCGCCCGCGACCTGCCCGATCTCGCCGACATCAAGGGGCAGGAAAGCGCCAAGCGGGCGCTGGAGGTTGCCGCCGCCGGCGGGCACAATCTCTTGATGGTTGGACCGCCCGGATCCGGCAAATCCATGCTGGCCCAGCGCCTGCCGTCCATCCTGCCGCCGCTGGCGCCGAAGGAACTTCTGGAAGTGTCGATGATCGCCTCGGTCGCCGGCGAGCTGGCCGAAGGCAAATTGACCGACAGGCGGCCGTTCCGGGCGCCGCATCATTCCGCCTCCATGGCTGCCATGGTCGGCGGCGGGCTGCGGGCCCGTCCGGGCGAGGTCTCGCTTGCCCATCACGGTGTGCTGTTCCTCGATGAGTTTCCCGAATTCTCGCCGCAGACGCTGGATGCGCTGCGCCAGCCGCTGGAAAGCGGAGACTGCATGATCGCGCGCGCCAACCATCGGGTTACCTATCCGGCGCGCATCCAGTTGGTTGCCGCGATGAATCCGTGCCGATGCGGCATGGCCGGCGAGCCCGGCTATCGTTGCCTGCGCGGCGACCGTTGCCGCATCGACTACCAGGCCCGCATCTCCGGGCCGCTGCTCGACCGTATCGATCTCAAGGTCGACGTGCCGGCGGTTTCGGCCAGCGACCTGATCAAACCGGCGCGGACGGAACCGAGCGCGATCGTCGCCGGGCGGGTCAGCCGTGCCCGCCAGATCCAGCGGCTGCGCTTCGAGGCGCGCGGTCTCGCCGGCGAGACACTCAATGCCCATTGCGCGCCCGGCGTCATCGAGGACATCGCTAGGCCCGATGCCAATGGCATGGCGCTGCTTGGCGAGGCCAGCGAGAAGCTCGGCTTTTCGGCGCGCGCCTATCATCGTGTGCTGAAGGTTGCCCGCACGCTGGCCGATCTCGACGACTGCGAGACGGTCAGCCGCATTCATCTGGCCGAGGCGATCTCCTATCGCATGGCGTCGGAGCGGCTGTCGCAGGCGGCGTAGGCTGGAAACCGGGCCAGCCAGGACGATGTTTGGGCGATTTCAGACGAATCGGCCGGCAGCAAATCGAATAGGCCCATGAGAGCCACCCATCGCGCGCCAGAGCCGCTGTGCAGCCTGCGCGAAGGCCAGCGCGCAGCAGCACCCAAGGTCGCTGCCGCGATCGCCTTCATTCTGGGAAACTCGAAATTTACTGGACCGCGCCGACCAGAACCTGTTGGCCATCGCGGATGGAAACCCAGCGGCCGGTGTTGTCGATGGCCTGGCGTTTCAGATAGCGATAGCCGGTCTGGTCCCATGACTTGACCTTGTCGGTCAGGTTGTCGAGCACGAAATCGCCCTTGTCGGTGCGCACCGTCAGTACGGCATGGCCCTCGCCGTCGGGCTTGCGCACCACGGTGATGAGCAGGTCCGACAGGGAAACGCCGAGCCTCGCCAGCCGGCGGCGCTTTTCCAGCACATAGTCCTCGCAGTCGCCGACACCCTTGTCGGGATAGGCCCAGACTTCGTCCTTGCCGTAGATTTCGAGATCGCTCATCGGCTTGACCGCCGCGTTGACCGAAGCGGTGACGCTGGTGAGCTTGCCCCACAGTCCCGCGGTGAGGCGCGCCGGCGCAAGGTCTTTCGGGCGCACCGAACATTCGGCGGGGCGGGTCTTGCAGAAATCGTAGTGGCCGATCGGCTGCGAGGTCGGTCCGCCCGTCGCCATGACGCTGGCCGCCGCCGCCGGCAGCGTGAACCACGTCGCCACGGTCAGCCCAATCGCCGCCGCCGCGAAGAAACGCAAGCCGTGTGCCGCCGGTGAGGAGTTCATTGTCCCCCGCTCGCCCCTGTTCTTAACAAAACGTTAAAGGCGATTTACATGGCGTGTCAATTCACCCGAAGGACGGATTCACGTCGAGGGTTAATTGCATCCAGGCGACAGCGGTGATTGTGCAACACCCGTCCACAGCCGCGACATCCCGTCGGGCCGGCGATACGGACCATGCGATTGAAGGGGCTGACGCGCCCCGCCGACGGCCGCCGCTCACGGCACCATCGCGCCGATGGCGCCGCGCCAGTTCTAGGCCTGGGCGGCGCGAACGGTCTTGCGCTTCACCGCCACCTTGTTGGTGCGGCCATAGCTGGTGATGAAGTCGACGATGCGCGGCACGATCTCGGCGCGGAAGCGCGAGCCGTTGAAGACGCCGTAATGGCCGACCGCCGGCTGCATGTAATGCACTTTCATGTCGGCTGGAATGTTGACGCACAGGCCCTGCGCGGCCTCGGTCTGGCCGATGCCGGAAATGTCGTCGTTCTCGCCCTCGACCGTGAACAGCGCGACATTGCGGATGGCCGCGGGATCGACCCGCGTGCCGCGATGCTTCATCTCGCCCTTGGGCAGAGCGTGGCGCACGAACACCGTTTCCACCGTCTGCAGGTAGAATTCGGCGGTCAGGTCCATCACCGCCAGATATTCGTCGTAGAAGTCGCGGTGCTTCTCGGCATTGTCGCCGTCGTTCTTCACCAGATGCATGAAGAAGTCCTTGTGGGCGATGATGTGCCGGTCAAGGTTCATGCTCATGAAGCCGGACAGCTGCAGGAACCCCGGATAGACGTCGCGACCGAAGCCCGGAACCGGCCAGGGCGCCTGCATGACGACGTTGTCGCGGAACCAGTCGATGCCCTTTTCCTCGGCCAGGAGGTTGACCGCGGTCGGGTTGCGGCGCGTGTCGATCGGCCCGCCCATCAGCGTCATGGTGGCCGGCACGAAGCTGTCGCCGCGCGCCTCCATCAGCGCCACCGCCGCCAATACCGGCACGGAAGGCTGGCAAACCGCCATCACATGCGTGTCTGGCCCCAGCGCGTGCAGCATCTCGACGATGTAGTCGATATAGTCGTCGAGATCGAAGCGGCCGGCCGAAACCGGCACCATGCGGGCATCGACCCAGTCGGTGATGTGCACGTCCGCGTAAGGCAGCATCGCCTCGACCGTGCCGCGCAGCAGCGTCGCGTAGTGGCCCGACATCGGCGCCACGATCAAAAGCTTCGGGTCGGCCCGGCGTCCGGCCGGAACCTCGCGCTTGAACTGGATGAGATTGCAGAACGGCTTCGACCAGACGGTCCGCTCGGTGACTGCGACCGGTTTCCAATCGACCACGGTCTTGTCGAGACCGAAGGCCGGTTTGCCATAACGACGCGTGGTGCGCTCGAACAATTCCGCCGTCGCGGCGACCGAACGGCCCCACGGCGTGTGCGAGAACGGGTTCAGCGGATTGCTGTAGAGAACCCGCACCGCCTCGGCATAGGCGCGCGCCGGCTGCAAGGCCGCATGGTTCATCTCGTAGAGCTGATAAAACATCCAGGATCTCCGCTGCCCCAGAAACCGAAAAAAGGACGACGAGCGGCGTCGAGCTTTCACTGTGTCGCAACGAAGTTAACAACAAATTGTTGCGACGCAATAGATCACGTAACGTGAGTTATCCCCATACTTTAGGCCAAAGCCTTGGAAAAGGTAGGGCTAGCGCGCCAGCCGGCTATGGGTGCAAGCGCGAAGACGGCGCCCTCGGCGGCCAGCTGCCAGAGCCGGTCGCGCTCAAGGCCGAACAGGCCAGACAAAGAAAAAGCGCCGCTCGCGCGGCGCTTTCTCAGGTTCCAGGTCCGGTTTGTGGCCGACTATACCCTGGCCACGCAGACCGGGGCCTGGCCCGAGCTGACGAAACCGAGCTGGCTCGCGGCGCCGCGCGACAGGTCGAGCATGCGGCCCTTGATGAAGGGGCCACGGTCGTTGATGCGCACCACGACGCTTTTGCCGTTGTTTTTGTTGGTGACCTTGATCCGCGTGCCGAAGGGCAGGCTGCGATGCGCAGCGGTCAGGGCGGAGGGGTTCATGCGCTCGCCGGATGCGGTCTTGGAGTGAAGGGCATACCAGGAAGCACGGCCGCACTGGGTGGCGGCGGAGGAGGCGGACGCGCCGGCGGCAAGGCCGACTGCGACGGTGACCGCAACAAACGCGGCCTTCTTCTTGTTGATTGTCATTCCGAGGGAACGGCTCCGTTAACAGATAACGGGGCGTTAAGGACAAATGCGGCGGCAAATCCGGCCAGTTTCTGGCGAAAGCGTGGCAACGGCACACGTTTTGATTCACCTGGAAACAGTCTGTCAGAATATTGTCCGACAAATTCGCAGGATCATCGAACGAATCAACGAGCTCCAGGACAGGATCGTCCTAGCCCGCGATGATCTGATCTCCAAGTAGAATAGATGGAAATATTCAAATGATCTCATCCAGCCACGCAGCACCCGTCGGTGAGATTGCAAACGGATCGGCTGCCATCACCCGGTGGCCAACGATATTCCATGCCCTGGAAAATTGATCTGGCGCGGCCGCAAGGCGTCACCGAACCTGCATTGCGGGGAGAACCGGCGGGCGTGACGTCCAAAAACAAAAAAGCCCGGCAATGCCGGGCTTTTTGGTGCTCGCCGATCCGTTACCGGGTCGGCTGCGGAAAACTGGTGCCCAGAAGAGGACTCGAACCTCCACGCCTCGCGGCACACGGACCTGAACCGTGCGCGTCTACCAATTCCGCCATCTGGGCTGGTGGGCGCTCATGTAAGCGGGCGAACCGACCCTGTCAACGCGCTTTTTTCAAGCAAGGCGACGGGCGGGCGCAAAAGCCGCGGGCGAGCGCCGGCAAAATGCTTCAACCGGCGAGAACTTCCTTCGAGGCGACCGTCGAATCGGCGTTCAGCGTGTAGATGACCGGCACGCCGGTGCCGAGCTCCAGCTTGACGATTTCATCGCCCGTCAGGCCGTCCAGCGCCATGATCAGCGCGCGCAGCGAATTGCCGTGGGCCGCCACCAGCACAGTGCCGCCGGACAGCACATGCGGCTGCAGCGTGTGCAGGTAATAGGGCCAGACGCGCGCGCCGGTGTCCTTCAGGCTTTCGCCGCCGGGCGGCGGCACGTCATAGGAACGGCGCCAGACATGGACCTGGTCCTCGCCCCATTTCTGACGGGCATCGTCCTTGTTGAGGCCGGACAGTTCGCCGTAATCGCGTTCGTTCAGCGCCTGGTCGCGCACCGTCTCCAGATCGCTCTGGCCGACGGCGTCGAGAATGTGCTGGCAGGTCTTCTGCGCACGCTTCAGCACCGAGGTGAAGGCGATATCGAATTTCAACCCGCGCGCCTTGAGCTTGGCGCCGGCGGCCTTGGCTTCCGCGTGCCCCTGTTCGGTCAGGTCGACATCGCGCCAGCCGGTGAACAGGTTCTTCAGGTTCCATTCGCTCTGGCCGTGGCGCACGAGCACGAGGGTTCGCGACATATTTTATCCCTTCACGAGTGTGGATCAGGCGCCCTGGCCGAGGCCAAGCACGTCCCGCATCGAATAGAGGCCGGGCTTGCGCCCATGCGCCCACAGCGCCGCCTTGACGGCGCCACGGGCAAAGATGGTCCGGTCCTCGGCATGATGGCTGAGCGCAATGCGCTCGCCGGGGCCGGCCAAGAAGACCGAATGCTCGCCGACCACCGAGCCGCCGCGCAGCGTGGCGAAACCGATGGCCTGCGCTTTGCGGGCGCCGGTGTGGCCGTCCCGCGTGCGCACGCTGTTTTCGGCAAGCGCGATGCTGCGTCCTGCCGCCGCCGCCTCACCCAGAAGCAGTGCTGTGCCCGACGGCGCGTCGACCTTGTTGCGATGGTGCATTTCGAGGATCTCGATGTCGAAATCCTCGGGCGGCAGCGCCTTGGCGGCCTGTTCGACCAGAACCGCGAGCAGGTTGACGCCGAGGCTCATATTGCCGGACTTGACGATGGTGGCGTGGCGGGCGGCGGCGGCGATGGCCGTGTCGTCCTCGGCCGAACAGCCGGTGGTGCCGATGACGTGGATGATGCGCGCCTGGGCGGCATAGCCGGCGAATTCGACGGTCGCCGCCGGCGAGGTGAAGTCGAGCACGCCGTCGGCCTTGGCGAAAGCGACCAGCGGGTCGTCGCCGATCAGGACACCGATCGGGCCGACGCCGGCCAATTGTCCGATATCCTTGCCGATATGGGGCGAACCCTGCCGTTCGATGGCGGCGGAAACGGTCGCGCCCGGTATCGTGGCGATGGTGCGCACCAGCGCCTGCCCCATGCGGCCCGCGGCGCCAACAACCACCAGCTTCATGTCGCTCATCCGTTGCTCCCCGTCTTGCGTCTGGTCTTGCCTGCCGGCACGCCCTCCGCTTCGGGAAGGCTGTCGACCAGACCAAGACCCTGGCCACCCTGCAGTTTGTGGAAACGGGCATAGGCGCCGCGCGGCCTGGCGATCAGCTCGGCATGCGTGCCTTCCTCGACCAGGCGGCCCTGCTCCAGGACGACGATATGGTCGGCATTGACCACTGTCGACAGCCGGTGGGCGATGACGATGGTGGTGCGGCCCTGCATGATGCCGGTCAAAGCCTGCTGCACCCGCGCTTCCGATTCATTGTCGAGGGCGGACGTCGCCTCGTCGAGCAGCAGGATCGGCGCCTGGCGCACGATGGCGCGCGCGATCGAAACGCGCTGCCGCTGGCCGCCGGACAGGGTCACGCCATTCTCGCCGACGGGCGTGTCGTAGCCCTGCGGTTGCTGGCGAATGAAGTCGTCGGCCGCGGCCTGTTCCGCCGCCAGTTCGATGGCGGCGTCGCCGGCATCCGGCCGGCCGTAACGGATGTTGTCGCGGATCGTGCCTTCGAACAGATAGGGCTGCTGCGACACGAAAGCGATCGACTGCCGAAGCGAGCGCTTGGTGACCTTGGAGATGTCCTGACCGTCGATCTCAATCGAGCCGCCGTTCACATCGTAGAAACGCTGCAGGAGCGCCACCAGCGTCGACTTGCCGGCGCCCGATGCGCCGACGATCGCCGTGGTCTTGCCCGCGGCGGCGGTGAAGGTGAGGTTTCGGATCACCGGCGCGTCGGGCAGGTAGCCGAACGTCACGTTTTCGAAGCGGATCTCGCCGCCCTTGACCTTGGCTTCCTTGGCGTCCGGCGCATCGCCCTGCTGCGGCTCGATGTCGAGCAATTCGTAGATCATGCGCGCATTGACCATGGCGCGCTCGACATTGACCTGGGTGCGGGCAAGCCGGCGCACCGGGTCGTATGCCAGGAGCAGCGCGGTGATGAAGGCCATGATGTTGCCGGGCGGCTCATTGTCGATCGCCGATTTGTACATCGAATAGGCGACGACGCCGGCAACCGCGAAACCGGCCAGTATTTCGGTGATCGGCGCCAGCCGTTCCGAAACGCGGGCGATCTTGTTGTAGCGGCCCTCCGCCCTGTCGACGAGATCGCCGATCTTGCCGGTCAGTTGCTCCTCCATGGTGAAGGCCTTCACCACGGCGATGCCTTGCACGGATTCCTGCATGGCGCCGATCAGATGCGAGTTGATCTCGACCGATTCGCGCGTCACCCGCCGCAAACGCCGCATGATGTAGTTGACCGCCCACACCAGCGGCGGGCCGATCAGGAAGATGCTGGCAGCCAAAAATGGCGCCTGGTAGATCATCACGGTGACCAGGCCGATCAGGGCGACAAGGTCGCCGGCCACCGACTTCAGCGTCATCGAGAACAGGTCGCGGATGCCGGCGACGTTTTCGTTGATGCGCGCGGCGAGCTGGCCGGAACGCGTTTCGCTGTAGAAATCGACGCCCAGCTTCATCAGGTGCCCGAAGACGCGCTTCTGGTAGTAGGCAACGATGCTGTTGCCGATCTTGGCCAGCGTGACCGCGGCACCATAGGTCGAAAGGCCGCGAACCAGGAAAATGCCGATGATACCACCGCAGATCCAGGGTATCAGGTCATAGCGACGGCCATAGTAGAGATAGTCGACCAGCGGCTGCATGATGTAGGCCGCCCCACCCGTCGTCGCGGCCATCGCGATCAAACAGGCAGCCGCGATCCAGTAGGACTTCACATGTCCGCGGCCAGCTTCGTCGAAGATACGTCGCAACACGGCGACGACTTCGCCGGGGGCCGCCTTTCGATTGGGGTCGTTAAAGGTCAAATTTCAGTCCGCTGCGCGCTGCATTCGTCGGCTCGCCCATTGGCGTCCGGCTCCTAATAGCCGCATCGCCGCCCATTGCCTATGGCCAATGGGCAACGCGCCGAAATTGCTTGGCCGCTTCAAGCCCTCCAGCGGCGGCCTTCGGTCTCCACGCCAAACAGCGACGGCGCCCGCGCATAGGCGGCGAGGCCGGCCAGCGCGGCGAGTGGGTGGGTGATGACATAGACCGGGATAGACCGCATCAATTCGCTGTGAGGTGCTTTGTCCTCGAAGGCGGCGCGGAAATTGCCAGCCTTCAGCGCCGGCACGATCTTCTGGGCGATGCCGCCGGTGAGGAAGACGCCACCACGGCTCTTGAACACCAGCGCCAGATCGCCGGCGGTGCGGCCAAGGCAGGTGACGAAGAGCGAAACCGCTTCCTCGGCGACGGCGTCGGACTTCGCCAGCGCCGCGGCGGTGATTTCGGCCGGCTTGGTGAAGGGAGCCGCCTTGCCGTCTGCCATGGCGACGGCGCGATAAGCATTGACCAGCCCGCGGCCGCACAGGATCTGTTCGCCGGAAATGCGGCCCTCGATCTTTTCGATATGCGGAAACACCTGGAAGTCACGCGGCGAGCGCGGGCCGATGTCCATGTGGCCGCCCTCGCCCGGTACCGGAATCCAGTGACCGAGCGCATGGATCAGCCCGGCGACGCCGAGGCCGGTGCCCGGGCCGAGCACGACGCGGCTGGCATTCGGCACCGCTGCGCCGCCGCCGATCTTTTCCATATGCTCTTCGCCCAGCGCGACCACGGCGAGCGCCTGCGCCTCGAAATCGTTGAGCACGACGACGTCGCTGAAACCGAGATCGCGCAGCATCACCTTCGGGCGGATCACCCAGGGACAGTTGGTGAGCGGGATCTCGTCGCCGTCGACCGGACCGGCGATGGCAAGCACGGCGGAGTTCGGCCGCACGGACGAGCGGTCGAGCACGGCGGCCTGGATGGCGGCGTCGATGGTCTCGTAATCGGCGGTCTGGACGATATGCGGCTCACCGGCTTCGGCATTGGCGTCGAGGACGATGGAGAACCGCGCATTGGTGCCGCCGATGTCGCCGATGAGGATCGGGAATCTCAGCGTACCGCTTCCTTCAGTCATTCCCATCCCCGGTTCGATGCGGCGCGGTCTCGCCGTTCTCTGGTTCCGGCCGGATCGTTCGCGGCCGCGGGCCGGAGCGATTCGACCGGATGCAATATCTCAATCGATTGAATGCTATAAACAAACAAAAGCGCCCCCGAAAGGGCGCTTTTTCTGGTCTTCCCACCGCTTGCGCCGTTTCAGCCGCCCGGGCGGGGGCGCGGCAACGGAATGCCGATGGCGGGCGTCGGCGCAAAGGCATTGGCGCTGACAGGTTCGGGCGGCGTCTCGCCGACGGCCGTCGCGGCAGGCGCCTCGGCGGGTTCGGGCGAGGCGGCGACCGCAACGGGCGCGCGGCCGTCGCCATGATAGGTTGCCGCCTCGGCGGAGGCCGGCGACGGCGCCTGCAGCACCATCCGGCATTCCTTCGGCAGGTTGGCCATCGTCATGATGTCGCGCGCCTTCGGCGCATCGGGGTTCTTGTTGGGGCGCCACGGCTCCTCGGTGAACCACCAGGCCAGCGACTTGTCGCAGCCGTCGCCCGGTGACGTCGCCGCCTGCTCCTTGCAGCCATGCGAGCCGGGCTGGCAGCCGATGCGGATGTGGAAATGATAGTCATGGCCCCAGAACGGCCTGATCTTGCGCAGCCAGGAACGATCGCCGGTGACGGTATCGCAAAGTTTCTTCTTGATGCCGGGATTGACCAGGATGCGCTCGATTTCCGGATAGCTCGCCGCGCGCTTGAGAAGCTGGGTGTGCGCCGGTGTCCACAATTTGTCGTAGACGCGGTGGGTCTTGGGGTCGACCATCAGGGTCGCGCTCTTGTTCTCGCGCTCGGCCGAGGTCAGTTCGCGTTTCGGCATCGGCGTCAGCCAGATGTCGGCGTCGAGGCCGATCTGGTGCGAGGCATGGCCAGTCAGCATCGGCCCGCCGCGCGGCTGCGAGATGTCGCCCAGAAGCAGGCCCGGCCAGCCATCGGAGGCGGCATCGCGGGAAAATTTCTCGAGCAGCGCGATCATCGCCGGGTGGCCCCAGCGGCGGTTGCGGGAAGGCCGCATCACCGTCCAGGTATCGCCCTCGAAGGGAATGGCGACACCGCCAGTGAAACAGCCTTTCGAGTAGAAGCCGAAGGATTGCGGCGTGGTTGCCGCCGGCAGCTTTTCGGCACCGAACAGGTCCTTCGCCAGTTCCTCCGCCATCGCCGGGCGCGCCTCGAACTCGACGGCACCGACAAGCGCGGCAAGGCCCACCAATGCACAGGCCGCCTTGCGGGCGATCGTTCGCAGCCTCATCCTCACCTTAGCCTCTCCCTGCTTCCGCAGTCCCTTCGGTTCCACCCCGGCCCTGAGCGAATCATACCACGCCACGGCCGGCCCGCGCGATCACGAGCGCTTCATCGGGCTGCGCGCAACGCCTTTGTCCCAGTCGCCGCTCGCCCACATATGGTCGAAAGCCGAATGGTAGTCAGGGAAGCGGAACGCATAACCGCTGGCCTTGATCGCCGCGTTCGAGACACGTTTGTTCTCGCCATAGAAGGACCGGGCCATCGGCGATAGCCGAGCGGTCTCGAAATCCGTCTCCGGCGGCGGCTCAACACCCATCAGCGACGCCGCATAAGTCACCACGTCCTGCGGCGGCGCCGGCAGATCGTCGGTGACGTTGAAGACGCCGCCCAGCTCCTGTCCGGCCAGATGGCGCAAGGCGCCGGCAATGTCGTCGCGATGGATGCGGTTGAACACCTGCCCCGGCTTGATCAGGCGCTTGGCGCTGCCGTCGGTGAGATTGACCAAGGCGTTGCGGCCGGGACCGTAGATGCCGGAAAGGCGCAGCACCGCGACCGGTCGGTTAATGTCGCGGCCAAGGTCCAGCCAGGCCCGTTCCGCCGCCAATCGGGCGACGGAGCGACCGGAAACCGGGCGGCATTCGCTGTTCTCGTCCACCCAGTCGCCGCCATGGTCGCCATAGACGCCGACCGTCGACAGATAGCCGATCCAGCGCAAGGCCGGCATGCGTTCGGCAAGCGTTTCCCGCGCGGCTTTCAGCACCAGGTCGCCGTCCGCCTCGGGAGCGATGGAAATCACCAGATGCGTGGTCCTTTTGAGTGCCGCCGCGATCTCGTCCGTCAACGTCCCGTCAAAGCCCAAGGGTTCAATCCCCGCCTGCCGGAGCGCGTCGAACTTGTCCGGCGAACGCGTGGTGCCGGCAAAGCCACCGAAATCGCCGTTCAGGCGGGCAAAGCCCTGCGCGGAATAACCGGCGCCGAAAATGAATATGCTGTTGCCGGTCATGCCGTCGTTCCCTTGCTCGTCGCCTCATCCAGCGCCGACCGCCACTCGTCGCAGACGACCGCGTCGTCCTCGCCCGGCAGCGCCGCCTCGGCCAGATCGCCGAATGTAGCGCGCGCCATCAGTCGCGACAGTGCCCACACCGCCGCACCCCGCACCAGCGGCGAAGCGTCGGCCAGAAGCGCGCGCACGGATGCGACGAGGCTTCCCTCGCCCGAATTTCCGGCGGCGATCAAGACGTTGCGGATGAAGCGGTCACGGCCGATACGCTTGACCGGCGAACCGGAAAAGAAGGTACGGAAGGCGGCATCGTCAAGCGCAAGCAAATCGGCCAGCCGCGGCTCGCGCAATTCGGCGCGCGCGACGAGTTTTGCCTCCGACGCGGCCTGCGCGAATTTGTTCCACGGGCACGCGGCCAGGCAATCGTCGCAGCCATAGATGCGGTTGCCGATGGCGGCGCGGAATTCGTGTGGGATCGGCCCCTTGTTCTCGATGGTGAGATAGGAGATGCAGCGGCGCGCATCGAGCCGGTAAGGGGCGGGAAAGGCCGCGGTCGGGCAAGCGTCGAGACAGGCGCGACAGGACCCGCAATGGTCCTCCTCGGCAGCGTCCGGCGTAAGTTCGGCGGTGGTGAAGATGGTGCCGAGGAACAGCCAGGAGCCGTGCGGGCGGCTGACCAGATTGGTGTGCTTGCCCTGCCAGCCCAGTCCGGCGGCTTCCGCCAGCGGTTTTTCCATCACCGGCGCGGTGTCGACAAAAACCTTGACGTCGCCGCCAGCCACGGCGACCAGCTTGCCGGCCAGCTCCTTCAGCCGGCCCTTGATGATGTCGTGGTAGTCGCGGTTCCGGGCATAGACCGAGATGGCGCCGCGGTCCGGCCTTTGCTGGAGCAGGCGCGGATCGCGATCCGGACCATAGTTCATCGCCAAAACGATGATGGAACGCACATCCGGCCACAGCACCGACGGATCGGCTCGGCGCTGCAGCGTCTCGGCCATCCAGCCCATCGAACCGTGAAAACCGGCGGCGACGAATTCGGCGAGCCGCGCCGGCGCCTGCGGAATGGCATTTGGCGTGGTGACGGCGACGGCATCGAAACCGGCGCGCCGCGCCTCCCGGTCGATCAGTTGACGCAGCTTTGCCGGATCAGAAATCGAGGTCCGCATAATGCGATACCGGCGACAGGCCCCGCACCCGGTCGGCCAGCAGCGGGCGGAAGGAGGGGCGCGATTTCACGCGGGTGTACCATTCGCGGGCGGCGCCGTATTCGCGCCAGTCGATCTCGCCCAGATAATCGAGCACCGAAAGGGCGGCGGCGGCGGCAAGATCCGCATAGGTGATGCGGCTGCCGGCCAGCCAGTGGCGCGTGCCGGCCAGCCAGTTGGTGTATTTCATATGCTGGCGGATGTTGGCGCGGGCGGCGCGGATCGCGGTCGAATCGGGCGAGCCGCCACCGGCTTCCGCCGGCATGTGCGGCTTCAGGACGCGTTCGCGCACGAGATGGCGGGTCACCTCGGTCTCAGTCTTGGCCAGATACCAGTCGGTGAGGCGGCGAATCTCGGCGCGCTCCATCGGCCCTTCGACGAACAGGCGCTTGTCGCGCTTCAACACGCCGCGCGTCTCGTCCAGATATTCGGCGATGACGCCGGCGCCGATGATCGGCACGTCGCCTTCGGCCAGCAGGATGGGCAAGGTGCCGGCGGGATTGAGCGCCAGGAACTCCTTGCGGCGGGTCCACGGCTTCTCTTCGATCAGCGCCAGCTCCTCGCCATACTCGCCGAAGGCGAGGCGTACGAAGCGGCAACTGGCGAACATGGGGTGGTGGAAAAGCGTCAGCATAGTCTCGAATGATATATGCGCTGGCGAATCGTTGGCCGCGCCGATAAGTCTTGGTCGCCCGATTCCACGGGCTGTCAGGGTGCTGCGAGCTATAGGAGCAGTTGAGCACGCTGACAAGCAAGCCCCGACGCGGGATTCGCCACAGTTTGCGACTTTGGCCGAATGCCGGTGCGTCGGTTCGACAGTTCGAGCGCGAGCAAGGGCAAGACCGGACCCGCTTTTGCCGATCGCGCCCTCCGCGAGGTTGCTATGGAATTCTGGACTTTGGTGGAAGCGCTGCTGCTCGGCCTGCTCGAAGGGCTGACGGAATTCCTTCCGGTGTCCTCGACGGGCCACATCCTTTTGGCCGGCCATTTTCTCGGCTTCGAATCGACCGGCAAGGTGTTCGAGGTGCTGATCCAGCTCGGCGCCATCCTCGCGATTCTCAGCCTCTATGCGGGCCGGATCTGGGCATTCCTGCGCCAGCCCGGCGCCTTCGGCCTGCTGGTCGAGGCGGCGATCGGCTCCATCGCCTCGTTAGTGTGGCTGGTTGGCTGCGCCTTCGAATTCGTCGCGGCGAAGGTGAAACGCCGGCGTGTCAACATGTTCCTGCCGCCCGAATTGCCGAAGGACCCGAGCGTGCGCCTGCTGGTCGGCGTGTTCCTGGCCTTCCTGCCGGCCGCCGTGATCGGCGCGCTGGCGCATGATTTCATCAAGACGGTGCTGTTCGAAACGCCGAAGCTGATCTGCATCATGCTGATCCTGGGCGGCATCGTGCTGTTGTGGATCGACAGGCTGGACCTGAAGCCGAAATATCACAACGCCTCGGAACTGCCGCTGTCGATGTGCCTCAAGATCGGCCTGTTCCAGTGCCTGGCAATGATCCCCGGCACCTCGCGCTCCGGCGCCACCATCGTCGGCTCGCTGCTGATGGGGGTCGACAAGCGCGCCGCCGCCGAATTTTCGTTCTTCCTCGCCATCCCCACCATGCTGGGCGCCTTCACGCTCGATCTGATCAAGAACCGGCACGCCCTGACGAGCGGAGACTTCCCGATCATCGCCGTCGGCTTCGTGGCGGCCTTCATCGTCGCCGTCATCGTGGTGCGCAGCCTGCTCGGCTACGTCTCCCGGCACGGCTATTCGCTGTTCGGCTGGTGGCGGCTGATCGTCGGCGGCGTCGGCCTGGCCGCCCTGTTCATCTGGGGTTGAGCGCGAAGAAGGCGGGGCGGAACGGGCGAAATCCTACGATCGCCTCGATCACAAGTCTGTACCGATCAGGACAGCTCGTCGATCAGTGAATGCAGGATACCGTTAAGTACGGCCGGCTTCTCGAAGGGAACATAGTGCCCGCACTGCGGGACGATAGTCAGGCGTCCGTCCTTTGCCGAGCGCGCCTGTCTGATCGTAACGACAGGACCGGGTGCCACGTCATTCTCCCCTGAGATGCAGACGACCGGACATTCGAGGCGCGGTAGAAAATCGTTTCTGTCAGGCCTGGTATGAAATGCCTCCACGCCTTTTGCGATTGCTCGCCAGTCTAAGTTCGTTGCCCAGGACTTTGCTCGAGCCCGCAAAGCAGAAGGCGCAAATGAGGAGATCAACGGATCCCAGTATAGATCCCACGCCGCCCCCACACCGCTATTGCCGAGTAGCTCAGCAGCCTCGGTCCGCAGTGCGGAATCGCGACGGTGTCCAGCGTTGGCACCAATCAGCACAACGGCCGCAATGCGCTCAGGTGCCAGGACGGCCATCTCCAAAGCGCAGGAGCCGCCTACCGAATTACCGACGACGATCAACCGGTCGCCCCTGAGGCTGCCAAGGATTTCCGAAGCCCATTGGGGCAGGGTTTCACCAAGACCGTACATCGTGGGGGCATGCGTGTGGCCGGGCAGGACATTCTGTTGTTCTGTCCACATTGCTGCGTCGAACGGCAGCGCATGCAAAAGCACGAGTTCCAGTTGGCTCTCCATCGTCTACGTCATCCGGCCCAGCGCGTTAACGACGCCCCGCATACGACCAAAAAGGCCGGATTGCTCCAGCCTTTTTCTAGCACGCGAGATATCAGAAAGATCAGGCAGCGGGCTTGCGCTGGAACTGACCGGCGGCGCGGAAACGCCACAGATAGCTGGGCAGGATGGTGCCGACCGATTTCGCGGTGATGCCGAGCGCGGCGAGTGTGCGGCCTTCCTTGGCGGCGGCATCGGAAACCACATTGTCCGACTGCAGCAGCGTAACCTGGTCGCCGGTCAAAAGCGGATTTGGCAGCAGGCCGAGGATCGACGCCTGAAGCCGCGCCACCCACCACGGCATCGCCACCAGCAGGCGCTTGCGCTCGATCACCGTCAGCATTTCCTGCAGGCATTGCTTGAAGGTCAGCACGTTCGGCCCGCCGAGTTCATAGACGCGGCCGCCTTCGACCTTACCCTCGACCGAACGCGCGATCGCCTCGGCGACGTCGCCGACATAGACCGGCTGGAAACGGGTCTCGCCGCCGCCGATCAGCGGCAGCACGGGCGAAAAGCGCGCCATCGCGGCGAAACGGTTGAAGAAACCGTCCTCGGGGCCGAAATTGATCGACGGGCGATAGATCACCGCGTCTTGCTTGGTGTCGAAAACGGCCTTCTCGCCCAGCGCCTTGGTGCGGGCGTAGTCGGATTGGGAATCGGCGCTGGCGCCGAGTGCCGAGACATGGGTGAGGCCTGCGCCGACCGAGCGGGCGGCCTCGGCGACGGCGCGAGCGCCGAAATCATGCACCACGCCGAAGCGCTGGCGGCCGCTTTCATGGAGGATGCCGACGAGATTGATGACGTGATCGGCGCCCTGGACGGCGTTGTCGACCGACCAGCGCACGCGGATATTGGCCTGGACCGCCTGGATCTGGCCGACATTGCCGAGCGGCTGCAGATGGCCGGCGAGATCGGGACGGCGGCAGGCGACCCTGACGCGATAGCCGCGCTTGGCCAGCGCGCGCACGACATGCCGCCCGACAAAGCCTGAGCCGCCGAAAACGACGACGAGCTTGGGGGTTTGCAGGATTTCGGTCATGGCTGGCTCCGGCGCTCGAAAGCTTGGCTGAAGCCGTTTCATAGTCGGTTTCGCGCCAAAGGCAAAGGGCGACAGGAGGTCGCCGCGGCTTCATCTTTGGGGCAGCCAGTCCGCCCGCGAAAGCGGACGGCTAGCGCTTGTGCCGCTCGGCGAAATCGGCGATGCGCTCGACGATGTCCTTGGAGACGGTGATGCCGCGCGCGGCGGCTTTTTCGGTGGCCGTCGCCTTCGAGACCCCGGGTATGTGGACGCCGTAGCGGCGATTGAGCCGCGCCAGCTGATCCTTCATGCGCTTTTCGAAATCGGGATCGAGCAGCTTGGGTTCGATCGCCAGGATGAACAGGCCGGTGCCGGGGTTGTCCGGCCCGCCGGTGAACCAGGGCGCGTCGAGCGACCAGTTGGCGCCCGACAGGCCGGCCGCCAGCACCTCCACCATCAGCGCGATGTTGGCGCCGCGCTGGCCGCCGAAAGCCAGCAGCGCGCCCTTCATGGCGGCTGCGGGGTCGGTGGTCGGGTTACCCGCATTGTCGAGGGCCCAACCCTCGGGGATCGCCTTGCCGTCGGCGGCCGCCTTGCGGATGTTGACGAAGGCGGTCGCGCTCGAAGACTGGTCGATGATCAGCGGCGGGCCGTCGGCGGCCGGGCAGGCAAACGACATCGGATTGGTGCAATAGACCGGCTTGGTCGAGCCGGAGCCGGCAAGCACCGCCGGGCCGTTGGTGGCGCCGAAAGCGACCAGGCCCTGTTCGGCGAGACGGCCGGTGAAATAGCCGAGCGCGCCGGCCGTATAGGCGTTCTTCTGCGAGAAGATGGCGACGCCGAACAGCCGCGCCGTCTTGGCAAGATCCTCGGCGATGCGGTCGAAGCCGGTATGGGCGGCACCGCCCCGTGCGTCCGAAAGATAGATGGCGAGCGCCGGGCGGGAGATGGCCGGTTCGGCCTTGCCGTTGATGCGGCCGGCCTCGAGCGCTTCCAGATAGTCGATATAGTGCGACAGGCCGACGGCCTTGTTGCCTTCCGCCTCGGCAGCGATCGCCGCGGTAGCGATCGAGCGGGCGGTTTCATCGCTGGCGCCGGCCCCGAGCGCCGCCATGCGGCATAGGGCACTGGCCTGTTCGAGACTGAGCTGCATCCCATCCCCCTGAACCGGACCCGGCGGCGCCACGCGCAGCCTGGTGTCGACGCCGCCAAAAATTCCGCGCCCACCCCCTGGGCCAGCCTGTCGCACGATCTCTGCCGCAAGAGCGCGAAGCGGGTCAACCCAGTCTCGCCGGGATCCGCTGTTCGAGCTTGCGGAAGCCGAAAACGAGGACGCCGGTAATGGCCATATAGACCACCGCCAGCAGCAGCAAGGGCTCATAGGTGACGAAGGTCTCCTGCCGGACCCGCGACGCCACGGAATAGATGTCGACCATGGTGATGGTCGCCACCAGCGGCGTTGCCTTGAGCTGCAGAACCGTCTCGCCGGCCAGCGTCGGCAAGGCGCGCCGCAAGGCCTGTGGCAGCCAGATGCGCCGGAAGGCGGTCCAGCGGCGCATGCCGAAGGCGCGCGCTGCTTCGAGCTGTCCTCTCGGCACGCCGGCGAAGGCGCCGCGCATCACCTCGCCCTCGTAGCCGGCATAGGACAAGGTCAGCGCCAGGACGGCATAGGGCCAGGCCTGCCGGAGATACGGCCAGAGGAAGGAGTCGCGGATCCACGGGAATTGCGGGAACAGGGAGCCCAGTCCGTAATAGAGCAGCCACAATTGCAACAGCAGCGGCGTGCCGCGGATGACCGTGCAGAACAGCCGCGCCGGCACCGCCAGGAATGCCGGACCGGCGACCTGGGCGAAGCCGATCGGGATCGCCAGCGAAATGCCCAGAACCGACGTCACCGCCAGAAGCCAGATGGTGCGCCAGATGCCTTGCAGGGCAAGCGGCAGATAGGCGGGCAGCCAGTCCCAGCGCATGAAGAAGATCGAGGCGAGCACGATCGCCGCCGCGATGATCATCAGCACGATGCGGTGCGGCTGCAGCCATTCCGACCTTCGCTGGGGAACCGATGTCGTTGCCATAGCCATCAGCGTGTCTCCGCCAAAGGCGGCATGCCGCGCCGCGAATAGCGTTCGAAACGCGAAATGATCAGGTTGGAGACCAGGGTCAGCGCCAGATAGAGCACGCCGGCGGCAATGAAGAAGGTGAAATAGGCCTTGGTGGCGCCAGCAGCGAGCCGCGTCGTCTGCGTCAGCTCATTGAAGCCGACGACGGCCAGCAGGGCGGTGTCCTTGGTGGCGATCAGCCACAGATTGGCGAGGCCCGGAATGGCGAAGGGCGCCATCGCCGGCAGGGTGATGCGCCGCAATTGCAGCGCCGGCGACATACCATAGGCCCGTGCCGCCTCGATCTGGCCCTGCGGAATGGCGAGGATGGCGCCGCGCAGCACTTCGGTGGAATAGGCGCCCTGGACGACGCCGAGCACGCAGATGCCGGCGATCAGGCCGTTGATGTCGACCGGCGCATAGCCCATCAAGGTGAGCAGGCGGTTCACCAGGTCGGTCCCCGCGAAATAGAGCAAAAGGATCAGCACCAGTTCCGGCACCGCGCGCACCACGGTGGTGTAGAGGCCGAACAGGTCGCGCACCATCGGGCTGCCGTAAAGCTTGCCATAGGCGCCGCAGATGCCGATCAGAAGGCCAAGGCCGAACGAACCGCAGGCGATGCCGACCGAAGCGAGCAGGCCACGCAAAAGATTGCCACCCCAGCCAGGCGGACTGAATGCCAGGAGGTCGGCGAGGCCGGCCGCCGAGGCCGAAAGGAAGATGTCTGTCAGCGTCGTTACCCCGACTGGACGGCGGCACCACGGACCGCCGCTGCAGAATTGCTTCGAATGAGCCGGCCCGCCCCCCGACGTGCCGGCTCATGACCCGGCGTCGGCGCAGAGCGCCCGCCGGATGCGCGCGTCGCCGGTGACGGCGCCACGCGGAGCGGTTTCAGTCCGCGACCCTAGTTGGACTGGACCTCGTCGCCATAGACATCGAAGGTGAAGTACTTCTTGGTGATCTCGGCATATTTGCCGTTGGTGCGGATGGCCTTGATGGCCGTGTTGATCTTGCCCTTCAGCTCGTCGTCGCCCTTGCGCACGCCGGCGCCGACGCCCGGGCCGAGCACTTCGAGATCGGGCGCGACATTGCCCTTCATGTCGCAGCAGGCCTTGCCCTGGTCCGACTGCAGGAAAGCATCGAGCGCGATCTGGTCGGCCTGGGTGGCGTCGATGCGGCCGGCGGCGAGGTCCTGATTGGCCTCGTCCTGGGTCTGGTATTCCTTGATCTCGGCCGCGGTCGAGCCGAAATGCTTCTTGGCGTAGGCGGCGTGGATGGTGGACACCTGAACGCCGATCACCTTGCCCTTCAGCCCTTCCGGCGTCGCGTCGAACTTCTGGCCCTTGGCGCCGGCGATCGAGGTCGGGGTGTTGTAATATTTGTCGGAGAAGTCGATCTCCTTCTTGCGCTCGTCGGTGATCGACATCGAGTTCATAATGGTGTCGATCTTCTTGGTCTTGAGGCCGGGGATCAGCCCATCCCACGGAATCGGCGTCAGCACGCAATCGAGCTTGGCCTCGGCGCAGATCGCCATGGCGATGTCGACCTCCCAGCCACCCCACTTGCCGGACGCATCCTGCGAGTAGAAGGGCGGATAGGCTTCAGGCGAGAAGCCGACCTTCACCTGCTCGGCGCTGGCCGCGAAGGTTCCCGCCAGCGCGAGCGCGGCGGCGGCGACTGCGGTCTTGAGAAATGTTTTCATTCCAGTTCTCCCGTTGTTTTTCATGTTCCCAGTATTTTTTTCGTCTTCTCTTTCCGGCATGCCGAGACCCCGAAGGGTCATCCAACATTGCGCAGAAACTGTTTCAGCCGCTCGGATTTCGGCGCGCCGAACACCTGCTCGGGCGGCCCCTCTTCCTCGACCAGCCCGTTGTGCAGGTAGATGACATGCGTCGCCACCTCGCGGGCAAACTTCATTTCATGGGTGACGAGCACCATGGTGCGCCCCTCGCGCGCCAGGTCGCCGATCACCTTCAAGACCTCGCCGACCAGTTCGGGGTCCAGCGCCGAGGTCGGCTCGTCGAACAGCATGACCCTGGGCTGGATGGCGAGCGCCCTGGCGATGGCGGCGCGCTGCTGCTGGCCGCCGGACAGGAAGGCCGGGTAGACGTCGCGCTTCTCGGCGAGGCCGACGCGGGCCAGCAGCTTTTCGGCCGTGGCGATCGCCTCGTCGCGCCTGACGCCCAGAACATGCACCGGAACCTCGATGACGTTCTGCAAGAGCGTCATGTGGCTCCACAGATTGAAGCTCTGGAACACCATGCCGAGCTTGGAGCGAATGCGCTCGATCTGCCGGCGGTCGGCGGGCACGGTATGGCCATGGCTGTCGGCCTTGAGCTTGATCTCCTCGCCATTGACACGGATGATGCCGCTTGTCGGGTTTTCCAGGCAGTTGATGCAGCGCAAGAGGGTGGATTTGCCCGAGCCGCTGCCGCCGATGATGGCCACCACCTCGCCGTCGCGCGCCGACAAGGACACGCCTTTCAGCACGTGAAGCTCGCCGAATTTCTTGTGCAGGTCCTCGACATGAATGGCTTCGGCGGCGCTGTTCAGCACCTTGCCGGACGGAGCGGATGCGGCGCTCGCGACGCTCACCGGCGACCCTCTGCGCGACATTCGACCTCTCGTCGAACAGCTATCCGGCTAATCAACATACGCTGTACTGTCCCGCTCCAGACTTCAGCATGGACCCGGCAGCGCCGGCCCGTCAATCCTCGCCATTACGGCACTTGCGGCCTTGTTACGCAAGTGTATAAATAGCCTTTCATGAAATTTCTTCGATTTTTTTCAACCTAAAAGGGCATCGATGAGCGCTTTCGGATCTCAGTCCATGGCGGCGCCGCTGCGGCGCGTGCTGATGCGGTCGGCGGCCAACGCCATGCGCGGCGCCGACAGGGCAGCCTGGCATTACGGGCCGGGCTTCGACCCGGCGAAAGCGGCCGTGCAGCACGCCGCGCTTGCCGATCTGGTCGCGGCGTCCGGCGCCGAAATCGAATGGGTCGAGGACCGGGCCGACGGGCTTTCGGACTCGGTGTTCACCCATGATCCATCACTGATGACCGACCGTGGCGCCCTGATCCTGTCGATGGGCAAGGCGTTGCGCGCCGGAGAACCAGCGCTGCACGAAGAGACCTATACGAAGCTGGGCATTCCGATCCTCGGCCGCGTCGAGGCGCCCGGCCAGGTCGAGGGTGGCGACTGCGTGTGGGTAGATGCCCGCACCCTGGCCATCGGCCGCGGCGTGCGCACCAACCAGGCCGGTATCCAGCAGGTCTCGAACCTGTTGTCGCCGCTGGGTATCGCCGTTTACGGCTTCGACCTGCCGCTGTGGCATGGCGAGGAGGCCTGCCTGCATCTGATGTCGGTGATCAGCCCGCTGGCCGACGATCTTGCGCTGGTCTATTCGCCGCTGCTGCCGGCGCCGTTCTACCAGATGCTCAGGGAGCGCGGCATTCGGCTGGTCGAAGGCGATGCCGGCGAATTCGCCGCCTCCAACGGCCTCAGCCTCAATGTCCTGCCGACCAGCCCCGGACAGGTGATCGCCGTCGCCGGCTTCCCCAAGACCAAGGCCGCGATGGAAGCGGCGGGCTGCACGGTGGCGACCTTCGAGGCCGACGCGCTGTGCATCGCCTGCGAGGGCGGACCGACCTGCCTGACCCGGCCGATCCTGCGGCAATGAATGCGCCGGTCCGCCGCAAGTTCCGCCGCGAAGGCGAGGAGCGGCGGCGGCAGGATCTTGTCGAGGCGACCCTGGATTGCGTGGCCGAACGCGGACTGCAAGGGGCCACCTTGCGCGCCATCGCGCTGCGCGCCGGCGTCACCGCCGGGCTGATCCGGCATTATTTCCCCAGCAAGGAAGACTTGTTGCAGGCAGCCTACGCGACATTGGTCGGCCGCATGACCGAGCAGGCCAAGGCGGCACTTGCCATGGATGGCGCCACGCCGCGCCAGCGGCTTGCAGCCTTCGTCGCCGCCAATCTCGAGGCGCCGATCGTCGACCAGCGGGTGTTTTCGCTGTGGGCGACCTTCATCGGCCGCGCCAATTCCGACCCGGCGTTGGCCAGCGCGCATCGCGAGGGTTATCTCGGCTTCCGCAACGAGGTCGAGGCGCTCGTGGCCGAAGTGCTGGCGGCGAAGGGTCGCGCGCCCGACAAGGCCCGCTTGCGCGGCCACGCCATCGCCGTCAATGCCGTCATCGACGGCCTGTGGCTCGAAGGCTGCCTTGCCGGCGAGATGTTTTCGGCCGGCGAACTCGCCGCCATCGGCATCAGGACCGTCGAGGCCGAACTGGAACTCGGCCCGGAGGAGGAGACCAAGACATGACCACCGTTGGCGAAGCGCTCATCGCGCTGCTCGAAGCCCATGGCGTCGACACCGTGTTCGGCATTCCGGGCGTGCACACGGTCGAGCTTTATCGCGGCCTTGCCCGATCTGGCATTCGCCACATCACGCCGCGCCACGAGCAAGGCGCCGGCTTCATGGCCGACGGTTATGCACGCGCCTCCGGCAGGCCGGGCGTCGCTTTCGTCATCACAGGGCCGGGCCTCACCAACACCATCACCGCCATGGGTCAGGCACGGGCCGATTCAGTGCCGATGCTGGTCATTTCCGGCGTCAACGCCACGCCGACGCTCGGACGCGGCCTCGGCTACCTGCATGAACTGCCCGACCAGCGCGGCATGATGGCGAAGGTGGCACTGTTTTCCGAACGCGTCACGGAGCCCGCGCAATTGCCAAGTGTGCTGGCGCGCGCCTTCGACCTGTTCAAGACGGCGCGGCCCGGCCCGGTTCACATCGAAATTCCCCTCGACGTGATGGGCCAGCCGGCCGACGGGCTGAAAGCGACCGGGCAGCCGCCACGCACCAAGGCGCTCGATATGGCGGCGATCGAAAAGGCGGCGGCGTTGGCAACGGCCGCCGCGCGCCCGCTGATCCTGGCCGGCGGCGGCGCCAGGGGTGCCGGCACCCTGCTTCGGCATCTTGCCGAGCGCCTCGACGCGCCGGTGATCCAGACTGCCAATGCGCGCGGCCTCATGCACGGCCACGCGCTCACCGTTCCCGCCAGCCCGAGCCTGAAGGCGGTGCGCGCGCTGATGGCCGACGCCGATTTCGTGCTGGCGGTCGGCACCGAATTCGGCCCGACCGACTATGACATGTACGGCGATGGCGGCTTCGCGGCACCGGCCCAACTGGTGCGCATCGACATCGACGCGGACCAGCTCGCCCGCCACCCGGCGACAATCGCCATCGAGGCCGATTGCGCGGAGGCGCTC
This sequence comes from Mesorhizobium sp. 2RAF21, assembly GCF_052115345.1. Taxonomy (NCBI): domain Bacteria; kingdom Pseudomonadati; phylum Pseudomonadota; class Alphaproteobacteria; order Hyphomicrobiales; family Phyllobacteriaceae; genus Mesorhizobium; species Mesorhizobium sp. 2RAF21. Next base: position 6,082 of record NZ_JBFRGM010000006.1, on the reverse strand, counting down.
GCGGCATTGCTGAAGGCAGTGGCACAGGATGCCGGCGCGGCCACCAAGCAAGGGGCGCCGCGCGCCGCCTCGGCTCGGGCCGCCGCCTTCGCCGAGATCGGCCCGGCCATGCAGGCGCAGGTCGCGGCCGTGGAGACGATCCGCAACGCGCTGCCAAACGCCATCATCGTCGGCGATTCCACCCAGCCCGTCTATGCGGCCAACCTCTATTACGACCACGACCGGCCGTCCGGCTGGTTCAATGCCGCGACCGGCTTCGGCGCGCTGGGCTTCGGCCCGCCGGCTGCGATCGGCGCGGCGCTGGCCGTAGCGGACGCCACGGTCGTCTGCCTCACCGGCGACGGCGGCTTCCAGTTCACCCTGCCCGAGGTCGGCGCGGCGCTCGACGCCGGAACCCCGGTGATCTTCGTGGTCTGGAACAATCGCGGCTACCGCGAGATCGAGACCTCGATGCGCGATGTCGGTGTCGAACCGGTCGGCGTCTCGCCGGCGCCGCCGGATTTCTGCAAGCTGGCCGAAGCCTACGGCATCGGCTCGCACCGGCTCGACGGCCCGGCGGGCCTGGCGCAAGCTTTGGGTAAGGCACGCGCGACAAAAAAGCCTTTCCTCATCGAGATTTCGGTTGAGTGATCGCCCGAAAGGCGCGACTTTCCATAATCTTCTTTCCACGAGCAGGAGTTGTCGCGAATGGCGGCTACGCTGGAACAAAAACATGTGGTGGTGACCGGCGGCACGGGCGCGCTCGGCAGTGCCGTGGTGACGCGGCTGTTGCAGGAAGGCGCGATCTGTCACGTGCCGAACAGCCATGCCGCGGCACCCGCCCATTTCCCCTTCACCAAGCACGAGCGCGTGCGGCTGGTGAACAATGTCTATCTGGAGGACACCGAGGCCGTCACCGCCTTCTATGCCGGCGTGCCGGACCTGTGGGCGTCGATCCATCTTGCCGGCGGTTTCGCCATGGCGCCGGTGGAGAAGACCGAATCGGCCGCCTACAACGAGATGATGGACACCAATGCCCGCACCGCCTTCCTGTGCAGCCGGGCGGCGGTGCGCGCCATGCTTGCCTCCGGCACGGCCGGGCGCATCGTCAATGTCTCGGCGCGGCCCGGGCTTGACCCGAGGCGCGGCGCCGGCATGGTCGCCTATGCGGCAAGCAAGGCCGCGGTGGCGGCGATGACGGTGGCGCTGGCTGAGGAGCTGAAGGGCAAGGGTATCCTCGTCAACGCGATCGCCCCTTCCACGCTCGACACGCCGACCAACCGCGCCGACATGCCCGACGCCGATTTTTCGAAATGGGTGAGCCTGGACGCGGCGGCCGAAACGATCGTCTATCTCGCCTCGCCCAGCAACGAGGCGATGAACGGCACGCTGGTGCCGCTTTACGGCAAGGCCTAGATCGGGGTCTCTCCCGACAGTTCGCTGCAGGCCGCCGGTCAACCGGCGTCGGCGGCCTCGTCGATCATGGCCTCGATGTTGTAGCCATTCGGATCGATCACGAAGGCCGCGTAATAGTTCGGCGTATAAGCGGGGCGCGGTCCCGGCGCGCCGTTGTCAGCCGCTCCGGCTGCCAGTGCCGCCTGATAAAAAGCGTCCACTTGCGCATGGCTTTTGGCGCGGAAAGCGACATGCACGCGGGTCAATGGTCCGGGGCTGGCTGCCTGCATGATCTCGAACAGGCCGTCGCCGATGTTGAAGGCCCAGAAGACACCCTCCTCTCCGAAGGAAAGCTGGTAGCCGAGTGGCACGAAAGCCTTCTCGTAAAACAGCTTGCTCGCGGCGAGGTCGCTGACGGCGACGGTGACATGATCGATCATTGAGAACCACCCCGGGACAAACACCAGCATGACGCCGGCGGCGGCAATGTCCCCGGACGGTTGACGACTTTCAAGACGGCCCGTTCGGGACAAGACAACAAAAAACCCGCCGGATCGCTCCAGCGGGTTCTTTTGTCTCTGTGTCGCGCCGCCGAGAGCGGCGCGGCAATGGTGCGGTCGGCTTAGTTGCCGCCCTGCTTCTTCAGCGCGGCACCCAGGATGTCGCCCAGCGAAGCGCCGGAGTCGGTCGAGCCGTACTGAGCGACCGCTTCCTTCTCCTCGGCGATTTCCAGCGCCTTGATCGAGACCTGCAGCTTGCGGGTCTTCTTGTCGAAGGCGATGACGCGGGCGTCGACCTTCTGACCGACGGTGAAGCGCTCGGGGCGCTGCTCGTCACGGTCACGCGACAGGTCGGAACGCTTGATGAAGGTGTCGATGCCGCTTTCAACAAGCCGCACTTCCAGACCGCCATCCTTCACGCCGGTGACCTCGCAGGTGACGACGGCGTTCTTGCGCAGTTCGCCCGACGTGGCGGCTTCGCCGGCCGTGTCGCGCTGCAGCTGCTTGACGCCGAGCGAGATGCGCTCCTTGTCGATGTCGACGTCGAGAACCTGCGCCTTGACCATGTCGCCGCGATTGTACTCTTCGATGACCTGCTCGCCCGGACGGTTCCAGTCGAGATCCGACAGGTGGACCATGCCGTCCACGTCGCCGTCGAGGCCGATGAACAGACCGAACTCGGTCTTGTTCTTGACTTCGCCTTCCACGGTCGAGCCGACCGGGTGGTTGGCGGCGAAGGCGTGCCACGGGTTCTCCAGCGTCTGCTTGAGACCGAGCGAGATGCGGCGCTTGGCCGGATCGACCTCGAGCACGACCACGTCGACCTGCTGAGTGGTCGACAGGATCTTGCCGGGGTGCACGTTCTTCTTGGTCCACGACATTTCCGAAACGTGGATGAGGCCTTCGATGCCCGGCTCCAGCTCGACGAACGCGCCATAGTCGGTGATGTTGGTGACGGTGCCGGTGATCTTCTTGCCGATCGGGAACTTGGTGCCGATATCCGACCACGGATCCGACTCGAGCTGCTTCATGCCGAGCGAGATACGGTGGGTTTCCTGGTTGATGCGGATGATCTGCACCTTGACAGTCTGGCCGATGTTGAGGATCTCGGTCGGATGGTTGACGCGGCGCCAGGCCATGTCGGTGACGTGCAGCAGGCCGTCGATGCCGCCGAGGTCAACGAACGCACCGTAGTCGGTGATGTTCTTGACCACGCCCTCGACAACCTGACCCTCTTCGAGGTTCTGGACGATCTCGGAGCGCTGTTCTGCACGGCTCTCTTCGAGAACTGTGCGGCGCGACACGACGATGTTGCCGCGACGGCGATCCATCTTGAGGATCTCGAAGGGCTGCGGGTTGTGCATGAGCGGGGTGACGTCGCGGATCGGACGGATGTCGACCTGCGAACGCGGCAGGAAGGCAACGGCGCCGTCCAGATCGACGGTGAAGCCACCCTTGACCTGGTTGAAGATGACGCCTTCGACGCGCTCGCCCTTGGCGAACTTCTCTTCCAGCTTGACCCAGCTTTCCTCGCGGCGCGCCTTGTCGCGCGAGAGCATGGCTTCGCCCAGCGCGTTTTCGATGCGCTCGACATAAACTTCGACGGTATCGCCGACCTTGAGGCCGCCTTCCTTGCCCTTGGCGCCGAATTCCTTCAGTGCCACGCGGCCTTCGACCTTGAGGCCGACGTCGATGATGGCCATGTCCTTTTCAATGGCGGTAACGGTACCGCGCACGACCTGGCCTTCGCCCGAGTGACCGTCCGAGAACGATTCTTCGAGCATGCTCGCGAAATCGTCGCGAGTGGGAATAGCTTGAGACATATTTTCTCCTGAAAAGCCTCTCCTGGAGGCTGGCGCCGTGGGTTAGCGTTGCGATGACCTGCCGACATTCCGGGTCAAGACCCTTGGCCGCGATGAAGCGGCGGTTCGGCGCAGAAGAATGCTGGCAGGCCGGTTTTGGTCCGATATGGGTATCTTCGCGCCGCAGACAACAGCGATCGGCGAAAAACCCTGATCAGGCCTCGTCTCTCTTGGCCAGGACGTCGTCAACGATCGCCTTGGCCGCCAGAAACGCGGCTTCTATATCCATTTGCGAGGTATCAAGCAAGTGCGCGTCGGCGGCAGGCTTCAAAGGCGAGTCGGCGCGGCCCATGTCGCGCTCGTCGCGGCGTTGGATATCGGCAAGGATCGCGGCGAAATCGGCCGATCCGCCATTTTCCTCGATTTCGGCCAGGCGCCGCCCGGCACGAACCTCGGCGCTGGCCGTCACATAGAGCTTCACGGCGGCGTCGGGGCACACCACGGTGCCGATGTCGCGGCCGTCGAGCACCGCCCCGGAAGACTGGGTTGCGAAGGCGCGCTGCTTGTCGACGAGGATCCTGCGCACCTCGGGAATGACCGCGACCCTGGACGCGGCCTCGCCGACGGCGTGCGCCGACAGGATGCGCTTGTCGAGCCCCGACAGTTCGACCAGCCGCGCCGCCTCGATGGCATGCGGCTCATCGCCCAGCGGCCAGCCTTTCGTCAGAAGCATATGCGCGACGGCGCGATAGGTGAGGCCGGTGTCGAGATGCGGCAGGTGGTAATAGTCGGCCAGCCGGCGGGCCAACGTGCCCTTGCCCGCGCCTGCCGGGCCGTCGATGGCGATGGTGAGAGGGTTTGGCATGGTCCTGCTTGAAGCCGAGACGGAGACGGAAGGCAAGGGTGTCTTCACTTGCCGTCACGCATTCGCGTCACAGGCGCATGGGAGGCCGCTTCGCCCGGCGGCGCACTATTTCGTGAACGGCAGGCCAGAAACATTCGTTTGTTTGTCCCCGTACTCACAAATGAGGCCTGCACAAGCCGGCCTCTTCAACCCTACGGGAGGACTTAGCGTGACGAAGAAAATTCTTTGCCTTTGTGCGTTGGCGGCCTCGATCCTCGCCGGCCCGGCCTTTGCCGGAGCCCTCGATGAACCGGCTGTGATGACGCCGTTTTTCACCGATAGCGGCATGAAGACCATGAAGCCCAAGGACGACATGATGAAAGCCTGGCAGGCTATGTCCAAGGACGATCAGGGCCGGATGACGAAGGAGTGCCAGGATGCGGCCATGAGCAAGCCCCATGCCGAATTCTGCGCCGACGTGATGCAGTTCGCCGGCCACAAATAGCCGGCAACCCTACGACACTACCCCGCCCCGGCTCAGCCGGGGCGGGGCAGGCCCCCAGGCCCATCGGCATCGGCGGCGCCGATTTCGGCCATGTGCAACATAAGAGGCGGCCGATCGAACCGTTCGACTGGGCCGGTCGCCGCTGCGATCAATGCGCGCCCGCGCCGGTGAGCAGTTCCAGCATCTCGCTGCGCGAAAACTGCATGGTGTAGCGATATTGGGATTTGTCGTCGTAGAGGCCGCCGGCACAGAAACGCAGCTTTATGTCGTCACCGTCGACGTCCATCTCAACGAGTTCGAGCGGCTGACTAAGGATTATCTTCTCGACCCCGAGCCGCTTTGCCGGCCTGACTTTTATGTTCATGGCAAATACCCCTGTCGCATCGAACCGGTGTAACTGGACGAGGGGTAGTGCCCATTATCCGCACCCAGAGGCCCGCACAAATGTCGCCATTTGCGTCCAGGCCCAGGCCGGATGAACTGCCTCATCGGGATGAGGCCCACGTACATCTGAGCGCCTTATCTTTTTTCCCTTTCCCGGGATTTGTCAAATTTTCCCGAATCGGCCGAGCGTTGGACATGGAGTTCCACCGGCCTGCGCGATGCCTGCAACGCGATGTGGATTGCCGACTGCGGCCCCGTCCGCGCCGGTAATAATCCCCTCGCCGCCTCAACGGCTTGGCGAAAGCAGGAAGGGTTCGTCATTCCCGACCGCGTGAGCGAGGAACGAGCGGAGCGTGTCGGGAATCCATACCGGAACGCCGATGCACCGGCGCGGTGCAGGATGTGGATAGAAAGCGCTGCGGTAGGCGCAAGCTCAAAGAAAGAACCGTGTCCCTTCAATCCCTTATCGAAAACCGCACGAAAACCACGCCCGGATTTGCCCACACGTTCGGGGTTTGCACGACAATCGGCGCATCGCCCTCACGGGAACCTGGTGCGCACCGGGTATCAGGGAGGGCGCCGGTGCCGGACTGGCAGCGCTAACGGTGGCGCTGTCTGGTGACGAGCCCTAAGTCCGGGCCGTCCGGGCCCTGGAAAAACCCGGCCGCCGAAA